>JABXIV010000247.1 GCA_013372925.1 Alphaproteobacteria bacterium
CGATCCTGGTTCGCCCCCATCAGCAACGGTCTGTTGACCGTAGGCCTTGACTGTCCAGGTCAGCAGGCCGTTCCTGGTGGAGGCGCCGGGTACTGCCCCCGGGTCCGCAATAGCTACTAAATGCACCGTTTATCGCCATAGTCGCCGAAGCGACACCTCTGATATAAGCAATTGTTTTCCCGATTTAAAGCCTAATCAGCGGCTAAATTTCTATAATTAGTACAGATTCGGGATTTTCTTGATTCTGTGGCATAATGCTGGCCTTGCAGGTCTTTCATGACAGGAGAATTTACCATGGCAGACCAAAGTCACTGGGAATGGTCCCCCGAAGTAGGGCCAAGGGGCAATCTGCGTGAAGCGGTGGCCCTGTTCAGTACAGAGGATGAGCTTCAGGCGGCAGTGGATGACCTTGAATGCCACGGCTTTTCAAACGCTGCCGTATCCCGCCCGAAGCCGATACCGGACATTGAAAGCGAGCTTCATCATCCTGTGAAGTCTGTCCAGGCGCTCGAAGATGATGCCGCTGTGCCGCGCGAAGCCTATGTGGATAAAGACAGCCGCTCCAGCGGCATGATGGTGATGGTTGTTGTGCCGGTCTATATCCTGCTGCTTGCGGGTGCCGGGATTGCTGCCGGGCACGGGCTGCAGACATGGCAGGCGATCGTACTGACGGTGGGGCTTGGCCTTATTGGAATGCTTGGTGGCGGCTACTATGCGCTTCGCTATGCACATCATGCGAAGGAACGGGTGCGCCAAGAGCTTTCCAGGGGTGGGCTTCTGCTGTGGGTGCGTACAGGCAGCCAGGAACAGGAGCGCCGGGCGCTTGAAATTCTGCGGCGGCATTCTGGCCGCGACGTTCATTTGCACGGCCCTGCTATCCACTAGGGTCTGGTTTCAGGGCATGCCTTTGGGTGTGCCTAAGCTTCAAAGCGGCGATTGCTGATTGTCGCTATTGCCTCTGCTCGCGTCTGCGCCTATAGCTGTTACAGCACGAAAATTGGTAGCAGGGTGGTATGCAGCAATATCTTGATCTGATCGCACGCATCAGGCGTGAAGGCACATTCAAAGGGGACAGAACCGGCACCGGCACATACAGTGTGTTCGGCCACCAGATGCGGTTTGATCTGGCCGAGGGTTTCCCCATGGTGACAACCAAGAAGCTGCACCTGCGG
Organism: Alphaproteobacteria bacterium; assembly: GCA_013372925.1. GTDB lineage: Bacteria > Pseudomonadota > Alphaproteobacteria > Sphingomonadales > Kordiimonadaceae > Kordiimonas. The sequence goes on from JABXIV010000247.1 coordinate 1,173, forward strand.
TCTATCATCCATGAACTGCTGTGGTTTATCGCTGGCGACACCAATATCAAGTATTTGAAAGATAACGGTGTTTCCATTTGGGATGAATGGGCCGATGATAACGGCGATCTGGGCCCGGTTTATGGCCACCAGTGGCGTAGCTGGCCCACGCCAGACGGGCGCACAATTGACCAGATTTCAGCCCTTATTGACCAGATCAAGAATAACCCCAACAGCCGCCGCCTGATCGTTTCAGCCTGGAACGTGGCAGACGTTGACAATATGGCGCTGCCGCCGTGTCACTGTCTGTTCCAGTTCTATGTGGCGGATGGCAAGCTTTCCTGCCAGCTTTACCAGCGTAGCGCGGATGTGTTCCTTGGTGTGCCATTCAATATCGCGTCATACGCGCTTTTGACACACATGATGGCGCAGGTTTGCGGTCTTGAAGCTGGTGAGTTCATTCATACGTTTGGCGACGCGCATCTTTACAGCAACCATATTGAGCAGGCGGACCTGCAGTTAAGCCGCGATCCACTGCCGCTGCCAAAACTTACCCTGAATCCAGAGGTGAAGAGCCTGTTCGATTTCCGGTTCGAGGATATCGAGATCACCGGCTATGAAGCGCATCCTCATATCAAGGCACCTGTCGCTGTCTAGCGACTGTTTTGGGAAGGCTGGCGCGTGGCTCGGGACAACAAAATAGAATACCGCCAATGGGGGCTGATTCTGATTGTTGTGCTTATAGGCTTCGGGCTTACGTGGTCTGCCACCAATGAAAGCCTGAGGTCGGCTGAAACGGAAGCCCAAGCAGACTTTAACGCAGCGGCAGACCTGTTTGTAGACCGTATGATGGGGAGCCTGGACCATGGCCTGACTGCGGCGTCAGACCTTTATAGCTTTTATCAGGCGTCCGAGCAGATCGACGATGACGCGTTCCAGCGATTGATCGCGTCTTATTCCAGCCTGAACCAATACCGCAAAATGGTGGGCGTGGCGGTGGCCGTTAAGCCCGGCAATGAAGCCGCAGTGCAGGCTTACGGTAACGAACGCCACGAAGTGCCGTATCAGTTGAAGCCGACAATCAGCCCTGCAGATGGCGCCACACGTCGTGCCTTCTACATGCTGTATGTATGGTCGCCAGAGGATGAACGCAGCGAACGCTGGCGCGGGGCAGATATTGGTACAACCCCATCCATCAATGCCTTCCTTGAAGAAACCATCGCAGCCGGAAAACCAGCGGGCATACCCATGCCGCATCTGGAAACCGCTGACCGGTCCTGTGTGCTGCTGGCTACACCCTTCGTAAGCTGGAACGGTGTTGACGGTGTGATCCTGCAGATTGTGGATATGCCGAAACTGCTTCAGAATGTGGTGGTGCGCCCGCGCTTTGATACGCTCAATGTCAAGCTGACAAGCAGTTGGCGAAAAGGCGAAATCTCGCAGAGCATGATGGTGATCGGTGGGGAATACAGCAGTGAAACATTCCCGCCGCCTGCTGCCCAGCCGTGGCTTGCGTCCCATAAAGTGAAGCTCGGCAATCAGGAATGGCAGGTGCAGCCATGGGCGCCGAAAGACGCCTTTCACGTTGACTATGGCCCGGCTGTGATCACAGCCAGTGTATGCCTTGTGCTGACAGGGCTTGTGATCTTCATCGTCTGGTCGCAGTCCCGCCGCGCGCAGCGGGTGGTGGAGATTGTTGACCGCCGTACACGCGCCCTAAAGGAAGCGCATGATGAGCTTGAAGACCACTACCGCATGTTGCAGAACCTGAACAAGGATGTTGAGGAAGCGCGCAAGTCGGCCGAGACAGCGAACAAGGCAAAGTCTGAATTTCTGGCAACCATGAGCCATGAGTTGAGGACACCGCTGAATGCAATCCTTGGCTTTTCGCAAATCCTGCGGGAGCAGCCACTGGGCCCGCTGGGTGACAAGCGGTATGCGGAATACGCCAAGGACATCAATTCAAGCGGCACGCACCTTCTGGCCATCATCAACGATATTCTTGATCTGGCCAAGCTTGAGGCTGGGAAAATCCAGATTGAGCAGAAAAAGCTCTCCAGCCGTATGCTGGTAGATCGGGTTATCACGCTTCTGGCTCAGCAAGCGGAGACCAAAGGCATCGAATTGAAGGCTGATTTCGCTGACAATATGCCGGACAATATTTTGGGCGATGAGCTGCGGTTGCGGCAGATTTTGATCAATCTTGGGTCAAACGCTATCAAGTTCACCAATCAAGGCTCGGTTGTCTTCAGGCTGCACAAGAAAAAGTTTCAGACAGGCCAGTCGGGCTGGGTGCTTGAGGTGGAAGATACGGGTATCGGTATCCCTGAGGACAAGCAGGCGACCCTGTTTGATCGTTTCACGCAGGTTGATGCTGCGCTTTCGCGCCGGCATGGCGGCGTGGGACTTGGCCTTGCCATTTGCCGGGAGCTGGTCGACCGCATGAACGGCACCATCAGCGTGCGCAGCATGCAGAATGTGGGTACGACTATCCGGGTTCATTTGCCGCTGATGGAAGCTGATCCCACAGACGATGACGATGGCATGATCTAGGGATGTAAGGAGTAGCACGATGCGTTTTTCAGTTGTGGTGGCAATGGCGGAACAGCGGGCGATTGGCCGGGATAACGACCTGCCATGGCACCTGCCTGCAGACCTGAAATATTTCAAGGCTGTCACCATGGGAAAGCCCATCATCATGGGGCGGAAAACCTATGAAAGCATCGGCCGCCCGCTACCGGGGCGGCGCAATATCGTGATCACCCGAAACGGGGATTGGCGCGCTGAAGGCGTGGAAGTTGCCCTGTCTGTTGAGCAGGCGAAAGAGATGGTCGCCGATGCGGACGAGGCCATGATCATCGGCGGCGCACAAATTTATGGCCAGTCTTTGGGGCTTGCGGACCGGCTTTATATCACGGAAGTGCATATGGCAGTACCGGACGCTGACACATGGTTCCCAGCGTTTTCTGCCGGTGATTGGCAGGAAGTCAGCCGCGAAGAACATCCGGCGGAAGGCGACAAGCCAGCTTACGCTTTCGTAACCTACGACCGGATTTAGGGCCGCCCACAAGGCAGGCTAAAGGGCAGGGGTGCTTCCCTTAGGAAACGCCCAGTTTTTCTGAAATTTGTGATGCAATCGTGCGGTAGGCCTTGCTGATCGGGTTGTCGGGTTCCGACGCCACAATCGGTGTGCCGCCATCGGCATGTTCGCGCACGCTCATGTGCAGGGGAATGCCACCAAGGAAGTCACAGCCAAGCTCAGCCGCCGTATCCGCCGCACCGCCATGGCCGAAGATATGCGATTCTTCACCACAGTGCGGGCAGGTGAAGGTGCTCATGTTTTCAATGATGCCCATGATGGGCACATCCACCTTCTGGAACATGGCCAGGCCCTTGCGCGCATCAATGAGGGCCAGGTCTTGCGGGGTGGAAACGATCACAGCGCCCGAAAGCGGGGCCTGTTGCACCATGGTTAGCTGCACGTCACCCGTGCCGGGCGGCATATCCACCACCAGCACATCAAGTGGGCCCCACGCCACGTCGCGCAAAAGCTGTTGGGTTGCCCCCATTACCCGCGGGCCTCGCCACACCACAGGCTGGTCCACATCAATCAGGAAGCCAATGGACATCACCTTCAGGCCGTGGGCCATCAGGGGCTGGATAATCTTGTTCTTGATCTCTGGCCGGTCATCCATACCCAGAAGCATGGGCAGGCTTGGGCCGAAAATATCGGCGTCCAGCACGCCAACCTTCAGGCCCTGGTCCTTGAGCGCCATGGCAAGGTTGATTGATGTGGTTGATTTGCCCACGCCGCCTTTGCCGCTGGCTACGGCGATGATGTGTTTCACGCCAGGAATTTCGGTGGGCTTTGGTGGGGCCTTGGCCTGCTGCATGGCTGGCCCTTGCGGGGCTGCCTGCGCGTGGCGCGTGGCTGTCATGATCACGTTCGCTTCATCAATGCCGTCAACTGCCCGCGCCGCGGTTTCGATTTCTGCGCGCAGGGCTTCGGCTCCATCGGGTGCCGCTTTGCCGAAATCAAGGATAATGCCCACCTTGCCGCCATCAACCACAACAGCGCTGATAAGGCCAGCCTGCACCACTGATTGCGTGCCATCAGGGGCTTTAATCCCGGAAAGTGCCGTTTCAACGGCTTTTTTAAGCGTGTCTGACATAAAATACCTGTCTGTCCCCGAAAAAGCGTACGATTTTGGCCGAGTATCATTGCAGCCGCCCGGCACCTACCATATATAGGCAGACAAGACACGGTCTTTCTATATGAGAAAAGGCTGCAGTTTCGATTGGCGCATTCGCGCCGAAGGGGAGAAAAATATGCCTTGGCAGAATAACGGTGATGGCGAGCGCCCAAATCCTTGGGGCAATGGGCCGCGCCGCGGCGGCGGTGGCGAGCCACCAAATTTCGATGAATATATCCGTAAGGGACAAGACCAGCTTCGGAAGGCTTTGCCCGGCGGCAAGGGCGGGCCGATTGTTATCTTGCTTGTCGTGATTCTTCTGTGGTTGGGCAGCGGTATTTACCGCGTTGAGCCCAACGAACAGGCAGTTGTGCTGCGGTTCGGCAAATGGACCGAATCAACAACGCCGGGCCTGCACTGGCATCTGCCATATCCAGTCGAGACCGTTGAAGTGCGCGGTGTGACCGACGAAAACCAGATTTCCATCGGCAGCCGGGTTCAGGAATCGCGTCGTACTGGTCGCCAGAGCTTCGCACGCCTTGATGAAAGCCTGATGCTGACACAAGACGAAAATATCGTGGATGTGCGCTTTAACGTTGTGTGGCGCATCAAGGATCTGGGCAATTATCTTTTCCGCCTGCAAGACCCTGATGGAACGATCAAATCCGTGGCGGAAAGCGCCATGCGTGAGATGATCGGCCAGAATAAGATCACGCCTATTATCACCACTGCACGGGGGCAGATTGAACAAAGCACCAAAGAGCTTATTCAAATGACCCTTGATGACTATCAGGCAGGTGTTGATGTGCTGCGGGTGCAGATCATCGAATCTGAAGCGCCAGCAGAGGTGAAAGACGCGTTCCTTGACGTTCAGCGTGCTGAAGCCGACCAACAGCGCTTCCAGAACGAAGCGACCAAATACCGCAATGAGGTTATCCCGCAGGCTGAAGGTAAGGCCGAGCAAATGACCCAGCAGGCGGAGGCATACCGTGCACAGACAGTGGCCCGCGCCCAAGGTGAGGCCGCGCGTTTCATGTCTGTATATAACGAATATGTTCTGGCGAAAGACGTAACCAAGAAACGTATCTACTTGGAAACCATGGAAGAGATCCTTTCCGGCATGGACAAGATCATCCTCGATGGCGAGGCAGGCAAAGGGGCTGTGCCTTATCTGTCGCTTGACCAGTTGAACAAGAAGAGCGGGGGAGAATAAGCCATGAATGCAAAGTCTATTATCGCTCTTGTTATTGTTGGTGTTCTTATCGCAGTTGGGCTTAGCGGCCTGTTTGTGGTGGACGAGCGCCGTCAGGCTATCGTTGTAAAGTTCGGTAGCCCGCAACGCACGGTTACTGAACCTGGCCTGCACTTCAAGATGCCATTCCTTGAGCAGGTAATCTTCCTTGAAAAGCGTATCCTCAGCCTGGATGTGCCACCGCAGGAAGTTCTGGCATCTGACCAGCGCCGTATTCTGGTGGACAGCTTTGCCCGTTACCGCATCGTTGATCCGCTGAAGCGCTATCAAGCGGCGCGTGATGAGCGTGCTGCCGCTAGCTTGTTGGAAAATGCGATGGAATCGACCGTGCGTCAGGTCTTGGCGCAAGAACCGATGAATGAAATCGTTTCCGGCCAGCGCGCTGAACTGATGAAACGCATCAGCGACCTGACCAACGAACGCGCTCATTCCTTTGGTCTTGAAGTGGTAGATGTACGCCTGAAGCGGGTTGACCTGCCTGCAGACAACAGTGAGGCCATCTTCCGCCGCATGGAAACCGAGCGTCAGCGCGAAGCTGCTGAAAAACGCGCAAGCGGTCAGCGGGATGCTGTGAAAATTCGTGCGGCGGCTGATCGTCAGGTTGCAGAACTGCTGGCTGAAGCCGAGCGTAAATCACAAACGATCCGCGGTGAAGCCGACGGTGAGGCTGTGAAGATTTTCGCGAATGCCTACAGCAAGGACGAAGATTTCTTCGAATTTTACCGCACCATGCAGGCTTACAAGAAATCGCTTGGCAAAGACGACACGCGCCTTGTGCTTTCCCCGGACAGCGAGTTTTTCAAGCTGTTCATGGACCGTAAATAATCCATCCGGCATCAATCGGTATGGATTGGAAACTGCTACTTATCGGTTTGGGCCTCGCCTTCTTTCTGGAGGGCGTGGCCTATGCCGTTATGCCGGAAGGCTTCAAGAAGCTGCTTGTCGCAGCATCACAACAGCCCGCCGCAAAGCTCAGGGTGATGGGCTTGACCATGGCGGCAATCGGTGTTGCGATAGTGTGGCTGGTTCAGGTGTCCTTTGGCGCCTGAGCACTGAGGCCAACGCGAGTGATGTAAATAATTAAAGGAGTAAGTGCCTTGAGCACCACCTTGGTAAAAGCAATGAACACGCGGACGACAGCATATGCGTCGGCGGGAGCGCTGCGCGCTTTCCTGACATCTATCATGATTTTGGCTGCAGCCATGGTGTCTGTAACACCTGTGGCCGCGCGCGGTGCCCCGGACAGCTTCGCTGATCTGGTGGAAAAACTGTCGCCTGCAGTTGTGAATATTTCCACGGTTCAAACGATCCGTGGCCGCAGTGGTCGCCGAGTGCCGGACCTGCCTGAAGGCGTGCCGTTCGGTGACCTCTGGGACCAGTTTCGGGACCGTATGGAAGACGACCAGGAGCCACGTGAAGCCCGTTCACTGGGTTCCGGCTTTATCGTTGATGCCACAGGCATCGTTATTACCAACAACCACGTTGTAGAAGATGCCGACGAAATCACCGTGACCACGGCTGATGGCGACGACTTCCCGGCGACAGTTGTTGGCCGTGATGCCCTGTCTGATATTGCTGTTCTCAAGATTGAACATGAAAATGGCGATCGGTTCCCATTTGTTAAATGGGGTGACAGCGATGATGAGCGCATCGGTGACTGGGTAATCGCAATCGGTAACCCGTTTGGTCAGGCTGGCACGGTAACGGCTGGTATCATTTCTGCCCGTAACCGCAGCATCAACAACAGCAACGATGTTGAATTCCTGCAAACGGATGCGTCGATCAACCGTGGTAACTCTGGTGGCCCGCTTTTCAACATGAAGGGTGAGGTGATCGGTGTGAACACGGCGATCTTCTCGCCAACCGGCGGTAACGTGGGTATCGGTTTTGCGATCCCATCCAATGATGCATCCCGCGTGACGGCGGAACTGGTTGAGCACGGCAAGGTACGCCGCGGCTGGCTGGGTGTTGGCATTCAGCCAATGACCGAAGAATTCGCTGAATCGCTTGGTATCGAGCAGGAAGAAGGCGCGATCGTAACGCGCGTTGAACCAAACAGCCCAGCAGATAGCGCGGGTGTTCGTGAAGGCGACATCATCGTGAAGTGGGACGGCAAGACGGTTGAAGATTCGAACCGCCTGAGCATCCTTGTGAAGCGCACTGAAATCGGCAAGCCGGTGAAAGTGATCGTGATCCGCCAGGGCGAGCGTGTTGCACTTGATGTAACAACAGGTGAACTGCCAGCTTCCCTGATCCCGGGGTCTGGTGAAGACGAAAACGGCCAGCCGGGTCGTCCAGACCGCAGCGAGCGCGAGCTTGTTGAAGGCATGGAACTGGCACCACTGAATGACACGCTGCGTCGCCGCTACGATATTGGTGAAGACGTGGAAGGTGTTGCAGTGCTGCGCGTGGCACGCCGGGCACCGGCTGCACGTGAGGGCATTCGTCCGGGTACCGTGATCCTGCGGGTGAACCAGCGCACGGTTGATAACCCTGCCGAGATCGTTGAGATCATCGAAGCCGCGAAAGAAGAAGGGCGTGAGCGCGTTCTGTTCCTTGTGAACTATCGCGGCACCACGGCGCACGTTTCGCTGAAGCTGATGGAAGACTCTGGCGAAGAAGAGTAAGCGACAGCGCTTCAAGACAAAAAGAAAGGGCCGGTTTTCCGGCCCTTTTTTAGTTGGAAGAAGATTGATCGGTTGCCCCTTCTAAGACTTTAATGAAGCTTCCTGAATGAGTGGGCGATAGGGTGTTAGGGCGCCAGTCTGACGGCCCAGATTTATAGCCTGCCCACAGAAAAAAGAGGCAAAGAACCGATAATTCAATAGTTGCCAGATATCCAAGTTTCCAAAACTCCGCGAACAGAATGAAGCAGACCGTCATATTCAATAAATGGAATTGATAGTAGGTTGCAGCACGTTCCTTTATTGGAGAGGCATTGCTCAAGCTTTTAATTTTTTCATAGTCGAGTTGATAGGTTTTTGAATCGGCTACTCGACGACGCCCTTTTTGTGATTCAAGCCCCTTCTTTATTGCTAATGCGAGGATGATGATTTTGGCCACTAATTCCCGCATCAACCATTTTACGCCGAAGGAAAATGTTACAAGCAACAAGCAAGTAGTGAGAGCGAGTATTTCGGGGTTAGGGCAATGGCTGCTTATCAATTTGCGAAGAAGCAATACAACATAAATCAATAGAGAACCGACTAGGATTCGGCGACTTAATTCCAGCTTGAATATGCCAACGTCAGATTGAAGGGCGCGTTGAAGCGAAGCAACAGTAATATAAATCAGGAAGTATGAGCCTACTAACCGCTCTAAACTCGCAGTTTCGACTGTGGCTAGAATTGATTTCAGTGAAAGCTCGTCCATTCCTGAATAATAAACCAGCTTTGTCCGTTCGCAAATTGAATGTTAACTAACAAACTCAGCGTCTGCATACCCCTGGAAATACAGAAGGCTTGTCAGGTCACCATAGGTAACAGCAGCGCTTGCTGCGGCCCGCGTGCGCGGCTTGGCGCGGTAGGCGATCCCAAGGCCAGCGGCCTCAATCATCGGAATATCGTTCGCACCGTCACCCACGGCAAGGATGTCAGCTTGTACCAGAGCATGCTTGGCAGCTTGCTCCCGCAGCGTCTCCAGCTTGGTTTCTGCGCCGCAAATGGGTTCCACCACTGTGCCTGTCA
>JABXIV010000300.1 GCA_013372925.1 Alphaproteobacteria bacterium
AACAGGCTTTCAATGTCGGCCCCGATCAACGGGTCATAATAGGTGGTTTCAACACCCATCATTTTCAGCATGCCGTTTGCAAATGACCGGGTTGGGTCATACGCGCTATCGGTAATAAGGATATGATCGCCCGTGCGGACGACCGAAAGGATGGCGCTCGTAATAGCGGCAACTCCCGATGGGAACAGCATGGTACCGGCGCCATTTTCAAGCTCGGTAATAGCGTCTTCCAGTGCCCACTGTGTCGGCGTGCCTTTGCGGCCATAAAACAAATGGCGCGCTGCAGGATCTGCCACACGCGCACGAAATTCTTCATAGGTATCAAACAGGCAGGTTGAAGCCCTGTAAACCGGAGGGTTTACGATGCCGTGGGTCCATTCCTTGCGGCGGCCGGTTGTTGTAAGGGTGGTCTCTAGTTTTTTTTTGTCTGTCATTTTGTAACCGCGGGTCCTGTCTCAACGGGTAGGGCGGGGTCTGCACCCCATTCGCTCCAGGAACCGTCATAAACGGACACGTCGGTTTTGCCAAGGGTGAGGTACGCCAGCTTGAGTACACAAGCGGTAATGCCGGACCCGCAAGTGGTGACGATTGGCTGGTCTAGGTCCACACCAGCTGCTTCAAAAATCGTGCGCAATGCATCGGGTTTCTGCATGCTGTGGTCGTCACAGAACAGGTTGTTGAACGGCACATTCAGCGCGCCAGGAATATGACCCGACCGCAGGCCTTTGCGAGGTTCGGGCACAGTGCCTTCGAAGCGCTCTTGCGAACGGGCATCAACCACCTGTTCTTCACATGTCTTGATGTTCATATACAGATCATCCTGACAGCGCAGGCGGTCTGGAACCAGAAAGGCGCGGAAGCTGCCGGCCGACCGTTTAGTCGGGTTGCCTGTGAGCGCGCGTCCTTCTGCTTTCCATTTCTGAAGGCCGCCATCCAGCACGAATACTTTTTCGTGGCCCATAGTGCGGAAATTCCACCATACCCGTGCGGCCGAGCGTACATCGCTGTTGTCATAGACAACGATCGTGTCGTCGTTGGAAATGCCAATGCCGCGCACGGCTTTCTCAAACCCGTCTGGGCGCAGCATGGTATGGGGCAGGTCGGATGCCTTGCGGGAATTAGCGTCAATATCAAAGAAAACGGCACCCGGAATATGCTCTGCTTCATATTCGACGCGTGGATTGCGCTTGCTGGCAGGCATATGCCAGCTTGCATCCATAGCCACGATGTCATGGGCTTCCAGCCGGTTGGCTAGCCATTCGGTTGTGACAAGCGGAAACAGACTCATGTGCGCACTTTTCCTTATACTCAAACCAAAGAGGGCTGCGCATAAAACGCAGCCCGCGCCTAGCCTAGGCTTTCTTGGCTTTCCAAACAATCCAGCATTTGGCAGGGCAGCTATAAATCAAACGCATAGCTCAGGCTGGGGTGTTGGCAAGTTGACGGATGGGATGCCGTTTCAAGGATTGGGGCGGGGCAGCACATCATTGCGGAATTAGTTCGCCTATAAGCAACAAAAAAAGGCGCGGAACTCTGCGCCTTTTTAAGGTACCTGTACATTCCTAAGGGGGGAAGGGATGCTGGTACGGCTTGGAAAAGTATACTCGGAACTCTTTTTACTCAGTACTAATTCACTATATGGCGGCTCGCGAAGTCTCCACCGTCACCTGCGTCAAACAGGTGGCTCAGTAGCGGGTGCTCGAATGCGTCTGTTTCATCGCATTCAACAAGGTTGTCTTCCGCCACGTACGTGGTGTGGGTTTCCCCATCCACAAGGACATGATACCAAGGACGGTCCTTGGGAGGATGCGAGTTAGCCATGATGTCATACCATTCAGGAGACTGGCTATACACAGCATCCACATCGAAAATGAGACCGCGATAACCGAACCGGCGATGGACAACAACCGTACCGGGGGCAAAACGTGCTCTGCAGATTTTTTGTGCCATTGTTCTTCTCCTATCCAGTTGAGCCTCAAATTTTTCAGGTGCTTTTTCACCCGATTGCCTGAGGTCAACAAAGGCCACTTCTTGGCCTGTTATGGTCGACTATACAGGGGTGAAATTAACAAATGCTGAACTAATCGTTCAAAAATATTAAGTTTTTAGTAATAATATTTCAAAGGTTAATGCGGGTAGGGCCCATACCTTAACGCGCAGGGGTGGCGCTAAAGCAGCAAACAAAGGTTAAAACCTTTGACATTCGGTGCCCTCAAAAGCATAGAAGGGCGCATGTGCAGGGGATAATTCACCCTCGGCTGTTTTGGCCTTATTATATGTGCGGCCTTAAAGGATGATATGGGATGACCAAGGAAATTTATCAAGGGCTGGAGCAACTGGGATCGAAATCAGACGCGCCCCAGAACCCGGAAGAAGCTGTTCTTGAATATGTGAAGAACCCGCGCCTGAATTCGGATTATTGCGTGCGCTTTTCATGCCCTGAATTCACAAGCCTTTGCCCCGTGACCGGTCAGCCTGATTTTGCGCATCTGGTGCTGGATTATGTACCAGGTGACAGCCTTGTCGAGAGCAAGAGCCTGAAGCTGTTCCTGCAATCCTTCCGCAACCATGCGGCCTTCCATGAGGATTGCACCGTGGGCATCGCAGAACGGCTGGTTGACGAGATGAAACCAAAGTGGCTGCGGTTCGGTGGCTACTGGTACCCGCGCGGCGGTATCCCGATTGATGTGTTCTACCAGACCGGCGAAGCCCCCAAGGGCGTGTGGATCCCGGAACAGGACGTGCCCAACTATCGCGGTCGGGGATAAAATTTATGCATCTTTGTTATCTTGCCAGCCGGGTTACGATGCCCGGGTCCCCTGTGCGTCGGAACGATGCGTTCGAGCATGACCAGATGATGGAAAATCTGACGGCGGCGTTTGAAGCGCGCGGCGGCAAGGTTACCGACGTATCGTGGGACGACAAAGATGCCAATTGGTCCAGCTTTGACGCCGTGATGATCGGCACCACATGGGACTATTGGGACCGCCTCGAAGAATTTCTTGAGGCACTTGAGGAAATCGAAAAGCAGACCCCGCTTTTCAACGCACCTGCGCTGGTGCGCTGGAACATCGACAAACGCTATTTGCGTGATCTAGAGGGCAAAGGCGTGCCCCTGATCCCCACCATCTGGGCCGACAAGGCGACGCCTGAAGTTGTCGCCGACGCGTTCGAGACATTCGGCACTGAGAAGCTTGTTGCCAAACGGCAGGTGGGGGCGGGCGCAGACGGCCAGCATATGATCAACCGCGGCGACACGGTGCCAGAGATGCCGCACCCTATGATGATCCAGCCCTATATGGATGCGATTGTGAAGGAAGGGGAGCTGAGCTTCATCTTCATCGGTGGTGAGCTATCACACACGCTTCTGAAAACCGCTGCGGACGGCGACTACCGTATCCAGAGCGCTTATGGCGGCAAGGAAACCCCGGTGGAGCCCGCATTCGAAGACGTGGCGCAAGCCGCCAAGGTGCTGGCCGCAGCCCCTGTCGCCCCACTCTATGCCCGAGTGGACATGATCAGGGCTGAAGACGGCAGCTTGTGCCTGATGGAAATGGAACTAATAGAGCCGTTCCTCTACCCCGTTCAGGGGCCTGAACTGGGTGCCCGTATTTATGAGGCGTTGACACGATAGGTCTTGGCAACAGAGCTAAAGATTCCCATATCAGGTAGCAACACCAACCGGGGAGGGGACTAATGTCAGACCAACAACCACTAGAGAGTGATGAGCCAGAAGGCGGCAAGCCGAAAGGCCATGAGCACGACCCCAGATATATTGGTTTTGGCCTTGCTGTCGGCGTAGCCATTGGGGCTGGTATGGGCAATATCGCCGTGGGTATCGCGCTCGGGCTTGTTTTCGGGCTGGCGCTCAGCCGTAGGAAACGCGGGGGTTAATCACGGAATATCAATGAACTTGTGCGTTTGCAGGCTCAGTCGCCACTGTGGGTGGGCCTTGCAGTAGTCCACGGCTTTTACAGTGTTCTCGGCCTGCGTTTCGCTATCCATCGGCTGCAGGAAGAAATGGTCAAAATCCAGATGTTCGAATTGGGATGGATCGCCGCCTTCTTGCGGGTATACAAGCTTCAGTTCCTGGCCTTTGGTGACAATCATCTCAGACCCGATCTTGGGGCTGATGCACAGCCAGTCAATGCCTGCGGGAGGGGCTACCGTACCGTTGCTTTCAACGGCAATCTCCAGACCGGCTTTATGGAAGGCAGAGACGAGTTCGTCATCAAGCTGCAATAGTGGCTCGCCCCCAGTGCAGACCACCAGTGGCTTGCCGCTTTTCCCTGCCCACAGGGCTTTGACTGCAGTGGCCAAATCCTTGGCTGTTTTGAATTTGCCGCCGCCTTCACCGTCCGTGCCGATAAAATCCGTGTCACAGAACTGGCAGATAGCCTTGGTTCTATCTCGCTCAAGGCCGGTCCAGAGGTTGCAGCCAGCAAAGCGGCAGAACACAGCCGGGCGGCCTGTCTGCGCGCCTTCGCCCTGCAGCGTGTAGAACATCTCTTTGACCGTATAGACCATTCTCTTAATCCTGGTAGCGTGTCGGGTCGGCAATGCCCGCTTCCGCAAACCCCTTTTTCCGAAGCAAGCAGCTATCGCAATGCCCGCAAGCACGGCCTTCAGTATCCGGGTCATAGCAACTGATGGTCATGGCATAATCGACGCCCAGGCGCGTGCCGGTGGCGGCGATCTGTGCTTTGGTCATATTCAGAAGCGGCGTCTGTATACGGATGCGCTCGTCTTCCGTTACGCCTGCCTTGGTGCCCAAGTTCGCCGTTTCTTCATAGGATTTGATGAATTCCGGGCGGCAATCAGGATAGCCGGAATAATCCAGAGCGTTCACACCGATGAAGATATCCTTGGCGCCGACAACTTCAGCGTAGGCGAGCGCGAATGACAGGAAGATGGTGTTCCGTGCAGGCACATAGGTCACGGGGATATCGTGGCTCATGTCATCGTCTGAGCGGTCTTTGGGCACATCGATGTCTGCGGTAAGCGCGCTGCCACCAAAAAGCGTTAGGTCAATCACTGCAGTTTTGTGCTCTTTTACCCCAAGTTGGGTCGCAATCCGGTCGGCAGCCTCAAGCTCCACGCTGTGGCGCTGGCCATAGCGGAACGAGAGGGCGTAAACCTCGTACCCCTGATCAAGGGCGATTGCGACGCATGTCGCGCTATCAAGCCCACCAGAGAGGAGTACCACTGCTTTCTTTTTGTCAGTCATATCTAACCTTATAAATCAAAACCGCCCGGCGTATAGCACCGGGCGGCTGTTTTGATAAGGAAAAACCTTACAAGGCCTAGTCAACAGGCTCGGCGCGGAAGGTTTTCTCGTCCAGTTCGCCTTCCCATTTGGCTACGGCTGTGCCCACGGAAAGGTCACCGGTTACGTTTACTACCGTGCGGAGCATATCAAGCGGGCGGTCGAACGGGAAAACAAAACCAACGATCAGGAAGGTCTGCGCGTCCTCAATGCCGATTACGCTCAATACTGTTGCCAGAAGAAACAGTGAGGCCGACGGCACGGCTGCTGTTCCGATGGAAACGAGCGTGGCTGCAAAAGCGATCATCAGATACTGCTCAAGCCCGAGTGGAACACCCAGGATTTGAGCTGCAAATACCGCCAGAATACCCACGTAAATGCCTGAACCATCCATGTTGATGGTGGCCCCAAGCGGTAGCACGCTGGATGCAACCGTTTTGCTGACGCCGAGGTTTTCTTCGGCCACCGTCATGGTTACTGGCAGTGTGCCGGAGGATGATGACGTGGAAAAGGCAACCAATTGCGCGCCTGTTATGTCGCGGAAGAAACGGCTTGGCGGCAGTTTCAGCAGGAACTTCATGATCGCCCCGTGGGTGATGATCACATGGATAATACAGGCGGCGATCACGGATGCGGCAAGCGGTACAACGGTAAACAGCTGCTGGATGCCACCTTCACCGACGACCTTTGCAATCAGGGCAAATACACCAAAAGGCGCGACTTCCATTACGATGTGCGTCACCTTCAGCATGGACTCAGACCCAGCATCAGCGAATTTGGCTAACTGTTTTGCCTTGTCGCCAGCCATCAAAATGCCCGCGCCAAGGATCAGGGCGAAAAAGATGATGGCAAGCATGTCACCATCCGCAAGGGCCGCGAGCGGATTGGTTGGGATAATGCTGAGCAGGCGTTCCGCCAGCGGTTTGGCTGGCGGCAATTCCTTGGCAACAGCACCAGAAATATCAACGCCTACGCCGGGCTGTACGATGGCTGCGACCGTAAGGCCGATCGTGATGGCAACAAGCGTGGTGCCAATATACAGCACCAAAGTTTTGATGCCCAACGACCCAAGCCGTTTTGGATCACCCATCGCAATAACGCCAGAAACCAGCGTGATAAATACCAGTGGCACAACGATCATGCGGATCAAGTTAATGAAGATGCTGCCCATCCAGGAAATCTTCGCGGCATATTCGCCAGCCAGTGCGCCAAAGACGATGCCAAGCACGAGCATTGCCATGATGCGTTTCCAGAGCGTGATTTTAAACCAGGCTGAAATCATGTGTCCCTCTCCCCAAAGACTTATGGATGGCCGATGTGGTTCCGGCCGATCATTATTTGGCTCATAGGGTTAAGCGAATTGCCTGTGAAGGCAAGGATTTATCGGAAAAAATATTGTGATCATCAGGCTTGCCAGCACCGTTCTATGGCGATTGTTGAATCAAATTGTTTCCGTTCATGGACTATTTATCAAGCCGTGGTAGGATCGAAGCAGGTGGAAATGGCAAGGGCAGGGGTGGTTTTGAAAAAGCTCCCGGCATATGGATTGGTTAAAAGCGCGGCATGTGCTGCAGCCGTGGCGGTGATGACATCTTCCGTCAGCGCCTGCATTACGCCAAGCGAACAAAGGGCGGACCAGATTCGCTTTCTTGAACTGCAGCTTAAAATCGCAGCCTTGAAGTGTCGGTTCGAAAATCCGCGGTTTGCGGGCCTTTACAATCGATTTGTGAAAGCGCATCGGCCGTCCATCAAGGCGAGCCGATGGCCCGTTGAAGCGTTTTTGGCGCGCCAAACCAGAATGGATATGGACACCTATGTCACAAAAACGGCGAACCAAATTTCGCTCGCCAGTTTAGACGTAAGAGGCTTTTGCGAAAATAGCGCGGCTGTTGCCAAGCTGGCGGCGACCTCTAAAGATCCGCTTGGTGTAATGGATCTTCTTTCGGTGCCCTATCGTGCACGCCAGAGCGTGTGTTTAGGTGAAGGCCAGCAAAGCGATCTGGCGGAAGCTGCACCGAGTACGTCTGCGTCTATTCGACCCTGAAGCTTTGCGGTTAAGGCTTTACCCAAATGAAAAGGCCGCTCCCATTGGGAACGGCCTTCTGTATATATTGTGTTGAACGTCTAGCGCTTCAGAACAATCTCAGTGCGACGGTTTTGTGGCTCACGTACACCGTCTTCTGTCGCAACAAGCGGTGATGTTTCACCTTTCGCCGCTGTCATGATGCTGCTGGCACTAACGCCTTCAGCGATCAGGGCAGCTTTCACGGCATCAGCACGGCGCTGAGACAGGCGCATGTTGTATGCTTCCGTACCAGAACGGTCAGCGTGGCCGGTCGCCATGATGCGAACTGCTTTGTGTTCTTTGAAGGCTTTGGCTGCTGCTTTGATAATGCCGGCAGCTTCAGGTGTGATGTCTGATTTGTCGAAATCGAAGAACACCATGAATGGGCCAGGAAGTGCTACCGGTTTTGGCTCTGGCTTCTTCTCTTCAACTACTTGAGGCGTTTCAACGCGAACAGGCTTTGGCGCAACAACTGGCTCAGGTGCCTGGCGAACGGGTTCAGCCTGACGTGGTTTTGCAGTTTCACCAAAGCGCCAGCTCAGGCGGGCAAACAGCTCATTGTTCACCGCTTTGTAGCGGGAAGAACCAGCGTAAGTCTCAAAGCTTTGGCTGTTGGTGCGGAAGTGGCGATAGCCAACACCAAATTCCATACCGTTTTTGAAAGGCTTCAGAAGCTGTACCATGCCTTGTGCAGCGAATGCTGTGTCGCGGTCATCATTTACCAGCGTTTTGCCGGAGCGCATGCGGTTCACTTCAAAGGAAGCAAGGCCCGCGCCCGCGCCAACAAGCGCTTTCCAGCCGTCAAGGTCCGCAAATTCGTACCAAGTGTTTACCATCAGGGCCGACGTTTTTTGCGAACCACCAGCAAGGTTGTAGCCGCCGTCGAGGCCGAGGCCGCCAGCATCTTTGACATTCATGCTGTCATAATAGTTGGTGCGGATGGCATATTCGCCTTCAACGCGCCATTTTCCAAGGATTTTACCAACATAAAGGCCACCCATCAGGTTTGGGTTCTTTTTGTCGGTGAGAGATAGGCCGCTGGTTGAGTTCTCCAGCGTTTGGCGATTTGCCTTGGTAATGCCCAGTTCGAAGCCAGCGTAATAGCTGTCATCGGCCAGAACGGCGCCTGAGCTAACGCCCAGCATCAGTGAGGCTACTAAAACACGCATGATAAATTCCCCTTAGTAACGATCAATCGAATCGATCAGAATATTAAGTTCGGGATACGCATGAAATGCGGCAGAAACAAGCTGTTTTCATGCCGAAATCACGTAATTTTCTCGGTAATTCAGTCGATTGTTGCAAAATGGTATCAACTGCTTTGTCTGCTTCTCCTTTCTCCCACCAAGGTCAAGCGCAAGAGTTCCCAGAAGATGTGCGCCACGACTGATCTGATAGCTATTTGTTAACGTATCTTAGCTAAACTTTCGGTGTTGCGATTGGGGCGACTGGCGAAGGAGTTCCTTGGTGGGCGCTTTTATTTACGGCCTGGCAGGTTTGGTCCTGCTGGCGGCCGCGCAACTTTGGCCCTCGAAAGAGGGTGTGTGGCTTATTCAATTGTCACCATTTTACCCCGAACAACATGCTGTTGGTTTGATTTCACAGATGCCGGTGAAGCTTGTCGATGCTGTGGGTGATGGAACCTTCATTGTTAGAGCTGAGCAGGGAGTTTCAGCCCTTCAGCTTATGCGGATGGGCGCGGCGCTTGTGATTGAAGCACCGGTGGGGCTTGGTTGTGCGCCCACTGAAAAACAGATTTCCTGGCAAAGGAAGGAATCAGTTCAATGAATATGATCCACGGTATTCGCGGCGTTTTTGCCCGCTTTATTTCTTATGCGCTTTTGTTTCATGTGATTCTTATTGCTGTGGCGGCTTGGTTCACCGGCACCGATGTTCTTGTGCCGGTGCTTATCGCTGTCGCACTCGCGGCAGTGCCTGGCGTAATGTTTTGGCGCTTCGGTACATCCCCCATTCAAAGCCAACTTGCCGGTGTGTCGATGGTGCTGTTTGCAGCCTTGCTGGTTTATATTTTCCGTGGGCATCCGTGGCAAATTGACATCCACATGTATTTCTTTGCGGTTTTGGCGCTGCTCGCTGGCTTCTGCGATTTTCGCGTGATTTTGGTCAGTGCGGCAGTTGTGGCGGTACATCACTTGTCGTTTAACTTTATTGTTCCGCAGTGGGTATTCCCGGATGGCGCCGATTTTTGGCGCGTTGTGTTGCACGCCGTTGTTGTAGTTGTTGAGGTTGCTTGCCTTATTTGGCTTACAAACAAGTTGGCCCAGAGCTTTGAACAGGCAGCAGAAAGCCAGCAAAGCGCCATGGATGAGGCCAGGAAAGCCCAGGCTGCCGCTGAGGAGGCCGAGAAGTCTCGTATGGAAGCGGAAGCCGCGCTTGAGCAAGTGAAGATGAACGAGGCCGAGAAGAGGGCGCTTGAAGCAAAAGCAGATGCGGAGCGGCAGGCTGCAGAAGAACGGGAGCGTGCTGCCCGCCTGGCAGCCGCTAGCGACTTCGAAAGCTCTGTAAACAGTCTCATCGCGGAACTCTCCAGTTCTATTGAAGAACTGGGTCATAATGCTCAAACGCTGGACGAAGCCGTTGGCGTTGCCAGCGGCAAGGTTGGCAGCGTTAGCGATGGCTCTACCCGCGTGAACGCGAATGTAAGCACCGTTGCAGCCAGCACTGAGGAAATGTCTGCCACGGCGCAGGAAATTTCCCGTCAGGTTGTTCAGACAACGCAGGTGGCAGAAGAAGCAGCCAACCAGTCAGAGGTTGGTGAAAAGGCTGTTGAAGAGCTGACATTGCGCTCCAATGAAATTCGGAACGTGATTGTGATG
>JABXIV010000163.1 GCA_013372925.1 Alphaproteobacteria bacterium
AAAGCCCCGGTGTTTGCCGGGGCTTTTTGCTTTTCAGGCTTGGATTATCGCCTTTGCGAAACGGGGCTTGGCCACATTCGGGTAGTTTTGTTGTTTTTCGAAACTCTGCAGATCAAGTGGCTGCTTCATTGCCAGCGTGAGGAAACCCGTTAGCGCCCTCAATTTGTTGGAAAGGCGTTTTTCAGTGATGGGTGCCGCCTTGAAATAGCGCCTCGCGATGGTTTCAAAATCTTCCGCCGGTTGCCCTGTGATGGCTTCGACGATGTCATTCGGGGCGTCACGCTCGAAACTGCCAAGCTGATAGTCGCTGATATAGTGTCGTAACTGGCTTTGCATATGCGCGGGCATATCCATGTACTTCAGTGCCTTCAGGAACATTTTCATGGGAATATCCTGATATTTGACAGGCCGCCCAGTAACGCGTGAAAAGGCATCGGCGATGTCTTCCGGGGCCAACAGTTGCGGGCCTGTGGGGCGGTATGTTTTTCCAGCATGCTTTTCCGGGTGCATCAGGGCTTCTGCTGCCACGCGCCCGATATCTTCGTTAGATACGGGAGCGGTTTTCCCTGTGCCTAAGGGGAAAGGGAAAATGCCAAGCTGCGAGATCACACCAATCAGTGCCGGGGGCATGTAATTATCGGCAAACCAGCCAGGGTTGATTTTGGTGAAGCTGCTGTTTGGCAACATTGCCAGTATCTGGTCTGACAGGTATGCCTCGCGGGTTGATACGGCTGGGTGCTGTGGGTCAGACAGCCACTGGGTTACGGCCACGATATGCTCGATATTGGCCTCTGCCGCGGTGACGGCGAAGGTCATCGCGATATGAAGCTGGTCCGGTGTCCAGGGGGCAACAAAATAGGCGCGCTGGACACCTTCCATCGCTGCCGAGATATGAGCATGGTCAGCCATGTTGCCGATGAATACTTCTGCACCCTGCTTTTTCAGGCTTTCCGATCGTTCGTCATGCCGGTGCGCCATAGCTTTTACCGGATACCCTTTTTCAAGAAGTGCCGTCACTGTGGCGCGGCCGGTTTTCCCGGTGGCGCCAGTAACCAATATTGTTGGCTTGATAGGCATTCGCAGTCCTCGCTTTTTATCGATACCTGATTATTCATATATTGTTAAATACAATAGTTGTAAATAGCAACAAATGTATTTTTTGATTCCAGATGCGCGATGCGTTAGAAGAAGCAGCCTCCGGTTTAGGAAAAAAGAATGAGCAACAAGAACCAATCCCTGCCTGATCCAACAGAAACGATTGGTTTTGCCCTGCACCACGCCAGCTATGCTTTCAAGACATCCCTGAAAGCTTCCTTGAAGGCAGCAGGGCTGGATATGACACCCGAAGAATTTATTTTCCTTAGCACTGTGCCAGATGATGGCGCACCGCAGGCGATGCTCTCCAGAAAAGCCCTGAAGGACAAGACCACAATTACACGGCTGATTGACCGCCTGGTGGCGAAAGGGTGGGTCGCGCGTAGGGAAAATCCGTCCAACAGACGTGAGCAAGTTATCCTGATCACCAAGGAAGGGCAAAGTGTTCGGGCGACTGCGATCAAGGCTGCCGTTCAGACAACCAGTGATGCGCTTGTTGGTATCTCTGCGGAAGAAATTGAGGTGGCGAAGCTGGTTCTGCGAAAAATCGTAACCAACCTCGCCACTTTTCCTGCTTAAAGCTTTTTCATCTTCAGGCCGGTTACCTGATTCCGTTTGCGGGATGTCACTTCAAACTCGAACCCGTGGAATTGAAATTTCTTGCCCACGATCGGAATGGTTTCTGCTTCGTGAATCACAAGCCCTGCAACGGTGATGGCTTCGTCGTCCGGCAGGCGCCAGTCAAACATGCGGTTCAGATCGCGGATCGGCACGGTGCCTTCTACTTGTACCACACCGTTTGATAGCTGTTTTACGCCGGGTACTTCAAAGTCATGCTCGTCGGCAATATCGCCCACGATTTCTTCCAGAATGTCCTCAAGTGTTACCAAGCCCTGGATGTCACCATATTCGTCCACCACCAAAGCGAAATGGGCCTTGCGTTCCAGAAAGGCATTCAATTGTTCTCGCAGCGTTGTGGTTTCCGGTACGAACCAGGGCTTCACCATGATGCGCTTTATGTTTACACGGCGGGACTGGAGACCAACGCGCCGCAGCGACCGCAGCACGTCCTTGGCATGCAGGATGCCGATGATGTTTTCGGGGTTGCCCTCATAGATTGGCAGCCGGGTATAGGGGCTTGAAACCACGGCCGTGATGATATCGTCGGTCCCGATATTGATGTCGATCGATTCCATGGCAGACCGGTGCACCATCACGTCTTCGACGGTTACATCGTTCAGATCGAGGATTGAGCCCAGCATGTGGGTGTCCTCTTTCACCAAACCGCCTTCTTTATGGTGCAGGTTGATGGTGCCGCGAAGCTCATCGTGGGCAGACAGCACGCTTTCCATATTGGAAATATCAACGCCGAACAGGCGCAGTGTTAGCCGCACGATTTTCTGCACCAGTGCCACCACAGGCGCGAACAGGCTGACAATCAGGCTGATGAACCATGAAACCTTCAATGCCATATTATCAGGGTTTGCGATGGCGTATGACTTGGGCATCACTTCCGCGAAAATCAGAACAAGGGCCGTCATCACCAGCGTGGCATACACAACGCCTTCCTCGCCCACCAGATTCATGAACAGGCTGGTTGCGATTGCCGAAGCAAGGATGTTCACCAGATTGTTGCC
>JABXIV010000257.1 GCA_013372925.1 Alphaproteobacteria bacterium
CAGCCTAAAAGTCAGAAACCCCAACAATGCTCCTGATGCGTGGGAGCTGTCTGTCCTGAAGGCATTTGAGGCGTCCCGCGCTGGCAGGGAGCCAATCGGCTCACTGGAGGCTTCATCCTCAAATGGTACGGTTTACCGCTTTATGAAAGCCATACCCACCCAGCACCTGTGCACCGCATGCCATGGCACGGATATTGACCCTGAGCTTTATGCTAAAATCAAAGCGGCATACCCTGAGGATACAGCGACCGGCTTCAAGTTTGGCGATATCCGTGGTGCCTTCACGGTTACTATTCCGCAAGGTTCTAATCCGCAAAGCATAGATTAAGCCTTCAAAACCCTTTTCAGATCAAAAAAGCCCACCGAAAATTCAGTGGGCCTTTGTTTGAATTCTTTGCTGGATTAAAGTTTCCAGAGCTAGACGGTTCCCGCCACTGCAGCACGCGGCTTGATGTCGGCAATGCCCGCCATCTCGTCGGCAGTCGGCATCCAGCTCATACGGGCAAAAACATCGTCAGACATACTTGGATCCTCGACAAAACCATATTGCATCAGGAACCGGCCCATGGCGAAATCGTCCCGGCGCGCAGGCACCAGAAGTGGCGTTTTAGTTTGGGCCGCCGCCTTCATAAGCCACAACAGGATTGAGGAACCGAACCCCTTGCCTTGCGCTTTCTTGATGAAATCGAGGTCTACAAGGCGCAATTCCACCGGCTGGATATCAAGCGTGATGCGGCCGATGCGGCTGCCGTTCTTTTCCAGGATCAGATACAGGGCATTTGGGAACTGCTTACCATAGCCCCCCATCTGCGCATCAAGTTGCATCTCAATAACAGTCTCAATATAGTCTGTCTCCGCATCCGCCATGCGCAAATCGTCGCGGTTATCCTTGAACATTTTCGCAAGGAAATCCTTGTCACCCCGACCAGCCGGTCGTGCCGTAATGCCGTGTGGCAAAGCTACAGTACCGTGTATCATTCTTGTCTCTCTCCCCAATCCCCTATGGCAAACCAAATCAGGCTTGCACACCCAGGAGCCTAGCCAAACACTACCTGAAAGTATACACCGCCGGGCAACCGCGGTGGGCGCATTATTCTTTCAACCGAAAGATTGCTTATTTCACCTTCTTCAAGGCCACGCAGCGTGCACAAAAAACTGTGAGCGTGCTGCAGAGGATTCTCATCATCCACTTCCGCGCGCAGCATCAGCGTAAAAGGCGTACGTGTGCTGTCCGGCCCCATATTGTCCGGTTTTTCGGTGCAATCCACCAAAGTCACAGCCTGCTTGACGTTGTCGACCTCCACCTCAAACGCCTTGTCGGTATATTTTTCAAAAGTCGCCGCTGTCAGGTCTGCTAGTTCAACCCTTGGTTCGGCCTTGCCATTTGTTGTCATCCCATGTCTCCGTTACTCTTGGCCTTAGAACATCAGCCGCGGATAAGAATCCAGAGCTACCGCCACAAATCTGCAGCGGTAGCTCTTAAAAAATTATATTAGCTCCGTGACGGATACAGGCCATCAATACAGATGCAGTAATTCATAACAAGCGATGGCTGCATGATTTCAAAAGAATCATTAACACCAGTGTTATGGATTTGCAGATATTGGCTGACAAAACCGCCGCCAATATCGCTAACGCCACCGATTTGGGCAGTCCCTGCGGCTGTGGCCTGTGCCTCAGTTACATAGAGATTGCCATTAGGTGCAGAGCCGAAGCCGTTACTTGGCTCAGCGATATAATCACCGTGGTCCGGCTCCTGAACGGTGCCGTGGGTTTTGGCAACACTGATGTCTGTCAAGCTGCCAGTGCCTGTATAGTTATGAGCATGGCTATGGCTTGGCATGCGCAGCGTTGTAAGCACCGTGCGTTCGAAGCCCGGCTTCATGCCAACACTCCAATCCGGCAAACCCGGCCCCTGGAACTGACCGATCGGCACGCGACCACGCAGATCAGGGTAGCCAAACACATCCCGGCAATCGCCGCCGAAACGACAACCAAGCAGTGAGAACAATGCGGTTTGCTGATTGATCGAGACTATTTGTCCCGCACAATAAGCCCATTGTGCCGGTGTGAAAGCGAAGCCCAGGGCTTCGATCACACCCATATAATTTTCGTACATGATGATGTCTCCTTTAACACCTGTCAGGGCGTCGCCACGCAAGGCAGCGCGCCACTATGTCAGGTGAAAATAATTTCATAGACAGTGCGATCCTCTGGCAAATCCAGCGAGCTCTTGGGCCCAACATCAGCGCCTTGGACATCAGCGCCTGCCTGGCCGCCCATGACCGCCTCCCCTTCCGGGTTATCTGCCTTATTGTCGATATAGAGACCGTTCAGCAGCCCTATCTTTTCAAAATCGACATCATAGGTACCGTCTGGCGCCTGATTCAGGCCAGGGCCGGACATCAACACAGTGAAAGGGTCTTTCCGGCAATTGTCCGGCATGTCTTCATGGCGGCATTTCCCGGGAACAATTTTCTCCACCTTCACAGTGATGTTTGGGCCGTCCATAATCACAATGTGCGCTTCTGTGCCCTCAATGTCCTTGAAACTGTCAATCGTTATTTTGTCTAGCATGTTAGACCTTTCCGCAGCCCATCTGGCTGCATCTTTCTGTAACGGCCAAAATTAGCTGCGAGACGGGAAAAGACCCGTAAGACAAATGCAGAAATTGATAACCAAGCTGGGCTGCATAATGGTGAAATCCTGGCCTGCCCCTGTTTCGAGGATGGTCAAAGCAGAACTGTCGAAGGCACCGCCACCTGAGACACCACCGATCAGTGCTGTACCCGCAGCGGCGGCCTCTGCTTCAGTAACATACAGATTCCCTTCTGGGGCGCTGCCAAAACCGTTACTCGGCATTGCAATATAATCGCCATTACCTGGATCCTGAACAGTACCATGGGTTTTCGCAACCTCAACAACAGTCCCGGTCGTGCCACCGCTGCCAGCATAGGTGTGCAAATGCGTATGCGATGGCAAGTTATTCTGCGTAAGCGCCACATTTTCCTGACCGACAAACTGCCCCAAAAGACGGTTGCTAAGCCCCGGGGCCTGGAACTGCCCCATTGGCGTACGCCCCCGAAGATCAGGCAGACCGAAAGAAGTTCGCCCATCCCCTCCGAACTTGGTTCCGATCAGGGAAAAAAGCGCCGTATTTTGCGAAATCGCAATAAGCGCCCCACCACAATAGCCAAAATTTCTAGGTGCAAAATTGAAACCAAGGGCCGCGATAACCCCCATATACTGCTCATCCATGAGATACCTCCCGCTAAGTGGATGCCGTAAAAAAACTCTAAGCTAAGGAATTTGATTCAAACCCACGGCGGACATTCAACTAATAATATATTTGTCAGTCAACTTAATATTGCATACCGATTTTCAATCTATGGATGTTTTTAGGCATAAACCGAACGCAGGCCTTTGTGGTGCGGTATTTTTGCTAAGCCACATAAAAAACATTATTTTTTTGTGACAGTATATTTTTAATGCAGCGAATTGTTTTCCAACCACTGATACATAAAACTGTTGAAACACAAACAATTTTACCTATTAATACACGATAGCCGTTTGCTTGAATTTCATCAACTCAGGCAAACATAAACGATCGATATAAATCACACTTTGACGCGTATATAGGGATCCTTTGAGTAGCAAGTTGACGTTCAGATGTAGTTTGCACGCAACAGTTGCATTTCAAGGCTTTTGGAG
>JABXIV010000111.1 GCA_013372925.1 Alphaproteobacteria bacterium
GGAAATCGACGCCATGGGCCTGATGGAACACATCAAGGGCCCGGATTTCCCAACCGGTGGCATCATCATGGGTGTTGGTGGGATACGGCAGGCGTATGAGACCGGCAAGGGCTCCATCACAATTCGCAGCCGAACGCATGTCGAAGAAATTCGCAAGGATCGTTGGGCTATCGTCATTACTGAAATACCGTTCCAGGTTAACAAGTCCTCGATGATCGAGAAAATTGCCGAATGCGTTCAAACCAAACGCATTGAAGGCATTGCCGATATTCGAGACGAATCAGACCGCGATGGCGTCCGGGTGGTAGTGGAGTTGAAGCGAGACGGTGTCGCAGATGTGATCCTCAATCAGCTCTATCGCTTCACACCGGTTCAAACCAGCTTCGGCATTAACATGCTGGCGCTTGACGGCGGGCGGCCAGAGCAGCTTTCGCTCAAGCGCGTGTTGCAGGCATTTATCGACTTCCGCGAGGAAGTGATTACGCGCCGCACGAAATTTGAACTCGGCAAGGCCCGTGATCGTGCGCATATCATGCTTGGCCTTGTGACGGCGGTAGCGAATATTGACGAAGTAGTGGCAACCATTCGAACAGCACCATCGCCGGCAGCAGCCCGGGAAGCACTTGCAGCCCGCAAGTGGGATGCCACGGAAATCCTTCCATACCTTGAGCTCATTAACGAAATGAGTCATTTGAATGATGATGGCACATACCAACTGTCAGAAATTCAAATCAAAGCCATCCTTGACCTGCGCCTGCACCGTCTCACAGCCCTTGGCCGTGACGAAATTGGCGGAGAACTCGAAGAGCTGGCTTTGAAAATCCGTGAATATCTCGAAATTCTCCAATCCCGCGTGAAGCTCTATGAAGTGCTGCGCGGCGAACTAGAGGCTGTGCGTGCCGAGTTTGGCGATGACCGCCGGACCGAGATCGACATGAACGCAATTACAGGCTTCGATGATGAAGATCTGATTGCGCGTGAAGACATGGTTGTGACAGTGACCCAGAGCGGCTACATCAAGCGCGTACCGCTTGGCACCTACCGGGCACAGCGCCGAGGCGGCAAGGGCCGCTCAGGCATGCAAACCAAAGACGAAGACTTCCTCTCAACTGTTTTCGTGGCTGACACCCATACACCCGTATTGTTCTTCTCGAACCTCGGTCAGGTTTATAAGATGAAAGTATGGAAATTGCCGCTCGGGACACCACAGTCCAAAGGCAAGCCGGTTATTAACTTGCTACCTCTTAAGCAGGACGAGACCATTGCTACAATCCTGCCTCTTCCAGAAGACGAAGATAGCTGGGGTGAGCTTCAAGTTATGTTCGCAACTGCACATGGCAATGTTCGGCGTAACAAGCTGTCTGATTTCTCTAACGTGATGTCAAATGGCAAGATCGCGATCCGCTTCTCAGATGAAGATGACAAACTAATTGGCGTCGATGTCTGCACCGAAGACGATCACGTGTTGCTCGCAGCAAAGAAAGGACGCGCAATCCGTTTCAAAGCAACGGATGTTCGGCTGTTTGCTGGCCGTACGTCTACCGGCGTGAGAGGTATGAAGTTCGGTGACGGCGACGAAGTTGTCTCTATGCGCGTCATCAACGGCACAGATGCGACAACTGAAGAGCGCGATGCGTACCTCAAGGCTGCGCCTTGGAAAACAGATCCAGGAGACAAGACCCTGAGCGACGAACGCATGGCTGAGCTTGAGGCTTGCGAACAGTTCATTCTCACTGTGACCGATCAGGGCTTTGGTAAACGCACCAGCAGCCACGAATATCGCCTCACAGGCCGTGGCGGCCAGGGTATATGGAACGTGCCTTCCGACGCACGCCTGCGCGAACAGATCGGTGACGTTGTTATGGCCTCGCCCATCACAGCAGACGAACAGATCATGATGGTAACTGATATGGGTAAGCTAATCCGTACCCCGGTCCATGATGTTCGTATTGCTTCCAGAAACACCAAAGGCGTAACGTTGTTTAAGGTCGCAGATGGCGAACACATCGTGTCTGTTGCCAAACTTCAGGAAACTGACGAAGAAGACGATGAGAGCGCAGAAGGTGTCGAAACGGCAGAGAAAGCTGAAGAGGCACCTGAAGCGCCTGTAACCGAATAGTATTACTTAAAATCAATCCTCTAAGGCCTGTTCTTTATGTAAAAGAACAGGCCTTATTTGTTGAGGAGGAGTAGGGTAATGGCTGCCAATGCCAATACTGTCCCTGAGACCTTTCCTATAAGAGACGTTGATCCTTTACGTTTAAGGATTGTACGCGCACCCGTTGCAGCCAACACCCAGACACAGTCCAGAATTGGCGCAAGAATGGCAAAAGCAACAGACAAGGTAACAAGCTGTGGCATAGCTGGCAGTTCTGAAGAAATGAACTGTGGGAAGAAGGCTGCGAAAAAAAGAATTGCCTTTGGGTTGGTGGCTGCGACCGCTATCGCAGCCTTGAATGCATTCCTCGGCGTGCGTTTGGGTCGTATCATTGCCGGATCCGCACCAATATCTGTCTTCCTGAAAGATTGCACTGCCATATATGCCAGATAGGCGGCACCTAAATATCTGATAATGCGCAAAACATCGTCTGACAAAACTTCAATAATTACAGAAAAGCCGGCCAGATAAATCGCAAGCATCGCGATACCGACCACTTCGGCTCCAGCCACGACCGCCAATCCGTGCCTTGGACTTTCATTGAGTGTTTCCGAGATAATAAGCGACACAATCGGCCCTGGCGTCAGCACAAGTAAGGTAACTGCGCCCAGAAAAAGCGCAAAAAGCAATGGATCAACGGGTAAAGACATTAGAAAAAAGTCCTCGACAGGCTATGAAAGTGCTCTAAATGGCACTTGGCCCTTGTTTTTTGGGGCAGTTTCAGGAATGTTGCTGGCAAGCAACCATATATCAAGATTTTTCTTGGGGGAGTAGCTGTGAACAAACAGCGTATAGGCGTATATCCAGGCACTTTTGATCCCATAACCAATGGGCACCTTGACATTATCAAGCGTGGATTGCGTTTGGTTGACAAATTAGTAATCGGCGTTGCCACAAACCCAAGTAAGGATCCTCTTTTTACTCTTGAAGAGCGTGTCGCCATGGTGGATGCCGGTGCACGGCCAATGGCAGAGGCCGCCGGCGTTGCTTTTGAAGTGGTGCAATTTGATGAATTGCTGATGCATTTTGCCCAGCGCGTAAATGCCAATATAATTATTCGAGGACTACGGGCTGTTGCCGACTTTGAATATGAATTTCAGATGACGGGGATGAATTATCAGATCAACCCTGATATCGAGACCGTTTTCCTGATGGCCGATCCGCGCTATCAAACCATTGCTTCTCGTTTGGTTAAGGAAGTGGCGCGCTACGAAGGTAACATCAAGAGCTTTGTCCCTGCCGATGTGGCAGAAGCAGTAGTGGCGCGTGTCGCGGAAACACGACGAAAATAAGTCAGGTTAGGCAAGTAAGAGATGAAACGCTTACTAATTCTTTTTGCAATAATGGTGGGTCTTATGAGTGAGGCAAATGCGATCGAACTGGATAAAGAGAACACTCTTTACCTTGAACTGGAGTCAGGCAGGGTGGTTATCGCCATGCGCCCGGATAAAGCACCCAAGCACGTTGAACGGATCAAAGAGTTAGCGCGCAGCGGTTTTTATGATGGCCTTATCTTCCACCGAGTAATCGAAGGTTTTATGGCGCAGGGTGGTGATCCGACAGGTACCGGCATGGGCGGTTCGGGTAAAAACTTAGAAGCAGAGTTTAATGATCTACCCCACTTGCGCGGTACAGTTTCAATGGCTCGCGCTGGCGACCCAGACAGCGCTGACAGCCAGTTTTTCATCTGCCTTAACAGATCGGGTTTCCTGGATGGACAATATACGGTTTGGGGGCGCGTGGTTGGCGGCATGGAACATGTTGACGCCATCAATCGCGGAGAACCACCTGCACAGCCTAGCAAGATCGTTAGGATGCAGGTAGCTGCAGACGTAGAAGAATAAGCCGATGCTTACATAAGTTAGAAAGGCACCTTTGGGTGCCTTTTTTGTTGCTACTTGTCCTTTGGTCCCACTTCCGATAAAAGCCCGCCTCATGGATGTAGATTTATTTGATTTTGACCTACCAAAAGAACGCATAGCCCTTCGGCCGGCACAGCCGAGAGATGCTGCGCGTATGCTAATTGTCAATAACGGCAACCTCATAGATGCAGGCGTGAAGGATATTGTAGACCTTCTGACCGATAAGGACGTGTTAGTTACCAATGACACCAGAGTCATTCCTGGCCGCCTTTCCGGTAAGCGTGGCGAAGCCAAGATTGAAATAACCTTGCACAAACGCGAAGAGGCCACAGTTTGGCGCGTTTTCGCCCGGCCTGCAAAGAAATGTCGTTTGGGCGATACTTTGGATTTTTCCGGTCTGTGCGCCGAAGTAATCGCGGTGGGACAAGAGGGCGAGCGCACCATACAGTTTGACGTTGAACCTGAGGCAATGACCAGTGCACTAGAAGAACATGGTGTCATGCCGCTGCCGCCGTATATTGCATCGCAGCGTGGCGTGGATAGCCGCGACAAGGAAGATTACCAGACCTTGTTCGCCAAGTCCGATGGTGCCGTCGCTGCGCCAACCGCCGGTCTACATTTCACACCAGAATTGATGCAGGCCTTGAAAGGCAAGGGCGTACAGCAACACACAGTAACACTCCATGTGGGTGCTGGCACGTTCCTTCCTGTTAAGGCTGAACGAACTGAAGACCACAAGATGCACAGCGAGTGGGGGGAGATCACGCCTGAAACGGCACAAGCCCTAAATGAAGTCCGTCTGAAGGGTGGGCGTATTGTCGCCGTTGGCACCACATCGCTTAGGCTGCTGGAGAGCGCAGCAGGCGATGACGGTAGTATTCAGCCATTTGTTGGCGATACAGATATTTTCATTACACCAGGGTACCGCTTCAAAGGCGTAGACCTGCTGATGACAAATTTCCATTTGCCGAAATCCACTCTCTTCATGCTGGTTTCCGCTTTCGCCGGTCTCGATACTATGCAAGCGGCATACAGCCATGCCATTAAAGAAAAATATCGCTTCTATTCTTATGGTGACAGCAGCCTGCTGTTCCCGGAAAAGGCCTCATGATGCCCACTAGATTTCAATTTGATATACACGCAAAGGATGGTGCAGCGCGTACCGGCACCATTCAAATGATGCGTGGAGAAATCAGAACGCCAGCTTTTATGCCTGTAGGCACAGCGGGTACAGTTAAAGCCATGATGCCTGAAAGCGTTCGCTCAACAGGTGCGGATATCCTTCTTGGCAACACTTACCACCTGATGCTCCGCCCAACTGCCGAGCGCGTCCACAAGCTTGGTGGTTTGCATAAGTTCATGAATTGGGACAGGCCTATATTGACAGATTCCGGTGGTTTTCAGGTAATGTCTCTGACACAGCTTCGAAAGATGAGTGAGGAGGGCGTTACTTTCCAGTCTCACCTTGACGGTAGCAAGATATTGTTAACGCCAGAGCGATCAATGGAAATCCAACGGCTTCTCGGGTCAGATATCGTGATGTGTTTTGACGAGTGCACCCCATATCCCGCAACTGAAGATCAAGCGAAAGCGTCAATGGAGCTCTCAATGCGCTGGGCCCAAAGGTCTCGCGACGGCTTTGACTACGGCATGGACCATGCCTCAATATCTGCACTTTTCGGTATTGTTCAGGGCAGTGTTTATGAAGATCTCCGCTTCCGTTCGATCGATGCCTTGCAAGAGATCGGTTTTGACGGCTACGCCGTAGGGGGGCTCGCAGTAGGTGAGGGCCAGGACATGATGTTCAATGTCCTTGATTTCACTATGCCACGCATGCCTAAAGAGGCACCTCGCTATCTTATGGGGGTAGGGAAGCCCGATGACATTGTTGGCGCCGTAGAGCGCGGCATAGACATGTTTGACTGTGTAATGCCAACAAGGTCAGGTCGAACCGGACAAGGTTTTACCCAGCGCGGCGCTATCAACCTCAAGAATGCACGCCACAAGGACGACATGCGCCCAATTGATGACGCCTGTGCATGCCCTGCCTGTACGCAGTATTCACGTGCTTATGTGCACCACTTGATTCGTGCCGGTGAAATTCTTGGTGCCATGCTGTTAACGTGGCACAATCTTCAATTCTATCAGGATTTGATGGCCGGGTTGCGCAAAGCGATTACAGAGGGGCGTCTGACAGAGCACGCGTCTAAGTTTCGCGAAACCTATGCTCTTGGAGACATTGATCCCATTTAGGTGAGCGTCAGCTTCAGATGAAAGAATGTGAAAAGCCACGGCCGGGATTTTCGGCGGTGGCTTGGTTTTTTTGAACCTTTTTTTAAGCAGCGTTTAGGCGATGATCAGCATATTATCTGCATGAAAAGCCTGTATTACCGGGGCATTTGACAGAAGTGCCAAAAAAAGTTCATTTTCTTTGATACTTTTGCTTGACGGTCAGGA
>JABXIV010000137.1 GCA_013372925.1 Alphaproteobacteria bacterium
CGCCTGTCCAAACTCTCTCCTATTCTGAGTTGCTGGGGCGGATCACTCAAACCGCTAACCTGTTCCACGCCTGCGGTGTGGCGTGTGGTGATGCTGTCTCGTTTCTGCTTCCCAATCTTCTTGAAACGCACCTCAGCCTCTGGGGCGCAGAGACTGCAGGTATCGTTAATCCGGTCAATCCGTTTCTGGAACCCGAGGCTATTATTGACATTCTCAATGAAGCGAGCGCCAAAGTGCTGGTGACAACTGGCCCAGCCCTTGGAGCAGAACTTTGGCGCAAGGCCATGATGGTCGTGCCTCATGTGCCAACTCTTGCGGCTGTCATCGTTGTCGGGGACGGCGCTGATGCTTCGGCATTGCCAGCAGGTGTAAGCCTTCTTGATTTTCATGAAGCTATCGCCGGACAACCCGCGGATGATCTGGTGTTTGAATTTGCCCCGAAGGCTGACGATATTGTGGCATATTTCCACACCGGGGGTACAACGGGCACCCCCAAGTTGGCCCAGCATACCCAGCAAAACGAATGCTTTGAGGCATGGTATCTTTCTAATTCACAAGGGATCGAACCAGGCAATGTGTGCTTGTGTGGCTTGCCGCTTTTCCATGTGAATGCCGTGATTGTTTCGGGCCTTGGGCCGTTTCTAGCCGGGGCACATGTTGTGCTTCTAACGCCAGCCGGTTTCCGAGATCCAGGCGTAATTCAGAATTTCTGGCGCATCGTGGAACAGTATCAGGCGAACTTCTTTTCTGCGGTGCCAACAGTCTATGGGGCCCTTTTGTCTGTTCCTGTGGATGGGCGGGATATCAGCTCTCTCAGGTTTGGCATTTGTGGTGCAGCGCCCATGCCAAAGGAATTGATTCACAAAGTAGAGACAACGATGGGTTTGAAGTTGCTGGAGGGCTATGGCTTGACCGAAGGTACCTGTGTCAGCAGCTGCAACCCGGTATATGGCGAGTGCAAGGCTGGCTCTATAGGTATACGTATGCCCTATCAGGAAATGAAAGCCGCCAGAATTACCGCCGACGGACAGATAGCAGAATTTTGTGGGCCCGATGAAGCAGGAGTTCTGGTGATCCGTGGCCCCAATGTTTTTGCTGGATATAAGCAAATAGAGAAAAACGAAGGTGTGCTGCTTGAAGGTGGTTGGTTGAATACCGGTGATCTGGGGCGGGTGGATGACGAGGGCTATGTCTGGCTGACGGGTCGTGCGAAAGACCTGATCATACGCGGCGGACACAATATTGATCCGGGCATGATTGAAGGGGCGCTTGCCAAGCATCCAGCCGTGCAGATGGTTGCAGCCGTGGGGCAGCCGGATTCTTATGCTGGTGAATTGCCGATTGCCTACGTTCAGCTTGTGCCCGGACAAAATGCCAATGTTGAAGAACTGATGGCGTTTGCGCGGTCGCATATCCCGGAACGGGCTGCGGTTCCTGTGCGCATTGAGATTTTGGAGGTCCTACCGCTGACCGCAGTTGGCAAAACATTCAAACCGGCCTTGAGGTGTGAGGCGGCGGCCTTTGCCCTTGATTATGCCGTCCGAGAAGCCGGGGCAAGTGCGGATGTTACTGTAAGAAATGAAGAAAACAGGGGCATGGTGGTTTATGTTCAGGCTGCAGAACCTCAAGCAAAGGTGCAAGAGGTCATGGGGCATTTCCCCTTTGATGTGGAATACGGCGCCCCTGAAGCCTTCTGATTGCCCAAAGATTGCCAATGAGAGAAAGCCTGCCACCTTTGGTAGGCTTTTTTGTTGTTGGATGCGTCATTTTATCACCTGACACATTTCTGTTGTCTGGTTATGTTATTTCCCCGATGATTGGGGTGTGGGAGGCATAATAGTGGCAATCTGTAGCAAAAGGCATTCGTCTTGCGGCACTGTCGTGGCTTTGGCTGCTGCCTTATGGTGTGGGCAGGGGGCGTTGGCCGAGGACGACTATACGCTTGGTCAGGGCCTGCGTTTTGATGATATTAAAATCTCCGGTTATCTGACTGTTGAGGGTGAGATCCCGGAGGACGGCAAGAGTGAATTGTTGGTTGATGACTTGAGCCTTTTCGTGCAAGGGCGCTTCAACCGTTTTTTTAATCCCTTCTTTGAAGCTGAAATTGCAAGCATGCCAGTGCTGAAGGAAGGCGAAGCCCCTTTTTCAGGCGGTGATGCCAAAATTATCCTTGAGCGCCTTTATAATGATACCTACCTGCGCGACAATTTGGTCCTGCGCTTGGGTAAGAGCCTCACCCCTATTGGGGAATGGAACGGCATTCATGCAGGGCCACTCGTTCCAACGACCAGCAGGCCACTTACCACCTATCGGGGATTTTCTGAGTTTATTTCCGGCGCCTCCATTATCTACACACCGCGTAATGAAAATCTGCCTGTGGCCACACTTTACTGGCAGCCCGATGGTGGGCTGAGCCACGACTTTGATGCCATTGAAAACCGTGTATTCCATAACATTAAGGGCATGAACCTTTCCTGGACCTGGGACCTGGAAAACACCGTAGGGCTTTCGCTGCAGCATGCCGATGTTACCGGCAGTAGCGAAAAGCAGATCCTTGTAGGGTTCAATGCCCACCTTGTGACCGGGAACATGGAGTGGCGCACAGAGCTGACCAAGTCATGGCTTGATAATCCGCGTGCGATGCGCGTGCGGGACGATGAATTCGGTGCGTTTGTTCAAGGCACCTACAATATTGGGGAGCGTTGGTCGCTTCACGGACGCTATGAATATTTCCAGGACCGAGATTACATCCAGGCATCTGAGAACGCTATTCTGGGCTTCAGTTATCGCCCGAAGCCACCAGTGGTTTGGAAGCTGGAATATGCCTTCCAGTGGGGGCAAGAACTTAACATCGAGCAAGGCTTACTCGCCTCGCTGGCGATCCTGTTCTAGGGGGCGGTATGAGAAGGTTAGCCTTTCCATATTTGCTGGCGGTTCTTGTAACTTGGGTGTCCATTGGGGCGCCTGCGCACGCGGAAGAGCGGCTGTTGATTATCGCGAACCCTGCAGTGCCGGTTGCTGAAATGGACGTCAATGAACTGAACCGTATTTTCATGTTGAAGCGCCAAGTATGGCCGGATGGCTCCCCGGTCGTGCCTGTTAATCGAGAGGCCAGTAGCGAAGAACGCAAGCGCTTTTCCGAAAAGGTGTTGGGGCGTAGCATGCGGTCGCTCGCCAAATATTGGAACCAGATGCAGTTCAAGGGCTTTATGCCGCCCGTTGTTCAGGAATCTGACGAAGCGGTAACGGCTTTCGTGCGGCATGTAGAGGGCGCCATCGGGTACGTGGTGGCAGAACACCCTCCCGAAGGTGTGCAGGTGCTGGGGGAAATCCAGTGATAAGGTGGTTCGACCAGTCTATCCGGCGCAAGCTGATGTTATCGCTCATCGGGATTTTTTTGGTTACTTACAGCCTGACAGCCATCGTGGTTTTAACGTCTTTCCAGCAGTCCTTGCGGGAAACGGAGGCTGGGGCGCTGACGCAAGTGGCGAACCAGAAGCTAAACCGGATTGAGGCCTATTTCGGTGCACTTGCCACCAACATCAAAGCGTGGGCACGGCTTGAGGTCATGAACGATATCTTCTCAGGCGATATCGACAAGCGCATCAGTCGCACCCTTGTGGAACTGCATGATCAATATGGGTTGGCTGGTCAGGTGTATGTGTTCGATGCGGACAGAACGTTGACCGCTGCGTCCCACCCTATAATGGAGGATGTGAACCTGCCCCCTGTGTGGGACGTGGCAATCAAAGATCAATTGCAGTTTGTAGGTGAAGCGTTGAATCCTATGCCGGGTGCGCCGGACGGGGAGCGTGTTGTTGCGCTGATTGCCCCCATTAAGGCGCGTTTTCAAAGCAAAAAGCCGATCGGCACCCTGGTGGCGACAGTACCCTGGTCTTCAGTGCAAGCCATGCTGGACCAGGATGGTCTACCCGCGATTTTGGTAAGAATGGGTGATTACAGGCCTCTGCTTGCCAGCAGCTTGAATATTCCCGGGGATACTATTCCCATGGCAAGCGCCACGCTTTCAATTGATGGTGTTGACTATATTGCCGGCTA
>JABXIV010000216.1 GCA_013372925.1 Alphaproteobacteria bacterium
GGTTTCCTTCTGGGCCGCGAATATTTTGAAATGGTCGCGATCCGGCACATGCCCGCACGCGAAGTGAACCGCCTAAGGCGCCTGTATGGCGGCAAGGTTTTTATGGGCGGTGCCTTAATTGCAGCGCTTTTTGCTGTACCATTCCTCAATATCCTGGCGCCGATCGTTGGTGCCGCAATGATGACCCATATTTTCCACTTCCTTGCCCATGAGGATGGCCGTGTTTTTGACTGACCGTAATCTGGCCCCGAAATTCACCCTTATCTGCATCGCCGCCAGCATGCTGGCGGCCTGCGGGCCGGGTGCAAGTGAGCCGCCTGTGGTGACAGCACCCGCGCCTGAACCGCAAATGCAAGCCCTAGCGGAAGCGGTGCCGTCAGCGCCCCCGCCCGAGCCTTCCCGCCTGAATGGCCTGAACCCGCGGGACGTTATGGACCTGATGGGTGAGCCAACGCTGATGCGCAGGGATGGGCCTGTACAGGTTATGCTGTTTGAAAACCATGACTGTGTGCTTGAGGTCGTCTTTATGGAGCCCGATCCGGACTCCCATTTCGCAGCCAAACACATCACAGCCCGCGATCTTGACGGCAACGCCAGCGACATCCAGGCTTGCCTGATCAAGGTTTTGCCCACCGGCAACTGGCCCGATACACCATAACAAAACGCAATCACACCATGACATTTGACTGGCGGGGCGATGTGAAATGCCTATGATACGCCTGCACCCAGGGAGAAAAGAACATGCGGTTTGATGCAGGTGTAGTTTTGAAGCTGGCGATCTGGAGCTTCCTTGTCGGCCTTCTTTTATATTGGCTGGAATGGAGCCCGGGCGACGTTTACGGCTGGATTGCTGACAAACTGGCTGCCATCTGGAACTGGCTGGTAGGCAGTGGGCTTCAATATGTGCTTCTGGGCGCAACCATTGTGGTTCCAATCTACCTGATCACACAGTTCAAGAACCGGCGGCGCGGCGGATGACTAAGTTTTTCAACCCCGGCAAGCATGAAGACGCCAGCGCAGACGCACGACTGCATGCCCCGGCAACTGCCCGCAACAGAGACGTGATCCTTGACGTACTGAAAGCGCATTTGCCGCGAAAGGGCAGCCTTCTTGAAGTTGCCAGCGGCACTGGCGAGCACGCGGCCCATATCGCTGCGCACTTCCCTGACCTTCACTGGCAACCTACAGATATCGACCCCGCCCATTTGGAAAGCATTGACGCGTGGCGGAATCATGTTGGGCTGGACAACATTTTGCCCGCAAGGCCCTTCAACGCGCTGGAGGACGATTGGGCCCTTGATCATTTGCCACAGCCACTATCCGCGGTTATGGCCGCCAACCTGATCCACATCAGCCCGTTTGAGGTGGCAGAAGCCCTTATCAAGGGGGCGGGCAATGCCCTGAACGGGGAAGGTATCCTGTATCTTTATGGGCCCTATAAACGGAAAGGCCAGCACACGGCCCCGTCGAACGAAAGCTTTGATGCATCGCTCAAAGCCCGTGACCCAAGATGGGGTGTACGCGACATGGAAGCGGTGATTGAGCTGGCCCAGGGCGCCGGGTTTGAAGCCCCGGAGATTATCGCCATGCCCGCCAATAATTTCTCGCTCGTCTTCAAAAAATAAAACGCCCCGCAACCGCGAGGCGTTCTGTGTTACCAGCCAATCTGTTAACTATTGCGCAGCAACTTCGCGGGCATCGGCGGCATCATTCGCCAGTTCACCCACGTCATAGTGCTTGGAATAGCGCTTGGCGATGCGTTCCACAGGCAGAAGGATGAACACGTCTGTGGTGCCAAACTGTTCGTCAACCACGGCACCATCGCCGATAAAGCACCCAAGCCGCAGGTAACCCTTCACAAGCGGCGGCAGCGCCCGGCGTGCCATACGCACATCAAGATCAGCCTCAGGCACCGTATTCATTTCAACATACTGGCCTTCCAGCGCCTTCACATGGAAGTCGTCTGGCACGATATGGTTGTGATAAAGGTACGCAAAGGCTTCCTTGAACTCTTCCGGGTTTGTACCTTCAAAGCTGGCGCACCCGAACATGTAAGCAATTTTATGCTCTTTCAGATATTCGGCGATACCCTTCCACAGCATGTTGATGGTGCTGTTGGCGCGGTAATCTTCATGCACGCATGAGCGGCCCAGCTCCAAGAGCTGCCGGCCCTCACCGATCTGCTTTTTGAAGCTTTCGCTTTTCAAAGGGGTGAGGTCAAATTCACCGGCTGAATAAAAGCCGTTGTTCTTTTCGGCCACTTCCTGCCTAAGAAGGCGGTATGTACCCACAATGCGCTTGCCCTTGGGGCGGTCGTGATCGATCACCAGCAGATGGTCACATACCATATCGTAGGGATCGATATCGCGCTTGGTCATGCGCATACGCCAGTCAGGCTTCGCGTGCATTTCTTCATAGAAGATTTTGTAGCGGAGCTTCTGGGCTGCCTTGATTTCCTTGAATGACCGCGCAAGGCGCACTTCAAGGCTGCCTTGACGGACATAAGACGGAGCGCCTGCCATGGCTTGGGCCGCGGCGACACGAGGGCGAATGCGAGCATATCTCTTCATAGGGCCATCCTAATAGGGGCGTAGCATTGCATCTGTATTACAGCAATCTGACCACACCGTGACATCACATGTTGCCAGCACTGTTCACATTTTCAAGAGTGCGCGCCCTTATATCCCTTTTCCACAGGATGAGAAGAACAATCAGCCCCGGTACCGCCAGCAATGTGGAAACAATGAAGAAATCGACCCATCCAAGGGCATCCGCCAGCACGCCCGACGGGGACCCGAGAATAGCGCGCGCCTGACTGGCAAGCGAGGAAAGCAGCGCATATTGGGTAGCGGTGAAGGACAGATTACACAGGCTGGAA
>JABXIV010000150.1 GCA_013372925.1 Alphaproteobacteria bacterium
AAGCGCCATTTCCCGCCAGAAAGCCTTCACCTGATTAGCCATCTGCCCAAGGGCCACCCGTGCATCAGCGAGCTTGCCTGCAGATATCGCCTCTTCAGCAATCTCCGCCAGAACAGAATCCTTGATGCCGTCATTCTGAAGCTCTTCAGAAAGAGCCAGCGCACCAGCCACATCCCCTGCACGCGCCAGAAGCGGTGCGATTTCAGTGATCTTCTCTTGCGTCACAAGCGTCAGGCGTACCGAGCGCGCTTCATCAAGCGCAAGCATCAATGTCTGAGCCGCCTGTTCAGCCTGCCCCGTATCAATCATGGCACGCGCCACGCCGATCAAGACCTTTGCCCGTTCAATACCAAACTCCTCACCGATCACTGTCTGCAAGGCTGCTGTAAAGGCACAGTCCCTTGTCGGCGCCTCAAGGCAAGCAATGGTGTGTTCATTCGGAACATGCTCGGACGTAACAGAGTCATCCTGAGCAAACCCCGGAACCGCCGCGGCGGCGACTAAGGTGGAAAAGAGCAAATTCTTCATAAATTTTCCCCAGCGTTGCGTATCAGGTTTACGATATCATGCAGCCTGGCTGCTGTCCCTCTATCGTAACACCCGGATACAGTTTCGGGTCGCCAATGTGCCTGAAACGCTCGGACGGCGCATTCGGTGGCAACATCAAACTTCTCAGCGTCATTCAAATGGTATCCAATGATACCTAATTGTTTATTAAGCATAGCGACATTTCTGCCGTAATCACCGATACTTGCCAACATTTCGGTGCTCTGCGCCTCAGCATCTGACCACAACCCGAAACCAGCCTGTGCTAGCCTTCTCCAGGGGAACAATTCACCCGGATCGGTCTTCCTGTCAGGAGCAATATCGCTATGACCAACAAATCCTTCTACACTGATAGTATGCCGCGTTTTAAGGCCTGAGAGAAGCGTTAACAGTGTTTCGATCTGGGGCCCAGGAAACTCACGGTACCCGAATTCGTGCCCGGGATTTACAAGTTCAATCCCGATTGATGTGTGGTTCAGGTTTTCCTGCCCGCGCCAAGCTGAAACACCCGCGTGCCAGGCCCGCTTTTCTTCCTCAACAAGTTTGAAAAGCCGGCCATCCTCTTCAACCAGATAATGAGCGGAGACTTCAGCCAAAGGATCGCAAAGCCGCTCAAGCGCCTCTTCGCCGCTTCTCATACCTGTATAATGGATAACCACTGTATCGATGGCTGCACCATGCGGTCGTTCGTTCCAGTTTGGCGATGGTCTCTCTATCAACTCAAGGGCCACAACGGATCTCCGTTACCTGTCTTTCACTTCGGGAACCGCAAGTGATTTGGCCCGCGCACTGTTCCTGAGGGTTACCACAAGCACCCCTGCCATTGTCAGCACACCGCCAACCGCCATCCGCCACGTGAACTCTTCGTCCAAAATGATGATCCCGCTCAGGATAGCGAATACAGGCATAATCAAGAAATAGGGTGATACAACAGACACTTCATAGTGCCGAAGCAAGTAGTTCGCACCGCCATGGCCGATGACCGAGGCCCCAATGCCGCTATAGACCACAGCAGCCCAAGCCACAGGGTTCGCCGCCTGAACAGCCTCAAGCTGACCAGTCTCAAAAATTGATGACAAGGCGATAGACCCTAGCACACCCGCAACACCCACCCACGCCTGAGTGGTAACAGCACGCACATCCTTTAATCGCCGCATCAAAATGGCTGAAACAGCATAAATGAAGGCGCCAAATGTGATGACCAGCAACGCGTCCCAATATTCAAAAACATTGGGGTCAAAGCCCAGAACCATTACCCCCATGAAACTTAACGCTATACCCGCCGCCCTTTTCCAACCGACAGTTTCCTTGAGAACAAAGATCGCCAGGATGGTTGAGAACGGCACATTAAGTTGGGAGACAATAGCAACAGCCCCCACACCACCCGCGAGCTTCATCCCAAAAAACACGGCACCGAAGTGCAGCACACCAAGGCAAAAGGCAGCCAGTGCCAAATCCTTCATCCGCCCGGGGATTTTCCTTAAAAACGGCAGCAGAACAAGCACAACCACCATAAAACGGGCTGCGTTGGCCACCAGCGGCGGTAAATCCTCCACCGCCCATTTAACGGCAACGAAATTCAGCCCCCAAACCATGGTCACAAGAATGACGAGGGCTATGTCCTTCGGTTTCACCCCTTTGCCTCCGCAGAATTGGCTGCTCTACCGCGTTCTGTCTTGATCTTATCATAGGCTGCATTGATTTCCGCAGCTCGTCGTGTAGCAACCGCAATGAAATCGCTGGGAACACCTTCTGCGATCAGGCGGTCGGGGTGGGTTTCCCGAACCAGCTTTCGGTAATGAACCTTCAAGGCCTTATCGTCGATACCGGGCTCCACCCCCAAAACGCCATATGGGCATTCAGGGTCAGCACCAACATGGCGAAACACAAACTGATCAATCTCTGCCTTCGAAAAGCCAAAAATCTTGGCAACGGCGCGGATATAATTCAGCTCGTTTGGATGAACCTCGCCATCTGATTTAGCGATAAAGAACAGCGCTTCAAGAAGGTCTGTCAGCACCGGGCGATTGTCTCGCATCAGGCTGGCGATTTGTTTGGCATAGGCATCGAAACCGGCCGTTGCTTGCCGCGCCATATCGAAGACTCGGCCAACATTACCCATCTCTTCCGGAGGTACCCGAAACACTTGTTTGAAGGCATCCACCTCTTCCCGGGTTACGCGGCCATCAGCCTTCGCCATCTTGGCGGCAAGCGCAATCACACCGATGGTGAAAGTTACTTGCTTTGTGGCGTCGCTGTCTGCTGCCCGCGCGCTAACCCCGGCGTCAACCGCTGCACCAGCGGCGACACCAAGCAAGGCACCGATAGGCCCGCCTAACGCAAGCCCTGCAGCGCCACCTATGATCTTTCCCCAAACAGACATACCTGTTTGGTACCATAGCGCCACACGCTATCCTACAGAAATCTAAGCCATTTTTTGCAATGCAGATATTCCCTGAATGATTGGTTGGCGTATGGGGCAAAAGGCAGTATATCTATGCGCCGATTGTAACAGGTCCGTCATAAAAACGGCGTGGAACGGGCACACAAGAACGAGGAAATGTTTGGCATGGTTGATGTAGTAATTTCGGGTACCGGTCTTTATGTGCCGCCGCACAAGATTACCAACGAAGAATTGGTTAAAACCTTCAACGAATATGTTGATGAATTTAACGCCCGAAACAAGGCTGATATCGATGCTGGCCTGATCCCAGCCAAACAACATTCCAGTGCAGAATTCATTGAAAAGGCTTCAGGCATTAAATCCCGTCACCTTGTTGACGTTAAAGGCGTGATGGACCTTGACCGCATGATGTCCAAAATGCCTGAAGGTGGTCATGGCGATGACGAACAGCCTTGTTTTCAAGCTCACATGGCTATCGAGGCGGCCAAACAGGCAATTGCAAAAGCCGGCCTGAAGCCAGAAGACATTGATCAGGTGATTTGTTCCGCCGCGGTCCTGCAACGTTATTTCCCTGCCATCGGCATTGAAGTGCAAAAGCACCTAGGCACCAAAGGCAGCGCCATGGACATGGTGATGGGCTGCTCCAGCGCCACATACGGCCTGATTGCAGGTGTAAACGCTATCAAGGCAGGAGCCGCCAAACGCGTATTGATGGTGAACCCTGAAATCTTCTCTACCATGATCAACTTCCGTGACCGTGACAGCCACTTTATCTTTGGTGACATCGCCACTGCCGTTGTCCTTGAAGACGCAAGCATCGCCAAGAGCAATGACCTTTGGAAAGTTACTGACACCAAGGCTGAAACACAGTTCTCCTCCAACATCCGCTCGCACTATGGCCCGATGACACGTCTGGATGATGACAGCCTGCACCGCGAAGACATGTTCTTTGTGCAGCAGGGCCGTAAGGTCTTCAAGGAACTGCTTCCGCTCGTAACAGACTTTATCTCAAGCCAGATTGAAGATGCTGGCCTGAAAGTGGAAGACCTGTCGCGCATGTGGCTTCACCAAGCCAACATCAACATGAACATGTATGCAGCCAAAAAGCTGCTTGGCCGCGAACCGGAAGAACATGAAGCACCGACGGTTCTTGATGAATATGGCAATACCGCGGGCGCTGGCTCCATCGTGGCATTCCACGAAAACCATGACGATCTGAAATCGGGCGCGAAAGGCATCATCTGCTCCTTCGGCGCCGGTTATTCCATTGGCAGCCTGATGGTAGAAAAAGTCTAACGTACGATCCCATTCAGCAAAAAGCCCGCACCATTATGGTCGCGGGCTTTTTTATTTCGGCTAAAATACCCCTGAGGTCAGGATACCTTGATCTGGTTTTGCCCAGCCTTCTGGGCTTCCCTTAAC
This sequence comes from Alphaproteobacteria bacterium, assembly GCA_013372925.1. Classification (GTDB taxonomy): domain Bacteria; phylum Pseudomonadota; class Alphaproteobacteria; order Sphingomonadales; family Kordiimonadaceae; genus Kordiimonas. The sequence continues at coordinate 4,373 of JABXIV010000150.1, forward strand.
GGCTTGTAGGCGGCATCCAGAATGCTATCTGGCAACAGATCGTCGCCACGTGCTGTGGTGACACCAAAGCTGACGGTCAGGCTGATTTCCTTGTTTCCATGTTTGAATGGATAGCCTGTAACCGCATCTCGCACACGTTTTGCAACCAGCTCAGCACCCTGCTCATCAGTACCAGGCAACAAAAGTACGAATTCTTCGCCCCCAAACCTGCAGAACACATCCTGCGCGCGGCGTCCTTCCATAACCCCTTCCGAAAATTGGCAAAGGATATCATCCCCGACCAGATGCCCGTGCCTCAGGTTGATCTGTTTGAATTTGTCGATATCCATCATCACCAGCGAAACTGGTTCGCTGAGACGGCGGGACCGGGCTAATACAGTCTTCAACACTGTCATGAAAGCGCGGCGGTTTAGCGCCTGCGTAAGAGGGTCCATCATGGCCTGAATTTTAAGGTCAGCTTGCACGCGTTCTGCCGTGGACACGATCAGGGTGACAGCAAGAGCAACCGCAAAAACCATTTCTTCAAGCTGGGTAAAAGCGAAAAGCGCCGTCTCATCACTGGCGACATCACCATAAAGGGCAAGAGATATCCCACGGTAGAATGCGAACAGGCCGTGTCCGAAAAACACAGCTGCAACCGTGCTGCCGCCAATAGTTTTACGCTTTATGATGCCTTTGTACAGACCAACACGCCCACCGAGCGCCTTGGCAATCGTGAGAGCCGCCCCAAACGAGAGAAGCGCCAGAAACAGTGAAAAAACTGTCGCTCGCTCAGTCGCCGTACCACCTGTAACCAGATTATAGCCAAGCATCCCAACAGCAACCAAAAGGGTTGTGCCCGCCAAATAGGTAAGCTGTCGGTTACGCTCCTTCCAAAAGTCGGCAATCCCCAACCAAAACCATAGGTGCGCCATCAAAATCAGAAAATCGCCAACCAATACATATAGGGACAGATCATTCCCTCCAGGCAGCAAAAGCAGCAATCCTACTGTTGCCAATGCCATGCCCACTGCCATCCGGCCAAGCCCTGCAAAGCTGCGATTCGCGATCCAGTGAGCTATCAAGATAAGCGTGGATACGGCCAGAATAACCGCTGTCACCAAAAACAAAGATGGCAGATCAAGCCCCACGTGCAGCCCCCAAAGCGTTTTCCAATTGGCCAACACCTTATGGCATAACAAGAAAAATGCAAATCCAGCTTTTGTGAAAATTACTTTTCCCTGTAACAAGAAAAGGCATGGAATTTTCCGTTTGACCAAAAACTACACATGTAGTAATAAATCTTCTACACATGTAGTAGAAAGAAGAAACATGACAGCGAACATCAAACTTTCTGATCAGCAATATCAACTGGTTCAAGCCTTGTGGCGCCTGGGCGAAGGGTCCGCCAAAGACGTGCAGCAAAACCTGCACAGCATGGACCTGGCGCACACAACCGTCGGCACCATTCTGTCACGGCTTGAGAAAAAAGGCGTGCTGGCATCTGAAACCCGGGGGCGCGAACGTGTTTACCGCCCCCTGATAAGCGAAAGCGATGTCAAACGTTCCATGGTTTCATCGCTTGTGTCCACTTTATTCAAGGGCGATTCAAAAGCACTTCTCGCGCATCTTGTTCATGAAGGTGAAATCGACGGGGATGAACTGAAGGACATCAAGCAACTCATAGATCAGGGAGGCAAATGATGTTCGAGCCATTCACTGACATCCCAGCACTGACATTGGTACTGAAATTCCTGATCGCCAGCAGCTTGCTTCTAGGCACTATCTGGGGCCTCGAAAAACTCGGCGTCTTTAAAACCCCAGACCTTGCTGAATTGGCCTGGAAACTTGCGATCGCGGGGTCTTTCCTCGCACTCCTACCTGTGGGTGATTGGCTTTCCTCCCCGATCCGGGTGGAACATCAAAGAACCGCAGCCTTGGTACAGGAATTCAACGAAGGTCGTCCGTTGGCAGATCTCTTCATGCCACAAGCGTTACCCGAAGATAAGGCTGAGAAACCCGTTCCAACAGAACAAAACATGGCCCGAGCCACAGACAGCGAAACAGAAATTACACATACAGGAACGGAACTACCTGCCTTCACCGGAATGCTTGCCAGCCTGCGCACAAAGGACCTGGCCGGTCTTTTGTGGGTAACCTTGGCGGGGCTCGCCTTGGCGCTCCTTGGCATTGCCTATGTGGGCGCGGTAAAGGGCCTTGGCAGCCGCACCCGCGTAGCCCCCGAAGACAGACCTAATCTGATCCTGCGCGACATCTGCGCACAAACAGGGATCAAGCACGTGCCTTATCTCAGCCGGTCAAGCGACATCACCAGTCCGGTTTGTTTGCCGCGCAAAGAAATTTGCCTGCCTGACTGGGCCTTTGATGATCTGCCTGAGGCCGAACTTAAAAGCCTTCTGGCTCACGAGGTGGGACACATGGTTCGACGCGACCCGCTGATGCTGATGGTACTCCAGGCCCTGTCTCGTCTTTTCTTCTTTCAGCCACTGTTCGTTCTGGCAAAGAAACGCCTGAATGCGATAGCCGAACTCGCGGCTGATGAATGGGCTGCCACACACACGGAAGATGCACGCTCCGTGGCAGCTGCGCTCTATACCTGTGCAACAAAAATACAGAAAAAACAAAACATCCAGTGGGGATTAGCAATGGCAGACAACAAATCAATGCTGCGGGCGCGTGTCGAACGCCTTATCGGCAGCGAAGCTCAACCTTTCAAACGCGCAGGCAAAGGCGCAAAAGCAGCTCTGGCAACAGGCCTCTTGACCGTAACCCTTGGCCTACCGAGCATCCAGTTCGCCGATGCCCTTATGGCACACCCGCCAGAAGGTAGTGAAATTGGGGACATTCCAGATGTGCCGGATGTACCTGAGATTCCTGAGGGCGCTTTTGTCACCGATATTGAAATGCCAGAACCCAGCATCAGTATTTCATCAAACGAAGATGGCAAAAACAAAAGCGGTAATGTTGTCTTCTCAAACAACAACAAAGAACTGAAGGCCTCATGGGATGGTCCTTTCACCCTAAATCAGGACGAAACCGACGTTGCTAAACTGGAAGGCGATACAACCCTGACCATCCGAAGCCGGGACGGCAGCAGCAAACACAAAATCCGGTTTGAGAATGATGGCGGCAAACTCTCCCGCACCTATTGGCGGAATGGCAAAAAAGCCGAGTTCGACAAGACTGCCCAAACATGGCTGGCGTCCACACTACAGGTTCTTGTTCGTGAAACCGGGCTAAATGCAGAAAAACGTGTGGAAAGGATGCTGAAGCAAGGCGGAGTAGCAGCTGTTCTTAAAGAAATGAAGCAGATTGAAAGCGATTATGTTTTCGGTCTTTATTCCCGCCACCTGACCAATCAGGCTGAGCTTTCCAAAAAGGAACTGACCCAGTTGATCAGCCTGATGGAGCGCCTTGAAGGCGACTATGGCAAGCGCCTTGCTCTTCTGGGCCTGCTTGATCAGAAAGCAATGGATGCCAGCATGCTACCCAAAGTAATGAAAGTAGCTGAAGACATCGAAAGCGACTACGAACTTCGCCTACTGCTGACCCCTTATATCGACCGCTTTGGGTTGACCGAGAAAGAAGCCAAGTCGCTCCTGAAAATCGCAAAATCGATTGAAAGCGATTATGAGATGCGCCTGCTCCTGACAGCCGCATTTGATGACGCTGATATCAGCAAAAGCAACTTGGAGACATTGACCGAACTGGCCGCATCAGAGATCGAAAGCGACTATGAGTTCCGCCTCCTCTTGAGTGCCTTCGTTAAACAATTCGGCAAGTCCCGTGAAGCAACCGAACTAGCGCTTGAAGCTATTGGAAACATTGACAGCGATTATGAAAAGCGTCTGGCTTTAGGGGCTGTCACTAATCATGGCCTGTTCAACAACAAAAGCTGGATCATGGCAATTGAAGCTGCGATTACAATTTCCAGTGACTATGAAAAACGCCTGGCATTGAGCGCTATCAAGCGTCGGCTGCCAGACGACAAAAAAGTACAGAAAGCATTCAGCGAAGCGGTTGACAGCATCTCGTCTGACTATGAACGCAATCGTGTCGCTGTACTTGCCCCTGCACCAGAAGCACCAAGGATTCAGGCAATTACAGCAACCACCACGACAGAAGTGATGCCCGGCGCACCTGAGACTGTGACTGTCACGGTGGGCGCACCACTGCCGCCGGCCCCCGCAGTGAGCAGTATGACGATGACGACGACTGCGTCTGTGCCCCCCAATGTTCCGCACAGCATCACATCGGTTGTTGCAGCACCAAACGCGCCCAAAGCCAGGGTTCGTACCCTGACAGCAACCACAACGGCAAATGTCAAACCTGGCATCCCCCAGGACATGACCGTAACCGTGGTTGCCCCAAACCAACCTGAATAAGCAAACAACAAGGCACTCGCCAAACACCTATCCTCCCCTATATCCTTATAGGGGAGGATTTTTTATGGCCAGAAAGCTCAGAAACGCGACCGCAATTGTAATTGCCTTGCTGGTACTTGCATACATCGTACTTCGCTTCATTGTTGCGCCCTACGCAGATAACAATATGAACAAGCGAATTGACCTTGGCGCTTATCAGGTGAGCGAAAAGGCCAAGACCCTCCACAGCAAACTAACCATCATGGACTGGCACGCTGATACCATGCTCTGGAACCGCGACCTGCTTGAAAAAGCAGATCGGGGCCACGTTGATCTACCGCGCATGCAGGAAGGGAATATCGCCCTTCAAATGTTCACCACTGTCACCAAAACCCCTCGAGGCCAGAACCTGAATGCAAATGATGCCTCCAGCGACAATATCACCCTGCTCTCCGTAGCTCAGGGTTGGCCAGGCCGCACATGGGACAGCTTATTGGAGCGTGCCCTCTTCCAAGCTGAGAAACTGGATGGCTACATCCAGGCGTCACAAGGACAATTGATGTGGGTGCGCACCCAGGCCGAACTGAAGGCGCTCATGCAAGCCCGACACGCTTCTTCAACACCTGCTCCTATCGGCGTATTGCTTGGCACGGAAGGTGCCCACCCGCTTGAGGGAAGTGCGGCAAACATAGACAAGCTCTACAAAGCCGGGTTTCGTATGGTCGGCCTGGTCCACTTCTTCGATAATCGCCTTGGCGGCTCGCTTCACGGAGCGGAAAAAGGCGGACTGACAGAATTCGGAAAAGCCGTGGTCAGAGAGCTTGAAAAACGTGAAATCATTATCGACTTGGCGCATGCATCCGAGCAAGTGGCCTGGGACACGCTAGCCATAACAACGCGCCCGGTCGTTGTCTCACACACCGGCTTTCACGGGCATTGCGACACCCCCAGAAATTTCAGCGATGAACTTATGCAGGAAATCGCCCGCAAAGGCGGCCTGGTTGCTGTCGGCTTTTGGGATAGTGCAGCCTGTGGCGATATGCCCGCTGATATTGCCGCTAGCATCGCCTACGGCATCCATCTTCTGGGTGAAGATCATGTTGCTCTTGGCTCGGACTGGGACGGCACGGTAAAAGCCCTTGATGCAAGCGATATTGAAACCATTACTGACGCCCTGCTGCGCCGTGGCCTTTCCGATGAAACCATCGCCAAGGTAATGGGAGGTAACAGCGTGTATTTCCTCTCTGAATGGTTGCCAAAATCATAGAGAAAACGAGAATTCCGATAAAATTTTAGCCGTCTCTTCACAAGAGCAAAAGCTTCTGGCAAAAAGGCGGAAATCTCGAGATTTACCGGATCAAAGTTGGGAGCATTTTATGGTTTCTAGTATCTCTTCAGGCCCCGCGCTGCAGTTAAACACCGCAGGCATTGCGCCGCAAAAGGCTGGTGGTGCCAAACTTGATCTTAAAGACATTCCTGAAAGCAAAGTAAAGCTTGAAGCCCCGCACACAATAAGCGGCAAGGGCTTGCGGATTGATATCAAGGTTTAGGGGGAGCAGCTTTACATAGGCTGTATAAGCGGCGCCGCGAAAGCTGGCGCCGTTTTATTTTGGCAAAACAGCACTCTCAGCGTTTGCCCTTCTGAACGAGAAGCTCGAGCGCAGACAAAAACCTGGATCTGTCTTTCCCTGAAAAAGCAGCATTAAAGCCCCGGTCTTCCCCCATATCACGCAACTGGGATTTCAGCTCCCTCATCGCCAGCGCCATTCCAATGTTGTCAGCAGTGAAAGGTTTGCCGTTGTGGCCAATAACTTTGGCCCCCAATTCCAGAAGGCGGGCCGCGAGCTGAATATCACCCGTGATGCAGATATCCTCTTCCCCGGCGTGTTCCACAATCCAGTCATCTGCTGCATCAAAGGCATCGCCAACAACAACTTTGTTGATCTTTTCCCCTACAGGGGTGCGTAACCAGGCGTTGGACACCAGATGGACAACAAGATCATGGCGATAAGCCACCTTTAGCACCTCTTCCTTTACCGGACAGGCATCTGCATCCACAAAAATTTCCACCAAGTAAGCTCCGTTCACTTATGCACACTGAAAAAGAAACGAGAATTTGCATGTTTTACAGTTTGAAAACAATGCTATGAGAAAAATAAAAGCCACAGAAAGATACTCGAATGAAAAAAATAGCGTTGATGCTTCTCCTTGCTGTCGGAATGGCCCTTCACCAACCGCTTGATCACGCTGCAGCGGAAGATGAAAACACCAACCAGCATGAACAAGCCTTAAAATCCATGCAAATGATGCTCAAGCGTGCAGAACTTGTACGGCTCCTTGCGGCTGAGCATCTGATTTACATTTCCAGCCAACGCAAAAAAGGCGACATCCACTTGATGGATGATGCATCGCAGGTAATGGCTTTTGGTCTGGTGTGTGATGACCCATCTCTAGACCCAGCAATGATGAACAAAATTGCTGCCGAAACCACCTTGCAGGTCGCCCTGGCAGTGAATGGCTCGCCGATCGAAGACCGGATCACGCAGGTTATGGGGGAGCTAGCACCCACCGAACGCATGACACTGGTGGCTGACGTTTCCACAACCGTGCTGATGTTCAAAGTCGGCAGGCGGCGCGGCCTGTTTGATGCCCTCCTGACAGACTTCGGCACGGATCGCTTCTGCAAGGGAATGCGCACAAACATGATCGCCAGATACAACGGTCTCGCAACGTATCTTGAGGAACAAGCACAAGAGTAGATTGCACCTTGACAATAATTAGTTGAACTAATACCCTCATAAAGGGAAAAGGGAAGCAGCTCTCCCAAACTGCAACTTCCCTGACTTTCCCTGGCCCGAATTGATACAAACTGCTCGAGGGCCCCCAAAAGGCACCATCCCCTCCCAAGGATGGTGCCGCTTTTGTTTTCATGCTCAAACGCACACACGAACAAACCCCGTTGCCAATTCTTCATAGAATGCTAAACAACGGGACATGACAGACTCTGGTGGCAATTTCGAATTCTGGATCGACCGCGGCGGCACCTTCACCGATGTTGTGGCAAGGCACCCGAACGGCAGCCTGACAAGTCACAAATATCTCTCTGAAAATCCCGGTCGCTATAAAGATGCAGCCGTGTTTGCCATGCGCGACATCATGCAGGTGCCAGAGCATGATCCTTTTCCATCAAACAAGGTTCGCGCCATTAAAATGGGCACCACAGTGGCGACAAACGCGCTACTGGAACGTGATGGTGAGCCAACGCTGTTACTCATTACAAAAGGCTTCCGCGATGCCTTGCTGATCGGACAACAGCACCGATCAGACCTTTTCGCCCTCAAGCCCGAGCGGCCAGAACCGCTGTATGTCCAAACTGCAGAAGTTACAGAAAGGATGACATCAGGTGGTGACATTCTTCACCCACTGGATGAGACGGCATGCAAGGTCGCCCTTCAACAGGCCTACAACCAAGGTCTTCGTAGTGTGGCCATTGTATTCGTGCATGCCTACCGTTTTCCCGGTCATGAACGCAAAGCGGAAGCCATCGCCCGGGATATTGGCTTCACGCAGGTATCTGTCAGCCACAAGGTAAGCCCCTTGATGAAGCTGGTCTCGCGCGGCGATACCACCGTGGCAGATGCCTACCTGTCCCCCATCCTGAAGCGCTATGTTGACCAGGTTGAAGAAGCCACAAACGGTTGCCCCCTTTATTTCATGCAATCGAACGGCGGCTTGGCGGCGGCACAGTCCTTTGAAGGTAAAGATGCTGTTCTTTCCGGCCCCGCAGGCGGGATCGTGGGCGCCGCAAAAACCGCCGAGCGCGCAGGCTTTACAAAGCTGATCGGCTTCGACATGGGCGGCACATCGACTGACGTAAGCCACTATGATGGCGCCTATGAACGCGTTTTCGATACGGTCGTGGCCGGCGTGCGCATGACCGTGCCCATGATGGACATTCACACAGTGGCCGCAGGAGGTGGCTCAATCTGCCGGTTCGAGGATGGCCGCTTCCAAGTCGGGCCAGCCTCGGCGGGGGCGTATCCCGGGCCTGCGGCCTATGGCAGGGGCGGCCCGATCACCGTGACCGACTGCAATGTGATGCTTGGCAAGCTTTCGCCCGAGTTGTTCCCGCCGGTTTTCGGCACAGACGGCAAGGCCCCGCTGGACCGCGCCGCAACCGAAGCCGGCTTCAAGATTCTGCGGGACCAGATCGCCCGCGAAACCGGCGCTGACTATACGCTAGAGGCCATCGCGGAGGGCTTCCTTGCCGTGGCCGTTGAACATATGGCGCGGGCGATAAAACGGGTGTCTGTGGAGCGCGGGCACGACATCAAAAAATACAGCCTGCTGACCTTCGGCGGCGCGGGTGGGCAGCACGCCTGCCTTACCGCCGACGCACTGGGAATTGACACAGTG
>JABXIV010000171.1 GCA_013372925.1 Alphaproteobacteria bacterium
ATGGTGATCGGGATGGATGTGGGCACCACCTTTACGGCCATGCTGGCGACAGTTGGTGGTTCAACCGACATGCGGCGAACAGCGCTCGCCCACGTGCTCTATAACCTGTTTGCGGGCACAATGGCTTTCTTCACGCTCGATCTTTACCTTGGTTTGCTTGATGCCTGGGCGGATGGTGGCTCACTGGGGAATGCGTCCTTTGCGCTCGTTGGTTTTCACACGGCATTCAATGTGATTGGTGTGATCATCGTTTTGCCCTTTACAGTAGGCTTCGCGAATATGATCCGGCGGATGGTGCGGGAACATGGGGCGCCGCTTGAACGCGGGTTGGATGTGGCCCTGTATCGTGAACCGGGGGCGGCCAGTATCGCCGGGCTTTCAGCCGCGCAGCAGCTTACGAACGCTATCTTTGAGGTGCTGCAGGGACAGCTTGACCCAAGGCGCAGGCACAAAGACTGGTCGCGCCGCCTTGAAGAGATCGAACGAGGCATCACCGCGACAGAAACATTCGTCGAAAATATCCCCCACGAGGCTGCGAACGGGGCCGTAAGGGCGCGGGAGAGCAGCGCCATCCACATCCTGGATCATTTGCGCCGCATGCATCATCGGTGCACGCAGTTTGAAAGGGTGGACGCTTTGTCGTCTGATCGGCGCTTGTCGCGCCTGACAGCCGTTCTCGCCAGCAGTATCGACAAATATCTTGCCCACGAGGAAGGCGCCCGCCCGGACCATTATTTCGACAGAGTTCGAAACTTCATGCGCGTGCAGCGCCGCCAATACCGGCAGAGCACCGTACTTGAGGCGACGCGTAAGCAGATGGGTGAAGTGGGGCTGCTGATGCGCCTGGATGCGGTGCGCTGGCTGCAGCGTGTTTCATACCACGCGTGGCGCATCAGCTATCATTTCCAGGAAGCGGAAGAGCTTAGCGGCGTTGCGGTAGACGCAGCGCCAGAGACCGATGAAGACGATTAAGAAACCCTAACCGCACTGGGCGCGGTGCAGCATCATGTGGTCGGCCAGAACGATGGCCATCATGGCCTCTGCAATAGGCACCGCCCGAATGCCCACGCATGGGTCATGACGGCCTTTCGTGACCACATCGGTTGCCTCACCCTTGGTATTCACGCTTTTGCGCGGTGTTAGGATCGAACTTGTGGGTTTCACGGCAAAGCGGGCCACAATGGGCTGGCCTGTTGAAATGCCGCCAAGAATACCGCCCGCGTTGTTCGAAAGGAATTCAGGCAGGCCGTTTGTGCCGGGCACCATTTCGTCGGCATTTTCCTCGCCCGTAAGGCAAGCGGCTTCCATGCCAGCGCCGATTTCAACGGCCTTTGCGGCGTTGATGCTCATAAGCGCTGTTGCGAGATCAGCATCCAATTTGCCGTAGATTGGCGCCCCCCAACCAGCAGGCACGCCTTCTGCCACCACTTCAATCACGGCACCAATGCTGCTGCCGCTCTTGCGAATAGCGTCCAGTTCAGTGGCCCATGCTTCAGCCGTTACAGGGTCTGCACAGAAGAAGGGGTTTTTGTTTACTTCTGCCCAGTCGAAGCGGCTGCGGTCAATCTTGTGGCTGCCCATTTGCACCATTGAAGCGCGGATGGTGATGCCGTCACCCAAAACCTTGCGGGCGAGGGCACCAGCGGCCACACGGGCGGCGGTTTCCCGGGCGCTTGAACGCCCGCCGCCGCGATAATCGCGAATGCCGTATTTGGCCATGTAGGTATAGTCTGCGTGGCCGGGGCGATAGCTTTGGGCAATGTCGCCATAGTCCTTTGAGCGCTGATCTGTGTTCTCGATCATCAACTGCACCGGTGTGCCGGTGGTTTTGCCTTCAAACACGCCAGACAGGATTTTCACAGCGTCGGGCTCCCGGCGCTGTGTTGTATATTTGCTCTGACCCGGCTTTCTTTTGTCCAGATAGGTTTGGATTTCCGCTTCGGTTATTTCCAGCATCGGCGGTACGCCATCAACGGTGGCGCCAAGGGCTGGCCCGTGGCTTTCGCCCCAGGTGGTGAAGCGGAACAATCTGCCAAACGTGTTGTAGGACATGGGCGGGGCTAAGCTCCTCTAGTCGAGAAGATCGATAAGTTTCCTCATCGCATCATCATCGGTAGGCATACAAGTGGTGGAGAAACCGCCATCCACATGGTGCGTTTCGCCAGTCACACCAGAAGATAGGTCTGACAACAGGTAGAGACCAGCGCCAGCCACATCATCAAGGGTGATGTTCCGGCGGATCGGTGCATTTTTCTCGTTATATTTCAACAGCATGCGGAAATCGCCTACGCCTGAAGCAGCGAGCGTTTTCATCGGGCCTGCAGAAATAGTGTTCACGCGGATGCCTTTTTCGCCAAGGTCGCGCGCCATATAGCGTGTGCTGGCCTCGAGTGCAGCCTTTGCAACGCCCATAACATTATAGTGCGGAACAACCTTTTCGGAGCCGTAATAACTGAGCGTTACCATGCTGCCGCCATTGTGCATCATCTTCTCAAGGCGCTG
>JABXIV010000068.1 GCA_013372925.1 Alphaproteobacteria bacterium
AAGGTCTAATTGCTGCAATATTCGAAGGTACGTCGTTAATTACAACGACTGGCGCCAGCGCCTATGAAGGTGCCTACGAGGAAATGAGGGCCTTGGCCTTTTGGCGGGCGTTTGTCGGTTGGACAGGCGGTTTTTTAGCTATTTGTCTGACGCTTTCAATACTTATGGCTCTAAACAGTGGGGGGCTGCAGCTTCACCGATCGCCTTTACCATTCGGGGACAGTGAGACCGGATATCCCAGACTTAAAGCAGTTGCTCAAGCCATAGCGCCACTATACCTATTGATGACACTTTTGTGTTGTGCGGCACTGATGCTGCTTGGGGAACCCTTTTTCGTGGCACTGCAGCTAGCAATGAGCACGATAAGTACTAGCGGTATCGTGCCGCAAGGCCATTCGGCGATTGGCGGTACCGGCGTACAGTTGGTTTTAGCTGTGTTCATGATTGTCGCTGTGCTTAATTGGGATGTTCTGCGCGCCCGTGCCTTGAAGACAAACATGAAACATCCTCATGGTACTGAAACTCGATCACTGTTTGTCGTTCTAGCGATAGGGACTGCTTTATTGGTAGTTTTTGCGTTTCCTTTGGACGGGCAGGGTCTTTGGCAGGCTATTTTTACGGCAATTTCGGCCGTTTCCACGACCGGTTATGTACCTGCTGACTTGAAATTTTCCGGATCGGGCGTTTCTGCTGCGGCCATAATATTCGCTGTTCTAGCTTGTATCGGTGGTTCGGTAGCGAGCAGTTCCGGTGGATTGAAGCAGTTAAGGATTACGGTACTTTATATGCTGACCCGCCGGGAAATTGACCGATTAGCACACCCTCATGGCGTGAAGTCTTTGAAATACCAAGGCTTTTCAATAGAAAAGAGGGATGTAGCAGCAATTTGGCTGTTGTTGGGGGCTTTTGTTTTGACGCTTGTGTTTGGTAGTTTGTGCTTTGCAATTCTAGGCGTAGACTTTCATTCGGCAATCGCTATGGCAGTGTCAGCTTTGACGTTGTCCGGACCTTTGATTGCTCTTTTGGATCCCTATTTTTCGGGTTTCTCGGGACTTACGGACGCTGACTATGGGGTGCTGACAGTATTGATGCTGCTGGGCCGTGTAGAAGCCTCAATTTTCTTTGCAATGCTTGCCAGATCATTTTGGCGGGGATAAATGCACGAAAGGCTGTTGACCGATGGTTCAACTGTCTGACATATATGTATCCGCAGTTGAACAGTGACGGGTAAGATATTCTAAAGAATGTTGGAACAAACAATCGGCTGTGGCGCTATGTGCAATGTGGCAAAATTTAAATAACGTAAAAAACAAACGGACAGTCCATGTCAGAAAAAAATCAAAACCTCCAGGACGTCTTTCTAAATGCCGTTCGCAAAACCAAAACGCCTGTGACGGTGTTTTTAGTTAATGGTGTTAAACTTCAGGGAGTGATAACCTGGTTCGACAATTTTTGTGTATTGTTGCGCCGTGACGGGCACTCTCAGCTTGTGTATAAACACGCGATTTCAACGGTAATGCCGTCAGGCCCAGTACAGCTCTTTGAGCCTGAAAAAGATATCGAGGACTAATTGACCGACCGTAGCGACGACCGTTCGGCCGATCAGCCGGGCGGCGGCTGGTCTACTGAAGGCTTGGGGTATCTTCAAAAGAAGGTAGCCCGGCAAAGGGTCTTTGTCGTCCATCCATATGTTAAGGATCAACCACAGCCTTCGATCTCCAGGTCGCCGGAAGGGCGCCTTGAAGAAGCCAAAGGCTTGGCAATTGCTATTGAAATTGATCTGGTCGGTGGCGAGGTTATCCCGTTGAGAGGCATACGCCCCTCGACCTATCTTGGGACAGGCAAGCTCGAAGAGTTGAAATCCTTTGCAGCTAACAATGATATAGATCTCATTGTATTCGATTGTGAACTAAGTCCGATACAGCAGCGGAATCTTGAACGAGCACTGGAAGTGAAGGTGATCGACAGGACTGCTTTGATTCTTGAAATCTTCGGCGATCGCGCTAGCACAAAAGAAGGGGAACTTCAGGTGGAATTGGCTCACCTGAACTATCAACGGAGCCGACTAGTTCGTTCTTGGACCCACCTGGAACGCCAGAGAGGCGGTATGGGGTTTATGGGCGGCCCTGGAGAGACCCAAATTGAGGCTGACCGTAGGATCATTGCCGACCGCATCACTCGAATAAAGCGCCAGCTGGAAACAGTTACGAGAACTAGAACATTACACCGTGCTCGACGGCAGAAGGCGCCGTATCCAGTTGTAGCCCTTGTTGGGTATACAAATGCAGGGAAATCGACATTATTTAATCGGTTAACAGACGCCACGGTCATGGCGGAAGATATGTTGTTCGCAACGCTAGATCCGACGATGCGATCAATTCAACTACCAAGCGGCCGGAAAATCATTCTTTCTGACACTGTTGGATTTGTGTCAGATTTGCCCACCATGTTGGTCGCAGCATTTCGGGCGACACTTGAGGAAGTTCTGGAAGCTGACGTCATTGTTCATGTTCGCGATGCAGCCCATGATGAAAGTGATGTCCAGAAAGAAGATGTCGAACATGTTTTGGCTGAGCTCGGTGTCAATCTAGACAGCGAAGCAGACGGAACTCCCGTTATTGAAGCCTTGAATAAGGCTGATCTTATGGTCGACGAGCAAAGGATTGTTGCTGAAAATAGAGCGCAGCGGGATGAGAAAGTTGTTACGCTTTCAGGCCTGACCGGAGAGGGCTGTGACAGCCTGGTTGATGCAATCGATATGCTTCTAAGCGTTCGGGACCACCGCATCGAACTTACTGTGCCTTACAGTGAGGGTGCGACCCAGGCCTGGTTACATGCCAATGCCAAAATCCTGAATGAAGAGCATGGTGAAAGCGGGATTACTTATAATTTTAGCGTAGATCCTATTGCTTGGGCCCGGTTTAAGAGAAAAGAAGAAAACCCTGACTAGCCGATTGGTCTATCTTTTTTCTTCTTCTTTTGCTTGGTTCCAGAGCTGATTCATCTCTTCAAGGTTACTGTCCCTGGGGGCCCTCCCTAGAATCGCAAGTTGCTCTTCAACTTTGCGGAAGCGTTTTTCAAATTTTGCGTTGCCAGCTCTTAGAGCCTCTTCAGGGTCAATGTCCATGTGGCGTGCCAGATTTGCCATCACGAAAAGCAAGTCTCCAAATTCTTCTTTGAGGCGCGCCTTTGACCCACCAGATTGATATTCCTCGAGCAACTCCAGGCTTTCTTCCTGTATTTTATCAAGCACTTGAATGGTTTCGGGCCAATCAAAGCCTATTCTGGCTGCTCGATTTTGGAGCTTAATGGCTCTCAGCAGAGAGGGAAGACCGACAGTTACGCCATCCAGTACGGACGGTACACGGCCTTCTGTCTTGGCCTTTGCTTCTCGTTCCTTCGCTTTATGGTCTTCCCAGGCTGCGACCTGTGCATCAGCATCTTGAATGGTGGCATTCCCAAACACATGGGGATGACGCCGAATCATCTTTTTGCATACGGTTTGAACGACATCACTAAAAGTGAAGTGGTGCTCTTCTTTCGCCATTTGCGAATGGAATATCACTTGAAAAAGCAGGTCGCCAAGTTCATCACGAAGTGATGCCATATCATTTGCCCTGATGGCTTCATCAACTTCATAGGATTCTTCAATGGTGTAGGGCGCTATTGATTCGAAACTCTGCTCAATATCCCAAGGGCACCCGTTTTCAGGATCTCTCAACTTGTCCATGATTTCCAACAGGTCGGTAATGGAATAATCGGCATTTGATGCATTTGTTGACATATCTCGAATACCCTACAAGTGTTTTTGATCCGCACACCATCCTTTCAGATGGTCTGTTCGTCAACAGCGAGAAGGAAAGTAATGTGAGATCAAAGAAAATTAGAGGGATTTTAGGCCTGTTTTTCTTTGTGCTGGTGGCACCATGGGGGCTTGCAGAGGATGTTCCCCCCCCGCCTAAACCAGGAGTGTATCATTATATTGAATTACATCCTGGCGGCTTAAGGTCGTTTCTTCGTTGGTATCCAACCAGAATTCCTTTGGTTAGCCACCATAGAGGTGGCCCGGCGCCGGGGTTTGCTGAAAACAGCCTGGAAGCTATGCAAAACGCTCTACAATATGGCCCGGGTCTGATGGAAATAGATGTCGCCCAACTTGGTGATGGCACTCTAATCCTGATGCATGATGATACGATAGATCGTACCACGACTGGGGCAGGGGCCTTGTCCGGCCTGAAATGGGAAGATGTTGCCGGCTTATATCTATTGGACGAGAACGGCAGGAAAACTGGACAGAAAGTGCCAAAGCTTTGGGATGCACTTCGTTGGGCACAAGGGCGTTCAATACTGACACTTGATATTAAAAAAGGGACGGACTTTCGTGCTGTCACAAAAATGGTTCAAGACAGTCAGGCGCAGGATTATGTGATCGCTATATCCTACACGCTCGAACAGGCTATGCTGTTTCACCAGATTGCACCATGGATGCCTTTGAGCGTAACGATACGCAATGCCGAAGAATTGGAAAATGTACTTTCCAGTTCGTTAGATAAATCCAAGCTATTGGTTTGGACTGGAACACGTTTGCTACCCAAACAGCTCTATGAAGCAATTCATTCAAAAGGATGGAAGGTTGTCGTGGGAACACTTGGCAACCCGACCTATTCGCTGGATGGGCAATTTTCCAGAAGTGGCGAGGACAAAAAGTACCTGGATATTTATACGCTGGGCGCGGATGTCATAGCGACGGACCGTTTCTGGGCTGTTCAGGGCCAGATTCGCAACCCGAATATCTTTGTATTCAGCCAAAGCAAGACTTATAGGTAGATTCATAAATTTAGTATCTATCAGGGGCGTCCAATGATGTTAGAAAATGAAAAGTTGAACTTGGTTAATCACTTCAAGTTGCCGTTTCTATTTTTGATACTTTTCGCAGTTTGGGCGTTTATGACCTTTTCTGGCTCGCTTGCTACTTTCGACTTAGCAGGCATGCATTTATTTCGGGCAAGCGCAGGTGATCCAATTGGGCCCGCTTGGTTTGAAAAGCTTATAGTTGGCCTCACTCATGTTGGGGACTCGATTACCCTTATTATTGTTTCAGTTGTTGCGTTGTGCTTGTTGGTCTTTAAGAAGCAAAAGCAGAATGCATTGGTGTTCACAGGCTTAGTTGGCGGTGTTTTTGCCCTAACACCGCTTCTGAAGTCGCTTTTTGGTCGGGCGAGACCAGATGTTGTTGATCACCTTGTACATGCGTCAAGTGCAAGTTTTCCTAGCGGCCATGCATTGAGGTCTGCTGTTGTTTATTTGGCCCTGCTGACTGCATGGCAGCTTTATTCTCGAAAAGGCGTTGGCCTGACAACCAGAGTGCTGGTTTTTGTGTTAATTTTCGGCATTGGGCTTAGCCGTGTTTATCTCGGCGTGCACTGGCCTTCAGATATTATCGCCAGTTGGCTTTTGACGTTTTTTTGGTTTCTGGTGTGGGCACCTTTGTTTCGTAAGACACGTTAAAAGCTAAATAGAGATCAGAAAATCTTACTCAAGCATGACGTTAATCTTTCAGAAAATTTGCATTTGTATAACTGCTCCTATACAGATAGAGATCAATTGATACTCTGTTAGGCTGGTTTACGTACGATCAGCGCCTGGAGTGGTGCGGATCGCCCAGAGTTTGTTTAAGGGGCAGGGAAGTCGGGCATGAAAGAGATGGCCATGTATGAGTTTGAGGCTACACCGGAACCCGTATCCGATATTCATCCAGAAATTGATGCAGAAGAAGAGGGCGGAGCTGCCAGGTATACAGCGGTTGTGCTGGCCGGTTCGCGTTCCAATAGTGACCCGGTTGCAAGCGCATTTGGGTCTCGCCATAAGGCTCTTGTACCGATCTGCGGCACACCGATGATAGCGCGAGTAGTTAAAGCGCTCAGAGGTGCTCAGTCCGTAAAACGAATAGTGATTGTGTTCGACGATGAGCAAGAACTCTTCGAGGCTTGTCCCCAATTTCAATCAAACGAATGCGATACACGTGTCGATGTTGTCCCTTGCAGCGGCAGTATTTGCGGGAGCGTTGCAAGCGCACTAGACGCTTGTGGGGAAGAGTGGCCGTTTCTTGTTACAACAGCTGACCACGCCTTGTTGACATCTACAATGGTTGATCGCTTTTGTTTCGGTGTAAACCAGGGTGCCAAGCTTGCTGTTGGTTTTGTAGAGCGAAAATATATCGATGCGGCACATCCGGGCTCCAAGAGGACATATCTGCCATTTAGAGAAACCCAGCTTTCCGGCGCAAATTTGTTCGCGTTTACCGATGAAGGTGCCTTGCCGGTTCTTGATTTTTGGCGTCAGATTGAGATGAAACGCAAGAAGCCGTGGCAGCTCTTTCGAGCTTTTGGCTATCGAAACTTGTTTGGATTGCTCATGAAAAGGTTTACCGTAGACGAGGCCTTTGAGCGTGCCTCTAAGGTTCTAGGCGTGAAGGCATGCGCTGTTAGACTTCCGTTCGCGGAGGCAGCGATAGATGTGGACACTCCAAAGGACTATGAGCAAGTTACACAAATACTCGAAGGCAGAATTTCTGGGACAGTCCAGCCTGAAAACCCCTTGCAACCCGTCGCCTAGAGCATTTAGAGCCGCTCAAGTTTGTTTTTCGCGGGATCACAGCAACACGATGGGCAGGAACATTGGCCTCTGAGCAAAGCGGGTAGTTTTTTTGCGCTTAATTTAAAGATGTGGCCACAGGCACTACAACGATAACGAGTTGTATGAATGCTTCGCGCCGTGTAGGCGGCTAGCGCTAAGACGACAACTGTCACGCTGAGCCCCGTAGGAGCAATGAGCAGCATAGTAGGGGCCAACAAAAAGAAAAACAGGCCACTGAAAAGTTTTTCAGCTATCGACATTCGCAAATCCTGACTGTGAATATTGCTTCAGTTTTATGATTAAGACGTACTAGCAAAAGGTTAACAAAGGCGCAAACTACAGAGAAAATTTTAACGAAATTATATCGAATATTCGTATAATTTATATTATGGGAAAATATCTAGATCTAACTATTTGTTAGGCTTTTCCAGTCTAATGTTCAACCTAGCGTCTTATTGGGGGTGGCGTTGTTTCTCGAGGACAATGATGATTGACAGCGAAGACACGAACTTTGACGACGATGACTTGGAAAGCCTCGCAAATGAGGAACTTGGCTCACTGATTACGGAACTAATTGATGTTGCAAACGATGCATTTCTGGTCGTTAACAGTTCAGGTGTCATAGAGTTCGCTAACCGCGGCGTCACAAGTGTTACAGGCTATCGCCGCAGAGAGTTGATTGGCGAACATATAAGGACATTGATGCCTGTTGAATTTCATGCAATGCATGAATCTCATTTTGAGAGTTTTAAAGCTAAAGGTCCTACAAATTACAACATGAACCGTCGTTTGACGGTCTCGCTATTACATAAGACTAATCGCAAAGTTGATGTTGGCATATCTATCAGCAAAAAGGTTCTTAAGGGCCAAAGCCATTTTGGCGTTATTATTACAGATTTAAGTGTTCTGAATACGGCCCTTGTTCAACTTGCTGAGAAAGAAATTAGGCTCAACAAATCCTTAAGCGAACTGCGCAGAGCAGAAGAACGTTTTGTTTTAGCGCAAAAGTTAGCGCAGATTGGTAGTTGGGATTGGGATGTTGATAGCGGCGAGCTATTTTGGTCCAAAGAAGTCTTTCGGATTTTTGGCTTCGAGCCCAATTCCATATCACCCACTTATGATCGTTTTCTAGAATGTGTCCATCCCGGAGATCGGGAGAATGTGGTTGGCGCAGTGGATACAGCATTGAAGGACCCTGGGCAGCGTTACGACATCAAACATCGGATTATTCGCCCAGACGGACAGATACGAATAGTACGGGAGATCGGCAAAGCTGAATTTTCCAATCAAGGTGAGCCACGCTTGATGGTCGGATCAGTCCAAGATATCACAGAAAGTGAGAAGCTGCAGGAGCAAATGTCTTCCGCCCTGCTCCGCGAAGTTGAAGCGAATAAAAGCAAAAGCGAGTTTCTGGCAAACCTAAGCCACGAACTACGTACGCCTTTAAATGCAGTCATTGGATATTCTAGTTTGATCGCTTCCCTGCCAGCGTCGGCACAGGATAAGATTCAGGAATACGCCAGCGACATAACTCGCGCTGGAGAGCACCTGAACCAGCTTGTGAGCGACATTCTGGAAGTGTCAACTGTCGAGCTAGGCATCGTCAACCTCAATGAGACGGATATCGATTTGCACAGTGTTTTCAAGGCTGTTCACGCCATTATTAATGCACGAGCGATCGAGCGGGCAATGCCTGTCTCCTACGTAATACCAGAAGATATGCCAATGTTGGATGGGGATATCCTGCGTGTGAAGCAAATTCTAGTGAACCTGATTACAAACAGTATCAAATATTCCGAGGCCGGTTCAGAAATTGTCGTTTCAGCGGAACTACTAAATGATGGCTGTATCCGGTTGTCGGTACGCGATCACGGTTGTGGAATGGAGAAGCATAGGATTGAAGATGCTATAAAGCGCTTTAACAGGCTTCATTCTGCCCTGAATAGTGAGTTCCAAGGAGGGCTTGGCCTAGGCCTAAGTATGGTGCAATCCTACTGCGACCTTCACGATGCACGCCTAACCATTGATAGCGAAGTTGGTATTGGGACGACCGTCTGCATAGACTTTCCAAAATCTCGTACCATTACGCAGGACGATATGATTTGAACGCTAGGGCCTTAAAATTAGCATGTCGCCGCGAAACTCGACGCTGGAAAAGCGATTCAAGACGGCCATTCCCAGGAGCGACCCATCCATGTCAGCCCCGTTAACAGTAACGGGTACGTCATAAAAAACGTGATCCGCCAGTCGCAGGCTTGTTACCGTCGCTTTGGCGAAGGGTACCTCCCCGTTTGCAGTGCTTGCCCTGCCGCTGAAGTCTAGAATACCTACATTAATACCTGCGCTGCGGGCATCATCAGGGCTAAGAACGATGTTTGAGGCACCTGTGTCGACCATAAATCTTACAGACACGCCATTTAAACGTGCTTTGAGCCAGAAATGGCCATCCCGGGAGCGATGCACAAGCAGCTCTTCTCCTGTACTGACTACACCGGCAGGATCAATAGCGCTCATGAAGCGATTCCCAAGGTCGGATCGATACAAGTAAAATGTCGCAATGCCTGTGATGATCAATACCCAAAGGCCAGCCATTTTGACTAATCGAACCAAACTGGACCGGCTCCAGAAGGCAGCCGCCCCGCCAAAAATCAGCAATATGACAAGGCCTCGAACAAGATACGGGTCAATCATACTAGTGGCGGGAAAGGCGAGTGATAGTCCAAAAACCAGCAGAGCCATTCCCAATAGGAAGACGGTCAAACGGAGGACCGGCGAAGGCCTCCCCGATCGCCGCGCAGGTTCTTGATTTTCAGAGTCTGGCACACGCCAGGGGCTATTACTCATATAAGCCTCCGATGAACAGGCAGGATACTAGACTACCTTCATGGGTGCCACGTTTTCTTTATCGGCTCTCTATTACCATTCCGTCAAATGCTGGTAAGATCCCTTTGGGCAGCATGCTCTTCACTTGTTCATAATCCATGTCCCACGTCATATGGGTAAGAACAGCAAGTTCTGGCTTTACACGATCGATCCACTTAAGTGTTTGAGCCAAGTGGCTATGCGTTGGGTGAGGCTCAAATCTTAACGCATCCACGACCCAGACCTTAACACCATTCAGCACTTCAAACGCAGTTTCAGGCAAGTGGTTCAGGTCAGTTGAATAGGCCATATCTCCGAAACGATAACCAAGGCTCATGCCGTTGCCATGTCCTTGCTCAAAGGCTTGCATGGTCACACCCCCTACTCTCACGGGAAATTCTTTCTGCAGTATGTTCGGTTCGCAAATAGCGGGATAGCCATTCTGACTTTCGAAAATATAGGAAAACCGATGCCGAAGGACTTCCATGGTTGGCTCGTCCCCATAGACCGGGATTTTATTACGTGCGTTTTGAAAAAAGCCGCGTAGATCATCAATCCCGTGCGTGTGATCCGCATGATCATGCGTGTAAAAAACAGCATCCAGGTGATCCATATTTGCAGATAAGGCCTGTTCCCTAAGGTCGGGCGTCGTATCAATCAATATGGTGGTATCACCCTCTTCTAATAAAACGCTAGCGCGCCTGCGTCGGTTCTTAGGGTTACTAGGGTCACAGGCACCCCAATATTCAGGAACCTTCGGTACACCGCCGGATGTGCCGCATCCTAATATTGTCAATCTCATACTGCTGTGCCTGCGAAGGCTGGTGGGGTCGCTTTGTTAAAGAGCGTAAAAAAGTTCGCCGTTGTTGACTCCTGTAATGCTTCAAAAGGCAATTCTTTTAAATCCGCGACAAAACGTGCTGTATCCATAACAAAGGCCGGCTCACACGGTCTCCCGCGATGAGGAACTGGTGCCAGAAATGGTGCGTCGGTTTCTACCAGAAGGCGTTCTAAAGGGATGGTCTTTATGGTTGCCTGCAAGGCTTTTGCGTTCTTAAACGTGGCGATTCCTGAAATGGAGATATACATGCCCAAATCAAGCACAGCGTCAGCCAACATCTGGCTCGCCGTGAAGCAATGGATTACTGCCTTGAAAGCACCTTTCTCCATTTCCTCCCTTAGGATTGAAACACAATCTTCATCTGCGTCGCGGGTATGGATTATGACAGGGAGGCATGTCTGACGTGCCGCTGCAATGTGGGCGCGGAAATTGACCTTCTGCATATCCCGTGGTGCATTATCGTAAAAATAGTCTAGGCCCGTTTCTCCAATACCCACGATTTTGGGGTGCCCTGCTCTTTCGATTAGGGCATCAATCGCAACATCCGGTTCATTTTCCGCCTCGTGGGGATGAATGCCAACTGTGCCGTATACATCATCGTATTTTTCAACGATTGCCGCAATTTGCGGGAATTCTCTCAGCTTGGTGTTGATCGCAAGCATGCATCCAACACCAGCCTCGCGAGCACGAGCAACGACGCCGGCCTCATCTTCGGCAAGCCCCTTATAATTCAGGTGGCAATGGCTATCGACGATGTAACCATACTCAGGCATCAGGCTTCATCTTCCTCAGGAAATTCAAAGCGTGGGAAAACACCCTCGGGTTTTGGAATTTCTGTGCCTGGCGCGATACGGTTGCCGCTTCCGATTTGATCAAAGCCGCGCTCAGAGACATTCATTTGGCTCAAGATCTTATCCATGCTTTCTGGCATGATGGGTTGTGCCAAAATTGCGATCTGACGGATTGCATCCGCCAAGACATAGAGCACCGTATTCATCCTTTCAGGATCGGTTTTCTTCAGCTTCCAGGGTTCCTGCACAGAAATGTATGTGTCTGCGGCACTTGCTTGGGTCCAAATTGCATCAAGCGCCAGATGGAATGCTTGTCGATTCATGTGATCGCGAACCGTTTCAAGCGTACCATGAATATTTTCCAGCAACTCTTTGTCATCAGTAGTAATTTCTGATGGCTGCGGCATCACGCCATCACAATTCTTGTGGATCATGGAGAGTGTGCGTTGACTAAGGTTTCCTAGGCCGTTTGCAAGATCTGCGTTGCACCGTAGTACAAAGGACTTACGAGAAAAATCGCCGTCATTACCGAATGGCACTTCTCGCATCAGGAAGAAGCGTACAGGATCAAGGCCGTAGGATTCGATCAGTTCGAACGGATCAATTACATTGCCGAGCGATTTTGAGATTTTCTGGCCCTCGTTTGTCCACCAACCATGTGCGAAAACGCGCTCAGGTAGCGGCAAGTCGGCCGCCATCAGGAAAGCGGGCCAGTAGACAGCATGAAACCGAAGGATGTCCTTACCAACCATATGAACGTTCGCGGGCCAGAACTTTTCGTAGGTTGGGTTTGTTTGCTCTGGATAGCCCACAGCTGTCAGATAGTTTGCCAAGGCATCAATCCAGACATACATGACGTGGCCTTTATGGCCAGGGACTGGCACGCCCCATTTGAAGCTTGAGCGCGAGATAGAAAGGTCTTCAAGGCCACCTTTTACAAAGCTGCGCACCTCATTCAGTCGTGACTTCGGCAATACGAAATCTTCCTGGCTTTCGTATAGTTCCAAAAGCTTGTCTTCAAAAGCGGAAAGCTTAAAGAAATAGCTGGGTTCCTCCACCCATTCCACGGGCGCACCCGTAGGAGCAAGCTTTTCGCCGCCCTCTCCTTCCGTTAGCTCCTTTTCGGCATAAAAAGCCTCATCCCGAACAGAATACCAGCCGGCATAACTGTCTTCATAAATGTAGCCTTTTTCTTCGAGTACCCGCCAAAGGTACTGCACAGCCTTTTTGTGGCGATCTTCTGTCGTACGGATGAATTGGTCATTCGAGAAATTCATTGCCGCAGCCAATTCTTTGAAACGCGCAGACACTCGGTCACAGAAAGTCTGAGGGTCTACACCAGCGGTTTCGGCCGAACGTTCGATCTTTTGCCCGTGTTCGTCTGTTCCGGTGAGGAACATGACATCAAAGCCGTCCAATCTCTTGAAACGCGCGAGAACATCACAAGCAAGGGTCGTGTATGCGTGGCCAATATGTGGAACGTCGTTCACATAATAAATTGGCGTCGTAACGTAAAAGGACGGCCGATCGGTCATATCATTCTCGTCTGAATAAAAGTTATACAGTTAGCTTAGCCGCGAGCCAGTGAGGCTACTGATGTGAACAAATTCACAATTACCTGCTTACGGTCTAGATTGACCGCGTCAGCCCGTGCCACCAAGCGGCCCATCTTTTCCCATAGGTCTAACCAACTATCAAGCCTGCTCATGCTGGAAATTCGCGCCATTTCCGCACTTTCTCCCTGCATGATATCTTCCGTCGGCATATTACTGGCTGTCTGGCGCACCAAACGTTCAAGCCAGCCCAGAAACATCTCAACAAACAAGTGGTACTCTGCATCTGCCTTTGGTGCAGCAAGCCGGGTGGCAAGTTGATGAATATCTGGCGTGTTCAGTCGTGGTAATCGAACCAGTTGAGAGGCTATCTGGCGATAAAGTTCTACGCCGCCAAGGTCTGCCATTTCGATAGCCTTACCCGGTGCGCCTCCCGAAAGCTTTGCTAAAGCGCTTAATTCCTCAGGAGGCATAGCGGGAAACTGCGACACGAGCACGGCCTTGACGCTTTCCTCAGACAGGGCCTTGAGCTTCAGCGTGCGGCAGCGGCTGCGAATGGTAGGTAGAAGTTTTCCGGGGGAATGGGCAAGAAGAAGCAGGATTGATTTGGCCGGCGGTTCTTCCAGCAGCTTGAGGAGAGCATTTGCGGCGTTGACATTCAGTTCATCAGCCGCGTCCACAATCGCAACTCGCCAACCGCCATCGCTGCTGGTTTGGGTATAGAAACTGGTCAGCTTACGAACATCGTCGATAACGATGTCAGAGCGCATTTTGCCCGTTTTCTCATTTTCAGTGCGCTCTGCAACTGAAATCCCCGCATGTCCGCCCGACAGAACCCGCTGAACGTCAGTGTTTTCGCTGGACACTTCAAGTGATGTAGCTTCTTGCGGTAATTCTTCGCCGAAAAGCCCTGCCCCGGCTTCTGCTTTTGGTGCTGTGACGAGAAATTTAGCGATACGCCATGCCAGCGTTGCTTTGCCAATACCTTTGGGCCCAGTGATCAACCAGGCATGATGCAGCCGATCTGAATTGAAAGCTTGAAGGAACTCTCTTTCTGCAGATTCGTGCCCAAAGACGCTAGTGGCAAACTTGGGATGCCGCTGTGTCGCATCACCCTCTGTCACTGTATCCCACCCAAGCGATGGTTAACTTCTGCGCGCAAATCGTTCTGCAAGGACGTAATATCCCTATTGGCATCAAGCACGATATAGCGTTCAGCGTCAGCTTTCGCAATCTCTAGGTAAGAGCCTCGGATATTCTCGTGGAAGGCATAGTTCATACGTTCAAATCTGTCTTCACGATCTTCTCTAAGAGCTTCCCGTCCGACAGCTCTTGCTAATCCAACATCCACAGGCAAGTCCAGGATGAAAGTTAAGTCAGGCTTCAGGCCATGCAGGGCGATCTCCTGCAGGTTTTGCATCTGCTTTATACCCAAATTCCGCGCGCCTCCCTGATAGGCAATAGTGGAATCTGAGAACCGATCACATAGTACCCACATACCCTTCTTCAGTGCAGGTTTGATGGTTCGTTCAACATGTTCAGCACGAGCAGCTGTCATAAGAAGTGCTTCTGCCATTGGTGTCCAGCGGTCAGTATCACCTTTGACTAGAAGTTCCCTAATTTGCTCAGCTCCGGGCGCCCCCCCTGGTTCTCTTGTCATACAAACTTCAACGCCGCGCCCTGTTAACCACTTGGCCAACAGGCGGATTTGTGTGGATTTTCCTGCGCCTTCACCACCTTCAAAGGTTATGAACTTTGGAGAGAAGTCGTTCATTAGTTGGTTTTCTCCGCGCCGGCAGAGCCAAACAACAAATACTCAAATGCCGCGCCGATCTTTCCAAAGCCCCCAACTTCCTCAACTTGCTGACCCGCCAACAATGGCACGCGTACCGATTGCCTATCAGGCATTTCAATCACCAACTCTCCGAGTTTATCACCTTTTGCAATTGGTGCAGGTGCTGGGTTGGTATATTCAATGGAAACCTCCATCTGAGCACGCTGGAGGCGGGACATCGTTAACGCGACATCTTCCGACACTATCATTGGCACGGTCTTGTCGGCTCCAAGCCAAACCTCTGCATAGTCAACAGTTTCACCTGCCTTGAACAATGGATAGTGGCTGAAATTACGGAAACCATATTGCATCAAGCGAGCACTTTCACGCATGCGCTCGTTCATAGAACTTAATCCCGCAACAACCAGCACCAAACGGCGGCCATCACGCTCAGCAGAGCCCGCCAACCCGTATCCTGCTTCTTCTGTATGCCCTGTTTTCAGCCCATCCGCGCCTGCAAAGCGGCCTAGGAGTGGGTTCCGGTTATATTTGTTGCGATCGAAATTTTTGTAGACATATTCGCGTTCCGAAAACATCGGGTAGAGATCAGGGAAGTCGTTAACGAGATGAAAGGACAACGTTGCGAGATCACGGGCGGTCATCACATGGCCATCTGCTGGCCAGCCATTCGCATTGACAAAGTGGCTGCCAGTCAGGCCGAGTTCTGTTGCTTTTGCGTTAAGCCATTCTGCAAATACACTCTGAGATCCGGCCATATGTTCGGCCAATACAACGCAAGCATCATTACCTGACAACACGATAATGCCACGCAATAGGTCCGCGACCGTAACGACATCCCTCGCACGAAGGAACATGGTTGAACCTCTGTTGTTCCAATTGCGCCAGGCTTCATCGGAGACAACGACCTCGTCTTCAAGACGCATGGTGCCTTGTTTAATGGCATCAAACGCAAGATAGATGGTCATCAACTTGCTCATAGATGCCGGAGGGAATGGCTCGTCGGCGTCCTTTTCAAACAGAACACTGCCGGTAGTCGCATCAAGGAGAATGGCATGCTTTGCCGGTGTGGCCATCCGTTGCGCTATGGCAGGCTGTGCCAGCGCCATGAGCACCGATAGGGTCAATCCGATAAATGCCAGTTTATTTTTAAACATTGCCTTCCCTTGTGTTTATCAACGCATCGATTCTGTAAAAATTCGAGCCTCATAAAACCCATCAGCTACCACTCGGTCAAGCTTCTCTTCGGCCAGAAGCTTCTCTATGAACGGGCCTATGCGGACACGCCACAATGTCCGACCATTGGAGCTAGCTGTTTCAACATTTGCCTCATGCCCTCTACCACGCAGTCTGCGGGCCTGAATCTCGGCGTTTTCCCGTTGGGTATAAGCCCCTACCTGAATAAAATGCGTGTCTTTAGCGATGCTTGCTGTTTGTGTTTTGGGTAGATTGGGGGCACGACCATGTTCGTCCACAGCCTGCACACGAACTTTTGTAACACCTTGCTTGTCAAAACCAAGCAGCTGTGCGCCACGCCGCGAGATATCAATAATACGCCCCTTTACGAAAGGGCCCCGATCATTCACACGTAGAACGATGGTGCGCCCATTTTCCAAGTTCGTTACCTTAACGTATGTGGGCAAAGGCAGAGTTTTGTGCGCTGCCGTCAGCGCATTCATGTTGTAGATTTCACCGTTAGCGGTCTTTTTGCCGTGAAAGTCCTGGCCATACCAGGACGCATAGCCCGTTTCATCGTAGTGTGGCTGTTCCTTAGGATAATACCAAGCGCCCGCAATCTTATATGGTTTGCCTACTTTTCGCTCAACGCCCTGCGTGCCACGGGGCAGCTCGTCATTGTCTGGCATACGTCCGATAGGCCGCATTGAACTAGAGCACGCTGCAAGTGCAGAAAACAGAATTAAGGAAAGGATAAGCCGCATTCTTTAGTCCCTGGCGATAACGTCAGACAGGAGGCCGACAGCCAATGCATACTTGAATGATGGATTGTAGCGCATCACAGAACAAAAGTTCCTGTAAACAAGGTAGCCCTCATCATCACCTTTGTCGCCAACAATCAGGGCCGCGGGAATTGAACGAGGTGGTAGGTCTTTACCATTTAGGCGGCGTACTCCCAAGTCTTGCCACTCCTGCAGGTCGCGCCAAACACCCATTGTTTTATAGGCCGCGCACCAGGAGTCTGGCTTCAGGCCCTCCGCTTGCGTGCCCTGCAGGGACACCTCTCCACCTTTTGGGAGCTTTACCTTGCGCCCCCAGGTTTGATCATCTTTCCAGCCAAAGGATTGAAGATAGTGGGCGATGGAGGCAAAAACATCTTCCTTGCTCGTCCAGATGTCACGCTGGCCATCGCCATCATGGTCAACGGCATATCGTAGATAGTTTTCAGGCATGAATTGTGGCTGCCCCATGGCGCCCGCCCAGGACCCCTTCATTAGGTCAAAGGAAGCATAGCCTTTGTCGAGTATTTCCAAGGCGGCGAACAGCTCTCGCCTAAAGCGCTTCGCGCGCCGTTTATCATAAGCGAGGGTCGCAACCGCATCAAATACGGAATAGCTGAGCGGTACAGTACCATAGTTGGTTTCTATACCCCAAATGGCGGCGATGAAGCGGGGTTGGACGCCGTACCGGGTAGCCGCCGACTGAAGGCTTGCTGCATGCTCTTTCATCATTGCAGCGCCCTTTTCTTTACGCCATTCACTAACGCGGCTTTTTAGATAACGAGCGTATGTCTGTTTGATTTCGGGCTGGTTGCGATCACGTTTGATAACCCGTTGTACCGGAACGATTGTTGGTAGAACATAATCCAGTGTTTC
>JABXIV010000106.1 GCA_013372925.1 Alphaproteobacteria bacterium
CGCCTTCGGTTCGGTCTCGAACGTTGCGAGGCCTGTTTTGATGCCTTCCTGATAGATACGGTCAACATCTGCCCAATCAGCGGAATTATAGTCGCGTGTGGTGATCATAAGGTGGTCTCCTGACGGAGAAACTTTAGGGTCGGAACAATTGGAACGGCAATAGGGATAATGTTTTGCGCCCATCAAATTTTTTGTGAGGCGGGTTAGGTGCGACTGTCTGTCCGTTGCAGGATGCGCTGAATAAAGGCTGGCAGGCTAGGGGTAATCTGCCGCAGCTTGTGGTTGGCGTTGGGGAATTGCCCCCTTAGTCGCCTGATGCGGCGCAGAAGGGTTGGGTTAAATGCGGCCACAGCCAGCCCCAGTGCGATCAGGACAACCCCGGTGGGCAGCGGTAGCGGTAGGGTGACTGCACCCAATATTAGCAGGATGAGCGCAATGGGGAGCGCGCTCCACCTTAAAAGTCTTCGCCAACGTTTCATCTTTGATACTCATGTCATACACAGATTTAGGCTGTTCATGCCCCGCGTTTATCACATATTTATGAAGCTCTTGATTGGGGGCTGGCGATTTTTATCCCGCTGTGCCTTAATCCACGCAAATATATTCGATAAGGGGAGGAAAATATGGAAAATGCATTGATAGGGCCGGTTCTGGGGCAGGTGGCAATAACGTTTATCGCTTGGCTTGTTCTTTATGCCCGCAGGTTGCCAGCTATGGCTGCATCGAAACCAACGAACGAACAGATGCAGGACAAGGCCAATCTGGCAAAATTGCCTGCGAAAGCGCGGTTCGCGGCTGACAACTATAACCACCAGTTTGAAATGCCGGTGCTGTTCTACGTTTTGTGTTTTGCTGCGATGGCGGCTTCAGCTGTTGATGGCATGATGGTAAGCCTCGCTTGGGCCTATGTGGCGCTGCGCGCGGTTCACGCTCTCATCCAGATGACATACAATACCGTTATGCATCGCTTTTTCGTTTTCACCATCAGCGGTATCGTGCTTGTGGTGATGTTTGTAAAACTGGCAATGACTTACTGGGGATAATTGTGGCTGATTTCTTCGATCACATAACTGATAAACACAAGGCTTTCATCGAGGCACAGCCGATGTATTTCACGGCAACGGCTTGCGATGAGGGGCGCATTAACCTGAGCCCCAAGGGCATGGATAGCTTCCGTGTTTTAAACCCAACCCTGTGTGGCTATCTGGATGTGACGGGGAGCGGCAATGAAACATCCGCTCATCTTAAAAAGGATGGGCGGATCACAATCATGTTCAACAGTTTTACCCGGAATGCGCTGATCTACCGGATATATGGCAAGGGCCGCGTGGTGCGCCCTCACCATGCCGAGTACGTCGAACTGGCGCCTCAGTTCCCGGAGTTGCCGGGTGCGCGCCAGATCATCCTGATCGATGTTGAGAGCACGCAGACAAGCTGTGGTTATGGTGTGCCTGAGATGGAGATGAAGGCCGAGCGGCAGACGTTGAAGAACTGGGTCGAGAAAAAAGGTGATGACGGTATCCTTGCCTACCAGGAAGAAAAGAATGCGGTTTCAATCGACGGTTTCGATACCGGTCTGAATGACTAAGCACCATGACCCAAGTTCTTGAAGAAGATATGCGCCTTGTTGTGCTGCGCTCAAACCTGAACCAGCCAGACGGTGCGCTCCTGCGCTCAGTGCTTGAGGCGCAGGATATACCTGTCTTTCTGGCAGGCGAACATGTATCGGGCATGAATGAAGGCCTTTATGCCAACCTGATGGTGCACGCGAAAGATTGGAAGCGTGCAGAAGAGGTGCTTTCGAAAGTGGCGACGATGCCGCGCTGTGCCATTCCCATCCGCAGGGACGAGGACGGCGAGCCAATTGCCTGCAGGCATTGCGGGTCTGAGCGCGTCCACGCCTTTGAAGGCGAGGTTCCAACAATTGTTCCCGGTGTGAAGGTTCACGCAAGTAAGAACGATGATTGGTATCACTGTTTGCAGTGCGACAGCTATTTCAGGAACAGCCTCTCCCGTTTTTCAAGCATACCGGTTGGCCTGATGTGGGCAGGGGCATTGGCCTTGCTCACGCTCGGGATTGTCTGGTTGATTGAGTTTCTGCGTTGGCTCTAACGCCGGATCAATAACTCAGCTGATCAAAAAGCGGCTCAATACCACCCCATGCGCCATGATACTTGTGCAAAATCTGGTCGGCTGGTGTCATGCCGGTTTCCACACTTTCCCAAAGCGAGTTCAGGAAGCCTTGCTCGCTATCTCCGCTCGATGAAAGCCTAGCTCGTTTTCTGAGACCAAGATCTGAGATCTTCAAAACTTCTTCCCCAAGATCGCGGAAGCAGCCGCCCTTGGGGTCTTTGGCTTCAAGGCCGAGTTTTGGCACATCTGCGCGCATTTTCGCGACATCTTCTGCAGACCAGCGTTTGACCAGATCAAGCGCTGCGCCTTGTGCCTCAGTGTCATACAGAAGGCCGACCCAGAAGGCTGGCAGCGCACACAGGCGCGACCATGGTCCGCCATCAGCGCCGCGCATCTCAAGGAAAGTCTTGAGGCGTACTTCCGGGAACAGGGTTGTCATGTGGTCTTCCCAGTCTGCCATGGTAGGCAGTTCACCCGGTAGGGCCGGGAGTTCGCCCTTCATGAAGGCGCGGAAGCTTTGGCCCGAGGCATCAATGTATTTGCCGCCGCGGCGCACGAAATACATAGGTACGTCAAGAGCGTGGTCTACCCAGCGCTCGAAGCCCATGCCGTCTTCGAATACGAAGGGCAGGGTGCCACAGCGGTCGGGGTCGGTATCTGTCCAGATATGGCTGCGGTAACTTTTGAAGCCGTTGGGTTTACCTTCTTTGAAGGGAGAGTTGGCAAACAGCGCCGTTGCCAGCGGCTGTAGGGCCAGGCTGATGCGGAACTTTTCAACCATGTCTGCCTCATCGGCGAAATCCAGGTTCACCTGCACGGTGCAGGTGCGCAGCATCATATCTAGGCCGAGATTGCCCTTCTTGGGCATGTAGGCGCGCATGATGTCGTAGCGGGCCTTGGGCATTACCGGAATTTCCTCGCGCTTCAGCGTTGGATGAAAGCCAAGCCCCAGAAAGCCGATGTCCAGCCGTTCACCGATTTCGCGTGTGCAGCGAAGATGGCTGGACGTTTCGTCGCA
>JABXIV010000002.1 GCA_013372925.1 Alphaproteobacteria bacterium
AACGGCGTACGCAATGTAGAACAATTCGTCGCCAACAACGTGCCAAACGGTAGGTATCGTGTTGTTATTCTTACAGCCCCTCGCCCTAACGGCAAGTCTCCACTCTACCCATTCGGCGTGGACGTAAAGAGAAACGGCGGCAAGGTAAATATGGTTGACACAAGGGCCACCGACGATTTGGTCCCTGTGATGAAGCTATCCACAACCGGCCCTGGCAGGCTCTCCGGTGAAGCAGGAGGCAACGATGCCGGTGCAGAAACCACCAGCAGCAATCTACCGGACAATAGCGAGTTTCAAACGCTTTCGGCACAGGCCAGCGGGCGACTTATTGCCTCAAGCATGCCGCTTAATGGTGGTCCAATTGCTGCCATTAGCACAAGCAGCTTTAGCGCCCTTACCCTAAAGTCAATCAATGAACTTGGCCCATTCCTTCAATTTGATGGCTCCGGCGGAGGAGCTCCCTCAACTGGCCACATGCTCGTCACACGCGTTGAAGTCGTTGACGGCACACTTCGCATTAACTTTAGACAGCTTGGTGGACAAGACACCTATATCACGGCGGTAATTATTTACCCCGAAGCTACTAATGACATCGAAGAAGAACTTGCCGAAGAGGTCGCGGAATTTATTGAGCGGATTGCGCCTGCTGCTGGCCAGAACATTACTGTTGAAAGCGTTCTTGAGATCGAAACACCGATTATCGATCCCGTAGCAGTGTTTGCCGACGCATCAGCAGGCTTGCCCACTGAAGAAGCGGCTGCCGCAACCCCTGCGCCCACAGCCTCGCCTGAACCGGATCCTGAGCCTGAGCCTGAACCGGCCCCCTCAGAAGATCCCAACGACACAACGGACACACCAACGCCAGAGCCCGAAGATGGCACACCAGATCTTGGCTCTCCTACGACACCGGAGCCAACGCCGGAGCCGGTCCCTGAACCAGAACCAACCCCCGAGCCTGTCCCGGAACCAACGCCAGAACCTGAGCCAGAGCCAACTCCGGAACCTGAGCCAACACCCGAGCCAGCCCCAGAACCTGAGCCTGCCCCAGAGCCCGAGCTCGCAGCGGAAGCTGGCGTCTATGACCCAGTATTGCTTGGCGAAGACTTTACGCTTGATGGCTGTGCATCGTCTTTCGAAAGCGAAGCGTTATGCAATCTAACAGACACATCAGAGTTTGAACTGGTGTGGCTTCTGGATGGTGCCGAAATCGGTACAGGTGCGAATTTGCTCGTACAAACAGGCGCTGATACCCCGTTTGACCAGACAGGAAATTATCAAGTAACCCTGCGGGTACGCTATGACGGCAGCCTTCTTGGAAACGGTGAATTCGTGAACCTTATATCGGGAGGTCGTCTGTTCCTGCCTGGCGATTTCATCCTCACAAGCCTCGATACTGCTGTTATCAGGGTATTTTCGGTACCGGAACCTGCTGGACTATTTCTGCTGGCGCCGGGTCTTCTCTATATTGCGCGGCGAGAGCGGAAGCGCAGAAAAAAGCAAAGCGACAAACCAACATAAACAAGAAAAGCGCGGCCCCCAATTGCCGCGCTTTTTGATTAAGAGTCTCTCGAGCAGAGTTTTGTTCGCTACATACCGTATTCGTCAACACCGCTAGCGAGTAACCGTGCCAAACCCAGCACCTTTTTACGAATGCGTGGGTCTGCAATTCGATAGTAAGCTTCAACAAGTTCCTGAGTTTCCTGACGCTCAAATGCATCCTCATCAAGGCCTTCCATTGCCGCATTATAGCCAGGCAATTTGGTCTCCGCGCCTTCGAAAAAATAGGAAACCGGTACATCTAAAGTTGTAGACATTCTAAAAAGACGGCTAGAACCGATACGGTTGGTGCCGCGTTCATACTTCTGAACTTGCTGGAAGGTAACGCCCAGCTCAGCACCCAGTTGGGTTTGTGAAAGGCCAAGCATTTTGCGTCGGGCTCGGACGCGCTGACCTACGTGAACATCAATTGGATCAGGACTCTTATTCATTATACTCTCTCTATGGTGATAGGCTGGGTTCATTATAGATTGCGGGCCATACTATAACTAGCCTCTTGTCCGAGGGGACTTACCAGATACTGATTTACCGACGCTATCATGGCCGAAACAATCTTTTTTTCTTTTACAAATCAAAGACTAATTCACGCACCCTATTTACATACAAAGGTTTATCAATCCTTAACATAGCCCCCAGCAGGCCAAAGAGTGACGCGTAAAATTCTTATTTTACGCGAATCACTTTCCAGTTATGTCAACGACTTTTCCGCTAACTCCCTAACGTCGTCACTAAGATCCGACGTTTCAAGGACGGCTCTTAGTGCGTCCTTCATGTACGTACGGCGCACTTCGTCCAACCTCCCCCAACGCCCCAGAGGAGGTACCAGTCTTGCGGCCGTTTGGGGGTTAATCTTATCAACCTGCACGATCATATTGGCGAGAAATCGATATCCCTCTCCACTCTCGTCGTGAAAACGGACTTGATTAAGCATTGAAAATGTTGAAACCAGTGACCGTAACCTGTTCGGGTTTTGCATTTTGAACGCAGGGTGTTCAAGCAGCCTCTCGACCTGCGCCACGGTATCAGGTCGAGAGCTTTGTGCCTGTACCGCAAACCACTTATCCACGACTAGTTCATTAGCTGACCATTTTTCATAAAAGGCATCCAGTACAGCTTGCCTACAGCCAAATTCACTATGGCTTATCTGGCCAAGCGCTGCCATACAATCAGTCATGTTATTTGCTGTTTCATAATGCCTTTTGACACACTCTTCCCCTTCAGGAAGCAGCATGACATAGCCCAACAGTGCATTCCTGAGCCGCCGCTTCGCTTTCGCAGATTGTTCCAAGCTGAACTGCGACCCTTCCAATTCCCTGTACTGTTGTAGTATCGCTTCGGAATACTGCCCTGCAAGTGTAGCCATGAAAGCCTTTCTGGTTGCATGAATAGCCTCGGGTTGCAGGGTTTCCATTTTTTGACCGAGTGCAACTTCACTGGGCAAAGAAATCAGCTCGGCCAAAAGCGCAGGGTCTGTTTCCCTGTCCTCCAGATGGCTAGTGAAAACAGCAGAGAGGTGCGTGGGCACTGTATTTGCGGTGGTGTCTTCCGAAATCTGCTTCAATAAATATCTCGAATACAAATCCTGTGTTGCTTCCCACCGTACGAAAGCATCACTATCGTGCGATGCCAACACCGCAAGCTCATTATCATTCAAATCATGCTCCAGCACTACAGGAGCACTAAAGCCACGCAACAGGCTTGGTACAGCGTCCTTAGGAACGTCCCTGAAAGTAAACACCTGCCTCGCCTTTTTCAGGTCAAGCGTACACCCAACTGGAGTCCAAACTGCATCATCCTCGACTTCAGGCTGAATATCCTGGCCGCCATTTCCAACAAAACCGACGACTACTGGCATATGATAGGGTGCCTTAACAGCTTGGCCTGGGCTGGGCGCAGAAGACTGTTCAATGGTCAAGGTAAGGTCATCACCTTGCCATTCGCGCTTCACGGTCAATTTCGGCGTACCTGCCTGCGAATACCAAAGCCGGAATTGTTGCAGGTCTTTCCCGCTACCAGCTTCCATAGCAGCAACAAAATCCTCGCATGTAGCGGCCTTCCCATCGTGCCGGTCAAAATAGATACGCATTCCTTCCTGAAACGCATCGGCACCCAGCAAGCGGTGTATCATACGGATTACTTCCGCCCCTTTATTATACACCGTCGTGGTATAAAAGTTATTGATCTCAATATATTTTTCCGGACGGATCGGGTGAGCCAGCGGCCCTGCATCCTCTGGGAATTGCAACATGCGTAATACTCGCACATCATCCAGGCGCTTGACTGCGCGCGATGTCATATCCGAGGAAAACTCTTGGTCCCGAAAGACTGTCAGGCCTTCTTTAAGGCTTAGCTGAAACCAATCCCGGCACGTTATGCGGTTGCCAGTCCAGTTATGAAAATATTCGTGCCCGATTACACCTTCAACATGATCGAAATCAGCGTCTGTGGCAGTCTCTGGGCTCGCAAGGACATACTTAGTATTAAATATGTTCAATCCCTTGTTTTCCATTGCTCCCATATTGAAATCGGATACGGCTACGATGTTATAAACATCGAGATCATATTCTAAGCCGTAAACATCCTCGTCCCACTTCATGGCCCGAATAAGCGATTGCATTGCATAATCACTTTTATCCAGGTCTTTTGGTGCAACATAGATGTTTAGAGCGACCGGACGTCCAGACTTGGTTTTATAGCTGTCCGACAAGCAGGCCAGATCTCCCGCAACGAGCGCAAAAAGATAGGACGGTTTTGGATGCGGATCCTCCCATTCTGCGTAATGGCGTCCCCTATCCAGTGCACCATTCGTTGCAGGGTTTCCGTTCGACAAAAGCACAGGGTACTTGTTCGCATCAGCTTCAATCCGCACATCGTATTTTGCCAATACATCCGGCCGGTCCGGGAAATATGTTATGTGCCGAAACCCTTCAGCCTCACACTGCGTGCAGAAATTTCCTCCGGAGAAATACAAGCCTTCCAGGCGCGTATTTTCCTTTGGTTGCAGCTTCGTTATAATCTTTAGTGAAAAGTCCTCTGGAACTGCGCGCAACGTAAGACTATCTGGCGTCTGGACATATTGATCTTCGCCAAGCTCCACACCATCAATCGAAATAGCTTCAAGCGACATGTAGGGACTACCATCAAGCGTAAGACACTTCCCTGCCTCCCCCTTCATGCGAAAGTGCGTTACAGCTTCTACTTCGGCGTAATTTTCAAAGAGACGAAAAATAAGCTTAACGTGTTCAAGCTCAAAGTCTGGCGCACGATAGTCCGCCAACCTTTTCTCCTGCTTTGGCGCGGAAGCCGCCATGCGCGCATCCACTTCTAGCTCCGTTTACGGCGACCGCGGCCACTTTCCAGGGCATAATCCAAGGGCAACGCAGTAGTATACTTGATCCGCTCCATCGCAAACGACGAGCTAACATCCGTAAGCTGTACCCGTTTGATTAACTTCTTATAGAAGGCATCATAAGCTGCCATATCTGGAACAACTACCCGCATCAAATAGTCAATCTCACCGCTCATACGGTACAGCTCAACAACCTCCGGAAATTCGCAAACCAATTGTGCAAATTCATCCAGCCATTCAAAACTGTGCTCGTTGGTGCGAATAGCCACAAAAACATCAAGCGGAACGTTCACCTTGTTGCGGTCAACCAAGGCAACACGACGTGTAATGTAGCCCTCTTGCTCCAAAATTTGAATTCGACGCCAGCACGGCGTTGTAGAGAGGCCAACGGCCTCCGCTATCTCTGCTGTACTTAATGTTGCGTCCTTCTGAAGCAGATTCAGAATCTTGCGATCAATCTCGTCCATTACACGTCCTTAAAACAAATTTAAATTATCCTCTTTTGTCCATTTTATCCGATTTTTATTCTAAGTAAAAAGCAAAACAACGGAAAAAAAGGCTCAAAACTAACGAAAACGCCTTTTTTGTTTCAAATTGGCGCTATCGCATTCGGCTGGCTCTGGTCAGCAAAGGCCTATCCAAGGATAAGCGCCCGCCACCCATTACCGCAAGCGGCAGCAAAGCCGCGATCCATGTCATGTGTTCCGGGAAATAGCCAGGATAGACAAATAGCTGGATAACCAAGGTCATTCCCAACAGCCCTATAGCCCCCAGTCGCGTGCCAAGTCCCAGATAAAGCATTATAGGAAAAAATGTCTCACCATAGAGCGCAAGATACGCAGCTACAGATGGATCAACAAACGGCAAGACATACTCTTCTTCAAACAACATGATGGTCATATCGGAAGGACTTAAAAAGCTGCCATCAACTTTTGACCGACCAGATTGATAAAAAACTTTCGCAACCCAGAACCTAAAAAACAACAGGACAAAATCATTCATTGATAGCGAAAGGGCAAAGAGCTTCATCCTCGCCCCAAGGCGCAATATTGGATTAGTCATTATTTTTTCAACTACTTTTAAGGAGCAAAGAACAAGCCCTGCTCTATCAAATCAGAGAGGACCGAAAGGTCATCCTTTGAAACAATCTTCTCACCTAGCGCACGCCCAAGTGAAGCAGCCACCTCAGGGCCCATCAAATGATAGAAAACTTGCCCTTCATTCAGATGGATCAGCATAGCCTGTCCACCTGAATCAATATCGACCTTCTCAGGCTGCAATTGGCCGGTTGCTACACGCCACAAATCAAAAACAGGAAAATTGCTACGCAGGAATTTCGTACCAAAACCAAGCGCAAGTCCACCTACATCATCGCATTCTTCGGCTTCTGCCCATGCATCTTCACGGGCGTGCATTAATTCGTGGGTAAGCCACTCAAGCCTCGCCAAATCCGAGATATAGGGAACCGCTTCAGCCGCCTTATATGTCTTAAAAAATTCCGGAAAATCTTCCCCGTAGCGAAACAACATCGGCTCTTTGGGAGGATTCATCAAAACAAACTGCCTCAAGGCTTCTCGGATAAAAACTTTGCCGACGAATGCTTCCGACAGAGGAAAAACACCGTTGAGCGCGGATACCAAAGATTCACGGTACGTATTAACATGTACCTGAAGCCGCTCTTCCGCCATCAACCCTTGATCAACAATTGCATCCAAGAGCAACTCGCTGGCTTGTCCTTCACGCACCGCCTGCCCCATCATGTCCTGTAATTGAGCCAAGTCAGCCATGCCTTTTACGCCACCCACTTTTCTCTACAGCCTGCATGATATTCCGGCCAGAAGATGCCTCATTCAGCAAGGCCGAAAAGTCCGGGATATTATTGTCCCATTCAATAAGCGTGGGCCGCGCGCCAACGCGCTCTATCAACTGCCGATACAGCTGCCAAACTTCAACAGGCACAGCACTGCCATGGTCATCAATCCGAATTTCATGGCCATTGGCTTTTTTAAGCTGATGCCCAGCCAAGTGGATTTCCCCAATCAAGCTTGCGGGAACAGAATCCAGATAGGCCCCGACATCCCACCCCATATTACAACCGGACACATAAACATTATTCACATCAAGCAGCAGACCACAGTCCGTCTGACAAGCAAGCCTTCCCAAAAACTCGACTTCTGGAATATCTGACGCCTCAAAAGCCAAATAAGAAGACGGGTTCTCAATCAGAATCTGTCTGCCGATGACATCCTGCATCCTTGAAACGTTATCGCAGACAACTTGAAAGCTTTCTTGCGTCAGCGGCAGGGGCAAAAGATCGTTGAGATATGCCCCCCCCGACCGAGACCATGCGAGATGTTCAGAAACCAGCCACGGCCTGTAACGCTCCACTAATTCCTTGAACCGCTTAAGATGATCCGCATCCAAACCCGTTGCAGATCCTAGCGACATACCGACGCCATGAATTGACAAGCGATAATGATCACAAATTGCCTCAAGATACCGATGATGCGCACCGCCCTCCATCATATAGTTTTCGGCATGCACTTCGAAAAAGTCCAACGCCGGCCTGGAATCCAACACCTCATCATAGTGCTGGGCCTTCAGACCGACGCCAACTGGGTACTGACCGCCCAACATCGTCATTTGATCGGGCCTAGTCATTTTATCGCACCCTCTTCAACTCTGAAGTTTAGGATGTTTTTGGTTGTTTTGCACCACCAGCGATACGGTCACACATACCTGCAGGCACATATACCCACTCTTCAGGGTGGTTATCCATCTTTGCTTGACCAGCGCAGCTATGCATGGAAGTGGCACAGTCATTCATGCCCTTTGCAACAACACCGTAGCACTTTTCTTTTTTCGCTTTCATGTCGTCAGCGCTGGCAACGCCTGCAGCAGCAGTCAGAGCAAAAGCAGCGGCACTTGTTGTGATAACTGCAGACTTTGCGAAACGATTGAACTTCATTTTTATTTCCCTTTTTCGAATAAATTTCTCACGAGCGTCGAAGTTTCGAACTCGAGTGCAGTTTCGCTAATTTCCGACCTAATGGAAAATAATAACAGAATCACGCTTTGGTGAGCGGTGCGAGAGCAATATGATAGTGTTTTTTCTATCGCCCTGAAAAATCATTCCGATAGTCGCGCATGAAAGACTGTAGCTTCTCTACACTGGCAATTTGGCCTGCGATAGCACCTAATTCCCGACCAGAGAGCTCTTGGTCATTTGTCAAAAGCTCGAACGCGTTTGCGAAATCCCCTTCGCGCATCTGAATACCGTATCGCCTGCGTGTTTCTATAAGCCCCGCACGGTCCTCAGTAAAAGTCATCGCAATTGTAAGCCGCACGAGGTTCAGCCTCTGGAGGTCGGTCAAGGGTTCGTTCCTACGCCAACCGTCACCCAAAATTCGTTTAACGGCGGATGAAAGTTTTTTCCATTGTTTGCCCCCCCAATATGCGTCAGCCCTGAGATACTGAGCTGCTGAGCTATTGTCGCCATCCAAAACAACTTCAGCCTCCTCATATCTTTCAAGCTCAATTAGAGCCCGGCTCTCAACATGACGCCTGTTGGCTTCGATATCCTGCGGCAATCTGGGCTCTCGGGTAGCTCTCAATATCTGTAGTGCTTCGTCCAGCTTCTCGTCCAAAATGTAAATTTGGGCCAACCTTGCTGCAATTGCTGCTCTGGCTGCACCCTCTGTCCGCGCGCGCACCTGATACTCAAGCAAATCAGCAGCTCGGCCCAACAAATCTACCGACACAAGGCGTGATGCCAGGCGGCGGATCATAAGATCGCCATCATTGCCCAACGGCGTCAGATCACGGAAATCATAATAAAGGCTGATCGCCGAAATTGGCGACAACTCATCAGCTTCGCCATCCAAAAACAGCTTTCTGAACACCGCGCTGGAACGGCTCATCATCTGCCGGTTCTGAGCTTCTTCCGGAAAATAGGAAATGCCTTGCCGCAATGTTTCGAGACCAAGTGCATATTGCTTGGTTTCAAAATATAGATCAGCCAAGTTATCAAGTAGCTCCGCTTCAAAACGGTCTCCTCGCCAGGCAAAACGAAGCCTTTCAAGCTGATCAATGCCTTGTTCAGGTGTTATATCATTCCTGCGAAGATTATGTTTTATACGAGCGTA
>JABXIV010000157.1 GCA_013372925.1 Alphaproteobacteria bacterium
GGCACAGTCGTTGTAGCCCGCAGGCGATACGCCATAGCATTTCTCTTGTGGCTCGCGAGCTTCTGTTGGGCCTGCCACAACCAGATTGGCAACAACGGTGGCAACAGCCGCCGAAACATATGCTGACTTTTTAAGGTTCATGTCGAACTCCTTACTGCGTGTTAGACTTAGCTTTGTTACCTGGGTGGTCGGCACACCCGACCACCCAGAACCATCCTCGCTGGTTTCTTAGTTCAGGGATGCTGGGGTCCGGTATTTTACGTCCGGCCAATTTTCTTCAGCTTTTTCGAGATTGCCTGGAATGTCGCGCTGCCAAGCTTTTGCTACGTCTTTGTTCACGTTGAGATAAAGTTTGTCGTCAACGATCTTCCAAACGTTTGGGTCGCCATCCAGCTTCTTGCCAAGTGCGATACCCATCGCACAGAAACCGCCATACTGAGGCAGATAGCGATCCGGGTCGTCCATAAAGGCCTTCATGTTTTTCGCATTGGCAAAATAGTAAGTACCGCCAGTGTGCTTCACTGCAAATTGCTTCTTACCCTTTTTCGGGCCGCCGGATTTGAAGTAGGCAACCGGATCAAATCCATGCATTGCCAAGCCGTGTTCATCGGCATTCACTTCTGAAGTTGACATTGGCTCAACTGCAAAGCTTGGCGCGGTGATGGTGAGGTTCATTGCAGCAAGGGCAAGGCCAACAGCCGTAGCCACCGTGCGTGTGTTCAGTTTTTTCATTTCAGTCTCTCCTGTCTGACTCGGGCACATTCGTTTGCTCCCCGAGGAATTAACGCCGAACGTTAACTGATCGGTTAATGTGTGATATAGATAAGGTTTACTGATCAGTCAATGTTAAAAATAAAAAAATTTTCCATTCGTTTGGATTTTTTTCAAACATCAATCACTTTTCCTTGTAATTCTTGGAGTTTGCTTGATGCCATCAAGCCCTCTTGGTATAGACTGATCGGTAAATATCTATGTGAGGAGTATTGCTGAAATGAGTGCGTCAAAGCGTGACGAATTGGTTCAGAAGGCCCTAAAGGCCTTTTATCGGGGCGGATTTCATGCCCTTGGCATGGACAAGCTTGCCAAGGAAACCGGCGTCTCTAAAACGGCCATCTACAAGCATTTTCGCACCAAGGAAGATTTGATCCTCGCCACATTACGGCTGCGCGACGAACAATTTCGCAATTGGTTGATGCGCCGCGTGGCAGCGCACGCGAGCGAGCCTAAAGGTCAGCTTATTGCCATCTTTGATGCGCTTCGGGAATGGTTTGAGGAATCCGATTTCAGAAGCTGCATGTTCATCAAGGCATCATCAGAATATCAGGACCGCACCAACCCAATCCACGTTACGGCCGCTGAACACAAGCGGCTTCTCCTGCTCTATTTTACAGAACTGGCGGAAAAAGCCGGCAGCAAGGATCCCGATTCGCTCGCCCGCGAACTTTTAGTCATCAAAGAAGGGGCAATAGTGCTTGCCCACCTGTTTGACCCAGAGGATGTTGCCAGGGATGCACGCCGCACTGCAGAACGCATCCTTCAAGCTGAATTCAACTGCGGCTAGCGCTCCCACAAAACTAACCAGCCATGCCACGCAAACTCTGTTCATCGGCTTATCGCGCCGGGATGGGCGTTCGTCGAATTTTACTGTGCTCTGTCAAAGCGGCAAACCTAAAGTCACACTCGGTCTGGATTCTCGTTAAAGGGCGACGCTAAGCTGAAGTAACAGCGTCGATAGCCCATAACAACAAGAGCGGGATTTCAGGGGGCGATGGGACAAAAGGCGCGTCTCACAAACTTTGTGAACACGCCTTGCTCGGATATTCGTTTACGACGACGGATTTTCTACCTACCATCGCCATCGGTGGGTGGTTTTGCTGTTTCTGTATGCTTTTTTAGCAACGTCATCCATTCGACAAAGGGAAACGAAACGCTAAATAAAGGCAAGAAAATGGATAGACGGCAATTTATCAAAGTCACGGGGGCTGGCATCGGCGCGCTGATGCTGCCTGTAACTGGCCGCATGGTCTCTGCAGAAGCACTTCTTGAAGCGCCTGCAGATGTCGCCATGAAAAAGCGCATGGCAAACATCGCGCTGAACGCGGCAACGGCCAAAGGCGCGACCTACGCAGATGTACGTATCGGGCGCTACCTGAACCAGTTTATTACCTCGCAGGAAAAACGCGTAGATAACGTTGTGAACACCGAATCCTATGGTGTGGGTGTGCGGGTTATCGCAAACGGCACATGGGGCTTTGCATCCACATCTGACACCACCGATGACGGCATCGCAAAAGCTGCTGAAGCCGCAGTTGCTGTAGCAAAGGCAAATTCTAAGTTTCAGGCAGAACCAGTTCAACTGGCGCCAGTGAAAAGCTATGGCGACGTAAGCTGGAAAACGCCAATCACAAAGAATGCGTTTGAAATTCCGGTGAAGGACAAGGTTGACCTTCTGATGGACGTGAACAACGCAGCACTTGATAACGGCGCGAACTTCATCACATCCATCCTGTTCCTTGTGAACGAACAGAAATACTTTGCTTCCACAGAAGGCTCCTACATCGATCAGGATGTACACCGCCTGTGGGCACCTTTCTTTGCCACCGCAGTTGGTAAGAGCGGCTTCAAGACCCGCCAGGGCCTTGGTAACCCGGTAGGCATGGGCTTCGAATATCTTGACGGCAAGCCGGAAGATAAAATCAACATTCAGGGCGCCAACATTGGCTACCGCAAATCTTACGACATCGTGGAAGATGCTCGCGAGGCAGGCAAGCAACTGCAGAAGAAGCTGAAAGCCAAATCTGTTGAGCCTGGCAAATATGACCTCGTGCTTGATCCGCATCACCTGATGCTGACAATCCACGAAAGCGTAGGCCACCCGCTCGAGCTGGACCGCGTACTTGGCTATGAAGCCAACTATGCAGGCACCAGCTTCGCAACGCTCGACAAATGGAAGAGCGGCACATTCCAGTATGGTTCCGAGATTGTGAACCTGTTCGCCGACAAAACCCAGGTTGGCTCGCTCGGTTACGTGGGCTGGGACGATGAAGGTGTGAAAACCAAGGAGTGGGATCTGGTGAAAGACGGTGTTCTGGTAAATTACCAGGCGATCCGCGATCAGGCCCATATCATTGACGAAAAAGAATCTCACGGCTGCTGCTATTCACAAAGCTGGCGTGATGTTCAGTTCCAGCGCATGGCGAACGTATCCCTGCGCCCGAACGAAAAAGACCTCAGCGCGGACGACATCATTTCCGATGTTGAAAACGGTATCTATATCGTTGGCCGCGGCTCGTTCTCGATTGACCAGCAGCGCTATAACTTCCAGTTCGGCGGCCAGTTGTTCTACGAGATCAAGGACGGCAAGATCGTCGATCAGATTGAAGATGTTGCCTACCAGTCCAACACGCAGGAGTTCTGGAACAGCTGCGTTGCCATGGCCGGTAAATCCGACTACCGCGTCGGTGGTTCCTTCTTTGATGGCAAGGGCCAACCTTCACAGGTTAGCGCCGTATCCCACGGCTGCCCAACCACACGCTTCAACAACATCAACGTAATCAGCACCGCCCGCAAGGTGTGATGCGCGATTTGGCGAAACTAGGAATCATTGAGGTACTATCATGGCTATTATGACAAAAAGCGAAGCCAAGGCGCTACTCGAACGGGTGATTGGCTTCTCGAAAGCAGAATCGATCGAATGTAACCTGAACGGCGAGGTTAGCGGCAACATCCGGACAGCCCGGAACACCGTTACTACCGCAGGGGAACTGAACGATACGATCC
Organism: Alphaproteobacteria bacterium; assembly: GCA_013372925.1. Classification (GTDB taxonomy): domain Bacteria; phylum Pseudomonadota; class Alphaproteobacteria; order Sphingomonadales; family Kordiimonadaceae; genus Kordiimonas. The sequence goes on from JABXIV010000157.1 coordinate 3,781, forward strand.
TGACCGTGCAAAGCACATTCGGCAAGAAAACCGGTGTAGCAACAACAAACGAGTTCACTGACGCAGCACTCGAATCCGTCGTGCGCCGGGCAGAAGAACTTGCGCGCCTTGCCCCCGACAACCCAGAGTTCATGCCGATCCTTGGGCCGCAGGAATATATCGATGTAAACACTCACTACCAGAGCACATCTGACGTGAACCCTGCATGGCGGGCAGATGCCGCAGATGCCAGCATCTCCATCTCGAAAGAGAAGAATCTGGTGTCATCCGGCTATCTGAATGACAGCGACACATTCGCTGCCATCATGAACAGTAACGGCCTGTTTGCTTACAACCGGTCAACTGACATCAACTTCTCGGCCACCATCCGTACCGCTGATGGCAAGGGTTCCGGTTGGGTATCGCGGGACTTCCACGACGCATCCAAAATGGATACGCGCGAAGCTTCAGAGATCGCAGCGCAAAAGGCCATTTCAAGCGCCGACGGCAAAGCGATGGAGCCTGGAAAATACACGGTGATCATGGAACCGGCTGCAACAGTTCAGCTGCTGTTGAACATGTTCAACTCCATGGGCCAGCGTCAGGCAGACGAAGGCCGCAGCTTCCTCAGCAACAAGTCTGAAGAAGAAGGCGCGCCAAAGAACCGCCTTGGCCAAAAGATGTTCGACGAACGTGTCAGCATCTATACCGATCCGCAAAGCCCGGATGCACCAACTCCTCCTTTCGCTGGTGACGGTGCACCATGCACGCGAACCGACTGGATCAAGAATGGCGTTATTGCCAACATGCCAAACAGCCGCTATTGGGCGGAGAAAACCGGCGTACCATACATGCCAACACCGTTCGCTGGTGGTGGCCTGTTCGGTGGCAATCCTTCCCTGATTATGGATGGCGGCGATGAAAGCCTTGAAGAAATGATCAAGGGTACCCGCCGCGGCGTTCTTGTGACCCGCCTTTGGTATATCCGTCAGCTTGACCCGCAATCCCTGATGTACACAGGCCTTACCCGTGACGGTACTTTCTATATTGAAAACGGTGAGATCAAATATCCGATCAAAAACTTCCGCTTCAATGAAAGCCCGATCATCATGCTCAACAACCTTGAAGCGCTTGGCAAGCCACAGCGTATCCAGGGCTGCATGATCCCACCGATGAAAATCAGGGACTTCACCTTCAGCAGCCTTTCTGACGCTGTTTAAGGCACACTAAACACATTGTTCGGGGCACTGGAAAACCGGTGCCCCAGACAAGCTCCCCAGACACAAGTACCGGGTAAATCAAGCTGTGGATCGCCGCACTTTCATCAAATCTCTTGGCACTACCGGCCTCTTGGCTGCCCTTGGCGGGCTGCCCGGAAACACCCGTGCGCGTGCGACTGACGTAGCCAACGATTTTGACTTCTATTTCACGCGCCTGAGCTACGAATCCGGTGACTGGGAAGTGGACGAACGCACCCCGGCCAACATCCTGAATTCGCTGATTGAATATACAACCATCAGGGTGGACCTTCGCGAGCGTATCGTCGCGCTGGAAGACCCAGCCATGCTGACGGCTCCGTTTTGTTATATGGCCGGGCACAGGCTGGTGCAATTCAACCCCGCAGAACGGCAAAACTTTGAAACCTATGTCAGGAATGGCGGGTTCGTCTTTGTTGACGACTGCAACCACGATATCGATGGCCTGTTTGCCCGAAGCTTCGAACAGCAGATGGCCGAAATTTTCGGCGAAGAGGCCCTGAAAAAAATTCCCAACGACCATCCGATCTATTCCAGCTTTTTCAAGTTCGACGGCCCACCCAACACGGGGCTGGAACTGAACGGCTGGGGCGACGACCTTGTGCACGACTATCTGAAAGCGATCGAGATCAATGGCCGTATCGCCGTGCTTTACAGCAACAAGGATTACGGCTGCGAATGGGATTATGATTTCCGGAACAAAAGATGGCTGACCGTCGATAACACACGGTTTGCTGTCAATATCGTCGTCTATGCGATGACGGCCTAGAAAAAAGACAAAGAAAACAGCGGGTAAGAAAATGGACGAGAAAGAATTATACGTAAAGATCAATAAGCTTGAGCTTGTCGTTGATGAAGTTGGCAAGGTTATTGTTGGCCAACGGGACATCATTGAAGAGCTTCTGATCAGCATTCTCGCCGGCGGCCACTGCCTTCTCGAAGGTGTTCCCGGCCTTGCCAAAACGCTGATGGTCAGCACGCTTTCGAAAACCATGGAACTGGATTTTCACCGCGTGCAGTTCACGCCTGACCTGATGCCAAGTGACATCATCGGTACCGAAATTCTTGAAGAAGACCACAGCACCGGCAAGCGCTTCTTCAAATTCCGGAAAGGCCCTGTGTTCACCAACATCATGCTCGCAGACGAGATCAACCGGACGCCGCCGAAAACTCAGGCAGCCCTTCTGGAAGCCATGCAGGAACACAGCGTCAGCTATGGCGGTGAGCGCTATGACCTGCCGGAACCATTTTTCGTGCTGGCAACTCAGAACCCGGTTGAACAGGCGGGCACCTACCCGCTACCTGAAGCCCAGCTTGACCGCTTCCTGATGTTTATCCGCGTGGGCTATCCCACCGAGGCCGACGAAGTAGAAATCCTGAACCGCACAACGGGCTCATATAGGGCGGACCTGCAAACCGTGATGGGTGCCGACGATATCGTCGCCATGCAGAAGCTGGCCACATCCGTTGAAATATCAGAACCGCTTCTGGGCTATGTTGCGCAGATTGTGCGCGCCACAAGGCCGGACGGATCGGATGTAGACATGGTGAAAAACTATGTTCGCTGGGGCGCTGGCCCACGTGCGGGCCAGGCGCTGGTTCGCTGTGCAAAGGCAAAGGCCCTGATCAGCAGACGTTTCGCCGTAACGCTTGAAGACATCCGTTTTGTCGCCAAGGCGGTTTTACGGCACCGCATCCTCCTCAGCTTCCAGGCGGAAGCCGAAGAAATACAAATCGAAGATGTGATCGAAAGCCTTTTCAGCGCCATCCCTGAGCCCAAAAGCCCGATCGCATAAGCCCGGCAGAACTGCGCATGGAAACCTTCATCGACCCCAAGACGCTGGCCCGCGTGAAAGATATGCCGCTGATTGCAAAAACAGTGGCAGACGGCTTTCTGCACGGCCTGCACCAAAGCCGCCAGCGCGGCGTGGGGATCGAGTTCAGCCAATACCGGCCATACGGCGACGGGGATGACCTGAGCAGGATTGACTGGAAACTGTTCGCTCGGTCTGACCGCTATTTCGTGCGCGAGGCAGAACGCGAAAGCGAGATTGCCATCTGGTTCCTTCTGGATGCCAGTGGTTCCATGGCCGTGTCATCAGAACCGCAGGCTGGCAACACTCGCTGGAGCAAACTTGACTATGCCGCGCACCTGATCGCCACCCTTTCCTATCTTGCCTACGGCCAGGGTGACCGCATCGGCTTCATGGCGCTTTCCAGCAACCGTCAGCATATCGTCCCGCTTGGCAGTGGCGACCAGCATTGGTCAGCCATTCTCCTTGAACTGGCGCGCGTGAAGGCTGGGGCCTATTTTCCGAAGAAAGAAATGATCGACGCCATGCTGAAAAGCCTGCAGCAACCGGGCATGGTAGTGATGGTGAGTGACTTTTTCGAACACGGCACAGAACTGTTGGACCTTACAAAATCGCTCGCTGTTGGCAAGACAGAGCTTGTTGCCATCCAGTTAACTTCCGCAGATGAAGAAACCTTTCCATACAAAGGGGCCGTCCGGTTCGAAGATGCCGAAACCGGTGAACAGGTTCTGGTGTCAGCCCGCAATGCGCGGGATACATATCTCGAGGCAAAAACCGCCTTCCAGCGCAATCTGGAAGATCAGCTCTTGCGCCAGTCTGTTGACCTGACCACGCTCAACATTGATGAACCGCTGGATCAAGCGCTTTATGATTTCCTCAAGAACCGGGCAAAGGTAACGGGCTGATATGGTGGCGCTGTTTGGAGATTTTAGCTTGATGAATGCGGGTGCCCTGGCGGCCCTCGCAACGCTTGCCATCCCCATTCTGATCCATCTATTCAACCGCAGCCCCGGCCAGCGTGTGGTGGTCGGCTCCATCAAATTGATCAGGCACGCGAAGTCCCGTCGTGTGACCGAGATTCGCCTGATGCACTATCTGCTTCTGTTCCTGCGGCTTTTGATCTTCACCCTGCTGGCGTTGATCCTTGCGGGCCTCAGTATGCAGGCCACCTCAAATCTCGACAAAGACCAAGCCTATGTCACCCCCGCGTGGGCAGAACTGGCATCGGACGAAGAAAAGCAGAGCCTAAATGATCGGTTCGGGGCGGAAAATACACATACCCTGCAAGCACCCATCTGGGCCCAGCTAATAGAGCAGCTGACAAGTGTGAAACACAGCGGCGAGGTACATGTTTATGCCACCAACGCCAGTGGCGCATTCGGGCCGCAAATGGGCAGTGCTCAATGGCCGCTTGTGTGGCACTTGCGCCCCGAAACTGAGGCTGCTGTACCCGCGATCAAGCTGGCGATCACAATGGTTGCCACAAGGGAGCGCCAGCCTGAAGCTGACCAGCTTATCAAAGCCCTCACCCTGATGGGCGAGCACCGCAACATTGAAACCACTTTACGCACCTTGGGCGCGGATGGTTTTGACGCCGGCAGCACACAGGATACAGACTGGATCATCTGGCTTGGTCCAAAGGCTGTGCTCGAATCCCAGTTGGGTGCATTGCCCCCCGGCACCAATGTGCTTCTTGCACCGAAAGCAGAAGCCGGTAGCAGTTCACCCGCCGCCACCCTGCCCGGCTATCCGTTTTCAGCCTATTCGCCCATAAACCCAGTCCAACCGTTCCTTCAGAACACTGTTCTCGGCGGAAATCTGGTTCACACACTCAACGCGCCTCTTTTAGGGCAAAACGCGATTATAGCGAAACCAGATTTCCCTGAGATTCTGACAGAGATCTTGCTTTCTGACGAACTTGGAGAGGCTCGGTTCAGCAACAGCCCCGTTCTGGTGCCACAAAGCGGCGATAACTGGCCAAATGTGAGCTATCCTCAGGCACCTCTGGAAGGGTGGCTGATCGTCCTCCTTGTTATCGCCTGGGTGTTTGAACGCTGGCTCAGCGAAAGGGGGCCTAGACGTAATGGCTAACCCCGCGAACATGCCAGACATCACAAAAGCAGTGGCGCGGCTGAAACAGCGCCTGTGGCTGGAGCGCAGCACCCTCTCAGTGATAGCTGCCGTCTCTTGCGGTTCCGTTGCCCTGTGGGGCGGCGCGCGGCCAATCTATGCCATCGCAATCGGGATTATTGTTCTGGCCTTTGGGCTTGCCTCAACGCGCATAAGCCGCCGTTTCAACAATCTCTCGCCAAAGAATTTCCTGCTGCACCTGAACCGGCTGGACAAGGGGTTTGAAGAAAGCGCTCAGCTTCTGAGCTTTGAGGCCGAGAGTAGCAACACACTCCAGAATCTGCAGCGCCAGAAAATGGCAACCTATTATGCCGATTTCATCAAGGATGAAACGCGCTGGTTACCGCAATTCAACAGGCAACTTTTCGCCCTGTTTATGCTGTTTTTTGCGCTATCGCTGTTGTTGCATTTGGTCCCTCAACCGGGTTGGCATGCTGGAACTGATGCTAGCCAACCATCACCAGTCACCTCGCAAAAACTGCCAAATGCCAGCCTGCAGGAAAGTCGCATTACCATCACGCCACCTGCCTACACGGGGCTTCCTGCCAGAACAGAGGCATCGCTGAACATCACCGCACTTGAAGGCAGTGCGGTATCGGTTGAGCTTTCGTTCAACAGAGCCGACGGCGCCTATTTCCTGAAACAGAGCGATGATCAGGTGATCCCGCTTAAAAAGACAGACAGCAGCACCTTCAAAGGGAACTTCAGGGCGGAAACGACAAACCTTTTCCGTCTTGTCCACCGTGCGGAAGGCAAGGACACACCGCTTGATGATGTCTATACCCTGACTGTGGAAAAAGACAGGCGGCCACAAGTGCGAATCCTGACCCCTAAAACCACAACGCTCGAAATCCCAAAAGCCGGGCCCGCACGGTTCACCTCCACTGCGCTAATCAATGATGATTTTGGCATCAGCGATGTGATTATTCTGGCATCTGTTGCCAAAGGCACCGGCGAAGCCGTGAAATTCCGCGATGAATCCTTCCGCTTCGACACATCTGAGGCAACAGAAAGCGGCATGAGCTATACCCGCGACTGGGATCTTAAAGCCCTTGATATGGAGCCCGGTGACGAAATCTATTTCCGCGTTGTCGCCAAAGACAACCGCGAGCCCGTCGCCAACGAAGGCAAATCAGCCACCATGATCGTACGCTGGCTGGACGAGCAGGAACGGGAAATCGCGGCCGAAGGCATTGCCAGTAATTTTGTGCCTGAATATTTCAAAAGCCAGCGGCAAATCATCATTGAAACGGAGCAACTGATCGCTGACCGGCCTGTGCTGGACGAAAAAGCGTTTGCAGAAACATCTTATGGCCTTGGGCACGCGCAAAGTGACCTGAAGCAGCGGTACGGCCAATATCTAGGTGACGAGTTCGGCGAAGGCCCAGGCGAACAGCTTGGCGGACACGGCGCAGGTGAAAGCCACGCCGACGATGACCATGATGATGACGAGCACGGAGATGAAGACGACCATGCTGAAATGGAACGGCCGGAAATTGGCCACGCCCATGAAGGAGAAACGCCCGCAGGCGAAGGCCCCATGGGTGCTGCCGAGCTGATCGCTCGCTTCGGCCATGCCCACGGCGATGCTGATGTTGGACCCATCGCGAAACGAGATCCAAAGACACTGATGAAAAAGGCTGTCAGCATTATGTGGCAGGCGGAACTGCATCTGATGCTGGCGGAGCCGGAAAAAGCATTACCCTATGAATATGAGGCCCTGAAATACCTGAAGCTGGCAAAACAGGCAGATCGAATTTATGTGAAGCGCCTTGGGTTCGAGCCTCCCCCGGTATCGGAAGAACGCCGTCTTGAAGGAGAGCTGGACGAGATCGATAGTTTTGAACGGTCAATCGAACCGGGCGTTGAAACACTTGAAGACCAACGGCTTTATGAAACCGTGTTTCAGATGCTGGCAACAAAAAGCATGACAGCGACGGCGAAGGATTCAAAGGCCCTTTCCGGTGCTGAAAAAGACACTTTGAAAAGGTTGAGCGCCAAGCTGATGGAACAGGCAGCGGAAAGGCCTGCCATGGTCACCCATGCTGCCACGATTGAGAAAATCCTGATCGCCAATAGCGTGCACTTGCCCGCCTGCGATGGCTGCGTAACCACGCTTAAGAATGCGCTGTGGAACATGTTGCCTGAAGCAACCGCAGCACCAAGGGCACGGAATGTATTTTACCTGCCGCAAGACCCAATGGTGCAGGCATCCACGGGGCAGGAGGCGCAACAATGATGGTGGGTACATGGCATATCGGCATGGATAATCCGCTGGTGCATGCGAGTGTTTTGCTGCTGTTGGCATCCTTTGCCTTCACGCTACGCATGGTGCGCGGGCGCGGGATTTCAAGCCGCCGTTTTTGGATTGTGGCCAGCCTGAATGCGATTGCTTATGGCACCTTAGTGCTTTTGCTGCTTGACCCCAAAAGCCCTATTGAACACACGCGCGCTGCAACCCTTTTGACCGAAGCACCCACAGCCCCAGCCACAGGATTTAATGCACCCATATATCTGGCGCCGGGTATTGCGGAAGTGGACGGTCTTGAAGCGACACCCCTCTATGCGCTTGGGCAACTGCCTCTCAAGGAGCCCGGTCTCGGCAAGCTGAAAATTTCGGGTCACGGCCTTAGTGAGGCAGGCTGGCTGGAAATACCTGCCAACGTCCCGGTTGAATGGACCGCGCCTGCCTTCACAGGCATCTATGATGCCCGCTGGCCCAGAACCGTGATGGTTGGCGAAAGCTGGCATATCACGGGTAAATACAAGGCCGCGGCAGACACTAACCCCGATGCCATTTTCACTGCTGAGCTGATCGATCCGGCGGGCAATATTGTCGCCAGCAAGCGCCTGAAATCCGATCAGGCCTTCACTTTGACTGCCCGCACGAAAACCGCTGGACCTCTCCTTTACCGATTGAAAGTAACCGACAGAAAAGGCGATACACTCAGCACGGAAACAGTGCCTGTTTTCGCCACACGGCCAAAGCCGACCAAGCTAATGGTAGTGCAATCTGCACCATCGTTCGAGGCCCGTCACATGCTTGAATGGGCCGCCCGTTTCGGCGCTGACCTTACGGTACAGACCCAGATCAGCAAAGACCGCTACCTGACACAGTCGTCAAAACCAGACGCACCAAATCAGCTTTCACCTTTTGCGCCCGAATTGCTGGCGGCTCAAGACATGCTGGTGATCGATGGCAGAAGCCTGACAAGCCTTGATGCCGTAAGCCGTGTGTCGCTTGAAGAAGCAGTGCATGCAGGGCTGGGGGTTCTGGTTGTCGCCGACAGCAACCTGATCAAAAGCATCGATGATATGCAAGGCATGCTGCTTGCGGGCTTTGAGCTGAAAGAAGTGAGCGCCCAAAACCAAAGCGCCGCACCGCGCTGGCCTACAGCCGCAACAGAAATGCCGCTTCCTGTTTTGCCGTTCCAAATTATCCCGAAAGATGGCACCCCGCTCGTTATCTCGGAAACCGGCAGGGTACTGAACCTGATGAAAACCAAAGGTTTAGGACGGGTTGCTCTCAGCCTCGTGCGGCAACGACACGCGTGGGCTACCTCGGGCGATACAGCACTCTATGCGGCTTATTGGTCATATATTATGGCGGAACTAGCCCGCCCCACTCCTCATGACCGGATAGTGCCGCCTGCCGAAAACAAGATCGCACGTGTAGCAGATAAAACGACCGTGTGTGCCCTGGGCACCACCCCCAACCTCATGCTGGAGATAAAAGGCACGGGCGCGGCGCATACTTTCAGCCCTACCACCCAACTTGTTCCCGAACAGGCGGGATCACCCAGAAGCTGCGCTGCCTTTTATCCGCAAACAAGCGGCTGGTATCACGCACGCCTGCTTTCGGAAAGTGAAAGCACCCCACTGGATAAGGTCTACATATATGCCCACGCCCGGAAAGACTGGGCAGCAGTGGACGCCCAGAAACGACAAGCCGCAACGGCCATCCGCATGGCCCACACTTTCAATCAGGAGGCCACCCCCACCAGCACCCAGATGGGCAAGGCAATACCGCCTTTTTGGTTATGGCTGACGTTCGTTATTACCGCCGCGCTTCTGTGGATAGAACGCAAGCTGGACTAGCCCAGAAAACCGAAATACTGCCAAGGACACAAAGGCGCTGTCATTTTTCGAAAGCTGCCCTAATATTCTCGTCAGACAAATATCAGGCAGTATGATCAAACATGACGACGATCGGGTTGAAAGCAAAAGCTGGCAGAAAGAAAGCGACTCTGTTGCTTTGGGTGGCCTTGTTTATTGCCCTGTTGTCCGGCCGAGCACTTTATGCGGAACCGGGGCTGGAAACCGGCACCGGCCGCTATATGGTGTTTACGGCCTATATCCCACCCTATGTGGCACCGGGGAAGGGCGGCGAGATCATCGGGTCCCTTGTCGAACCCGTTGAGACCTTCATGAAGGCCCGCAAGGTTCCTTATAAAATGGCCCTGCTGCCATGGTCAGCAACATACCGGCGGGCCGTGGAAACCCCCCATGCGCTTATTTTCCCTGTGGACCGAACAGCTGCGCGCGAAGACAGGTTCCACTGGATCAAACCTTTGGTCACAACGCATTATTATATCTATGGCCTGCGGGATAAGGTTGCGCCAACAACCACGCTTGAGGATATTCGAACGAATGGGGACCTGGTCAGCTGCACCAAGAATTCGATCCAATGCGAACTGCTTCTGAAAGGCGGCATTGCTGACGAAAACATCCTCCGGATCGAAGGCGCTTCCATTACCGACCGTTTCAACCTGATGGTCAGGAAACGGAATTTCTTCACGGTGTTTGATCCTCTTGTTTTCGCCAAACTGGTGGAGCGGGATACGCTGGACGCCGATCGCCTGATCAAACTTGAAAAGGTTGGGGACATGACATCCTATCTTGCCGCCAACCGGCGCATGCCGGGCAAGATGCTGGCACCCCTGTTGACCGCCACGGAATAAGCACATTACCGCAGCCAGCGGCATGGCGCTGAATTCTGCTGGACGCCCCCGCCTCGCCTCTATAACCTTCTGAATAACGGGCAATTTTCTGCATTCAGGGGACAACGGCACCATGGGGCTTGGGCGCTCACTTTATTTTTCGGGTCTTTCATCAGTCCTGTCGTTTGCCATTCAGTTTGCCTTGTCGGTATTTGTGGCTCGCATGCTCACACCCGAAGAGCTTGGGATGTTCGGGGTCGCGCTGGCGGCCTCTGCCCTTGTGCGCGCCTTCGAAAGCGCGGGCATCAACAATTTTGTCGCCAGCTATGAAAAGCTGGATGACAGTATGATGCGGTCCGTTTTCACAATCAATTTCCTGCTGAATATCGCGCTTGGTTTGGTGTTATGGCTGCTGGCAGTCCCGCTCGGGCAGTTTTTTGGTAGCGACAAGGTTGGCGACATATTGCTGGTTACAGCAGCCGCCACAGCGCTGAACACCCACAAGCCCATCATTCAGGGGCTTCTGCGGCGGCGCATGAATTTCCAGGGCCTGATGATGTTCGACTTTTCACAGGTCGTCATAGGCGGCATTGCAACGATAGCAGCCATTGCTATGGGGTATGGCCCGCTGGCCCTTGCCCTTGCCCTTGTAGCGGAAAAACTGGGGGCTATTCTTGTCGGCATCATCCAGTTCCGCAAAGATATACCAATGGCGCCTCATATGGCACAGGGTGGCACCATTCTGCAGTATGGCCTTTCCCTATCCACCGCCACGGTGATCGGCATCGTGGGCGCACACGCCAACAATTTCATTCTCGGCAAAATTCTGGGACTGGCCCCCTCGGCCCAATTTGACCGCGCCCTGACGCTGCCACGCCTGATCTGGAGTGTCGCCCTCCCCAGCTTTCATAATGTACTGGTGCCCGGTGTGGCAAAAGAAAGGGATGACCCTGAAGGCCGCCACCGCGTGATGCAAAACACGCTACTGATTTTCACGATGCTGATATGGCCTGCCGGCCTTGTGCTCACCCTTGTATCGCCTGACATGCTTGTCACGCTGTATGGAGATCAGTGGTGGGAAGCCGCAGACATCGCACCCTATTTCGTTATCTACAGCACGATCATGAGCCCGATCACATTGGCTTGTTCGGGGCTGGTGGCCTTTGGGCATGGCGGCGCCATGGTCCGTATTCAGCTTGCCGAACAAGGCACCAAAATACTGGTACTGTTCAGCGCCTTCTTCTTTGGTCTGCCAGAGCTGGCTGCCCTGATGGCCCTGCCCGCACTTGCCTATCTGTTTACCGCAACGGGAGCACTCATAAAGCATGACCTGATCGAATTCAGGCAGCTTCTGGCCATATCGCTCCGCCCCATCAGGCTGAGCATTGTCGCTGCCACCCCTTCTATCATAGGCCGCTATTGGCTTGCGGAGGGAGCCTATTTCACGCTGGAGGAGCTACTGGCTTTAGCCGCAATCACGGGCATGGTCTTTGTTGCGGGCCTGAGGCTTCTTGAGCCTGTGATTTTCGAACGTGCCCTGGGTGTAATTGGCGTTGGGAAAAAAACTGCCGATTTTTCGGAAGAGACACTCTAACTTCCTGACCAATATCAAGGCATGGTCTATTGCCTCAGGCCACAAGCGTATTAAGATAATCAAGATTTTCAAAGACACCGAAATTTGACCAAAAGCCAATGCATCACGACACCATACTGATTGAGATTCTTAGCCTGATGGCCGTAGCCGTCATCGCTGCCACCATTTTCAGCCGCCTGGGTATGGGGGCCATCCTCGGCTATCTGGTTGGCGGCATGCTGATCGGCCCGTGGGGCTTGGGGCTCATCACCAACCCGGAACAGATTGCTCACCTTGGTGAATTTGGTGTTGTATTCCTCTTGTTCCTGATCGGGGTGGAACTGAAACCCGCCCGGCTATGGGTGATGCGGCGGCAGGTTTTTGGGCTGGGCAGCGGGCAACTCTTCATCACCGGCGCCATTATCACGCTGCTGGTCAGCTACGGCCTCGATCTGGAAACAAGCCCCAGCGTGCTCATCGGGTTTGGCCTCGCACTTTCAAGCACGGCGTTTGGCATTCAGCTCCTGGCTTCCAAAAACCAGCTATCCAGCCAGTGGGGCAGAGCAGGATTTTCCATCCTCTTGCTGCAGGATTTGGCCGTTGTACCACTTCTGGCGCTCGTACCTATTCTTGTGAAGGGCGAGGCCACAATCGGTGTATCCTTCGGCATGGCTTTCCTTGAAACGGCCGTCATCCTTACCGGTGTCATCATTGCAGGGCGCTACGCCATCAACCCGCTGTTCCGCCTTGTTGCGGCGGGAAAAACCCCAGAGGTTTTCACCGGCTTTGCACTGCTGCTTGTTCTTGGTTTTGGCTGGTTGATGGAAAGCATCGGGCTTTCCATGGCTATGGGCGCGTTCATCGCAGGGCTTCTATTGTCTGAATCTGAATTCAGGCACCAGGTCGAGGTTGATATACAGCCATTCCGTGGCCTGCTTCTGGGTCTTTTCTTCATGTCGGTTGGTATGGGCATCAACTTCGGGGCTTTGGCATCACAGGCAGGCCTGATCCTCTCAATGCTCATTATTCTGCTGGTGGTGAAGGCGCTTGTGATTGTTTCCCTGCTGAAAATGGCGAAACACCCCTTGCCGGAAGCCATCAAGGTCGGAAGCCTACTGGCTCAGTCCGGTGAATTCGGCTTTGTGCTATTCGCCTATGCAACCCTGGAAGGGTTGCTTGATCCCGCCCTCGCCGACACGCTATCCGCCGTTATTGCGCTCTCGATGGCAGTCACCCCCCTTATCTTTAGCCTTGGCCAGGTTCTGGCCAAACGACTTGCCCACGACAAGGCCCACGCAGCAAGCCTGCCGGAAGAGGACACCACAGAGGCCAGGCACGTCATCATCGCGGGCTTCGGGCGTGTGGGCGATACGATCGCCCGTATCCTTACAGACCTTGAAATACCGTTCGCCGCAGTGGATCTGAACCCGGAACATATCAAAACGGCCCGCGCCAAAGGCTTTCGTGCCATCTATGGAGATGCCGCCAGGCCAGAAATCTTGCGTGCCGTTGGTGCCGATAGCGCCGCACTTCTGGTTGTCACAATCGATGACCCAAAGGCTGCGGAGCGTATGATTGTGTGCGCCAGAAAAGAATGCCCGGGATTGCCAATTTATGTGCGCACGCACAATAACAACACGGCTCGCCAGCTTCGAACATTGGGGGCGATGCACGCCGTTCCGGAAACCTTGGAAGCAAGCCTGAGCCTGGGGGCTGAAGTGGCCCGTGCCCTGAAAGCAGACGAAGCGGACATCAGAACCGTCATCAAAGTGCTGCGGTCAGATGACTACCGCGCAATTGCCCCGCAGGAGGAAAAATAGCCTCAGCCCTGCGCGCGCCTAATAGTGCGGCGGCTTGATATTGCCGGGGTCAGTAGGCCCCTGCGCATCTTCAAGGTCGGCCAGTTGCCCCTGCATCCGAACAAGAAGTTTCTTCAGCTTGTCGATTTCAGACCACTGCTGGGTGACAATAGTATTCAGGCTTTCGATCGTTTCCTGCTGAAAAGCAAATTTGATTTCCAGATCATCCATTCGTTCAGCGATTTCTGTTTCTGCAGTCATTTTTTGCTCTCTCTAAACTATCGTTTTCCAGCGTTCTCTTACTGACCACTTGGGCTAATAGAGAATAGCATCCCATTTGGGAAGCCCCGATATAGATTCACTTTTTTGTGAGGGTCATTTTGATGGAAGTTGTCCAAGATAATGCAGGTTCTTCGAAAACGACCGTGGCTTTCCACAGGATCTAGGAAATTAGTTTAGATTTCTTGACCATCAATCCACAGTCCTTTTAGAGTTTATCTGCTAGGAAATGGGGTATTTTAAGGGGGACTTTACCAAAATAATTAGCTGGGTTCGTAAATGGTTCCATTTGCGCCAAAACACCCCGTTTTCTCTCTCGTGCAAAACACCTTAGGGAGGAAGCTTTATGTCAAAGCTGACTAAAAAAGCGTTTATGAGCATGTTGATGGCATCCAGTGCCATTGCTGCTACTGCGCCAATGGCATATGCCCAGGAAGCCGCAGACGACGCAGAAGGCCTGGAACTTGAAGAGATCTATGTAACCGCGCGGAAAAAGCGCGAATTGATCGTTGAAGTTCCAATGAACATCGCAACCGTAGGGGCGGTTGAAATCCAAAAACGGAACCTTGTTAACAAGGAAGACATGTACCGCACGATCGCAGGTGCTGCGAGCCCACGTGGATCACTGATCCTTCGTGGCCTGTCCGGCAGTAACTCGACTGCGCCAGGCACTACAACGACCTGGACCGACGGTATTCCTTATAACTTTTCAAACCTGTTTGACGTTGAGCGGGTAGAAGTTCTGCGTGGCCCGCAAGGCACGCTTTGGGGTTCCAGCGCCATCGGCGGTACCGTACAGGTAATCACCAAGAAGCCTAATCTGGATGAATTCGAAGGCGCCGCAGGCATTCAGTTCAACCGCGAGAAGAACCGCCCGAGCACCGGTATTCGTGCTTCCGGTGCGGTGAACTTCCCGATCATCGAAGGCGAACTTGCTCTTCGCATCACGGCTTCTGCTGGTAACGTTGGCCAGAAAGTGCTGAACACCTACACAGGCATCGTGGGCGAAGATGAAGATCATTTCATTCGCACGCAGCTGATGTGGTCTCCTAACCCGGAAACACGCATCAACTTCATGCATGTCAACGAGCGGTACTTCACCAGCGGCTTCACTGATGTGGATGCCAACTCACCATCCTATTATTATGATGCCATCCTGACAGCAAATCCGGATGCGCCATATGGCTATGACGTTGCATTCGATTTCCCAAGCTGCCCTGAAGGTAGCAGCCGGACATCATGCTTCGGTGGCCAACTGAACGGCCATGATCCGAAGTTCACGCAATATATGCTGATGGACCCATTCAACCGGGATCGTCAGAACATCTATGCGCTGAACATCGAGAAAGATAACCTCTTCTCAGGTGCTGACTTCACCTATTCCGGCTCTTACCGCCGCAATAACAATCTGGGCCGTCAGGCCTGGTGGTCACGTGCAGATGCGAACGATATGTTCCGCACCTGGATCATGGACAAGTCAGAAGGCCGTCGTTGGACCCATGAAGCCCGTCTTCAGTCCAACTCCGAAGACAGCCCGTTCGACTGGACCGTGGGTGCCTTCTATGACGAGAATGAAACGCTGCCATCCGGTGACGTTCAGTGGCAATATCACGCCAGCGATAACAAATCCCGTGCGATTGCTGCATATCTCTGGGGTTCCTACTGGGGCATGGCTGACCCATCCGTTTTGGGCCAAACGCTCTATGGCGATGACACCAAAAACTACAACTACACCATCCACAAATGGAAAACCAAAGAACTGGCTTTCTTCGGTGAAGCCAGCTACACGCTTGATCTTGCTGACTCTGGCCAGATCGAATTCACTGGTGGCCTGCGTTACTACGATCTGAAAGACGATCTGCATGACGAAGTATCCGGTATCTGGATTGATCCATATGATCTGACAAGCCAGGAAACCATCACTAAAGACGGTGAGAATGGTACGCGGAAGAAATTCAGCGTGAACTATATGCCGAATGAAAACCTCGGTATCTTCGCGATCTATTCCGAAGGCTATCGTCGTGGTGGTAACAACGGCCCAACCCCACCGGCTGACTGTCTGAACGATGAAAACATCGGCTCATATGTTGACCGTTATTCTTCAGACAAGATCAAGAACTACGAAGTTGGTGTTAAAGGCTTGGCCTTCAACCGTCGTGTATCCTTCTCCTCTGCGGCATACCAGATTGACTGGACTGGCGTACAGGCAAGCGTATACATGCCGTCTTGTGGCTTCTCCTACACTGCAAACGCTGCATCAGCTCGCTCGCGCGGTGTTGAATTCGAATCAACCACCCAGATCATGGATGGCCTGAGCCTGCAAGTAAACGCGGCTTACACGAATTCAGAAATGACGTCTGACGTTCCTGCACTGGGTGCAGAATCCGGCGACGACATGACAATGGTGCCGAAGTACAACTTCTATGTCGCTCTCGACAAAGAGTTCACTGCGTTTGACCGTGATGGCTCTGTTCGCCTCGAGATGTCTGGCTATGGCAAGTACAAGTCTCACTTCAATGTACGCGACGACGATATCTCGCCAGCCTATGAAGTTGTGAACCTGTCTGGCTCTATCGCTGTTACGGAAAATGCCCGTCTCAGCCTCTTTGTGAACAACCTGCTCGATAGCGAGATCATCACTTACAAGCGCTCCCGTAGCCGTAGTGACTGGTCTGGCAACGCGCTGTGGTTCACGTATGGCCAGGAACGCAACGTATCACTTCGTCTGGATGTAACCTTCTAAATTCATCCAGCACGGTTTATGGTGGCAGGCCTCCGGGCCTGCCATTTTTTTAGGCCCTGTTTTGGCCCCAGTTTTGTTAGCGGTGAGGCGTTCCACAGAATGAACAATCAAGCATTCTACAAACAAATGGCGGACCTGATTCAGTCGCAGGCGTTCGATCAGGCCGAAGCCCAGTTGGCCCAGCATTTGAACAATGAACCAGAGGACGAAGTGGCGCGCTCCATATATGGCAGCGCCCTGATGCGGCAGGACAAGCTCCATGACGCCCTTCAGACCTTCGAGAAAAATGTTGCCCTGCACCCTTCTTCATGGGCCGCCCATGCCGACCTTGGCTTTGCCGCCCTGACTGCTGGCGATAGCGCGCTTGCCCTGAAAAGTTTCGAAGCCAGCACGGCCATCAATCCAGCCTTCTATATTGGCTGGATCAATCTTGAGCGGCTTTATTTCGAAAAAGGTGATTATGCGGCGGCGGTCACTGCAAGCGACAGGGCGGAAAAACACGACCCCCTTGATGCCCCCTATAATGAAATTCGCAATTTGATGCAGGCAGACCAGCGCGCACAGGCGGAAAAGATCGCGCGCCAGATGTTGCAGCACCAGCCCGGCCACCCACGCGCCAGTTTCTTCCTGGCCCATCTGGCCAGCACCGTTGGCGCCCACGAAGCAAGGCGCGATATCCTGCGCGCAAGCCTTGAGCATCACCCCGGCAATATCATGCTGCGCCGCGCACTGGTGGAGGCGCTTGAAGCCATCGGCCTTTATGAAGATGCACTTGAAGAAGCCCGCCTGCTGGTTACCATAAAGCCCGACTTCACCGCCTACTGGCTTCTCAGCCGCATATGCGGTCATGTGGCCGATTATGAAGGCGCATTATCCGCTGCCGAAAAAGCCGCCGACTTCCTTGAAGACGGTAGTTCAGAACAGGGCAAGCTCGACCTGTTGCGAGGCCATGCCCTTAAAATTCTCGGCCGCCGCGCGGAATGCGAAGAAGCCTACCGCGCCTGCATCGTCAACACGCCCGACAACGGCGCTGGCTGGTGGGGGCTTGCAGATTTGAAAAACTACCGCTTCGCGGATGATGACAAAGCCACAATGGAAGCGTTGGCCAACCGCACCGATGTGCCCGCAGAGCAACGCTGCCAAGCCGCCTTCGGGCTTGCCAAGGCGTTTGAGAACGATGGTGACCTTAGCCTTGCGATCGACTGGTATAAAAAGGCCAACGCCCTGCGCAC
>JABXIV010000075.1 GCA_013372925.1 Alphaproteobacteria bacterium
AACAGATCGCCGATCTCGTTCGCGCGGCTGCACAGGCCATCTTCCTCGATAATTTCAAGCACTTTCAGGCCAGCCACACAGCCAAGCGGTGACCCGCCATAGGTGCCGCCAAGGCCGCCAGGAGCCGCAGCGTCCATGATGTCGGCCTTGCCAACCACACCACTGATCGGGAAGCCGCCTGCCATGGCTTTTGCCACTGTCATCAGGTCGGGCTCAACATTGCTGTGAAGGGTCGCAAACATGCGGCCTGTACGGGCGAAACCGGTCTGGATTTCATCACAGATCAGCAGGATGCCGTGCTCGTCACAGATGCTGCGCAGGCTTTTCATGAAGGATGGGCTAGCGGCATAGAAACCGCCTTCCCCTTGAACTGGCTCAAGGATGATGGCTGCCACGCGGCTTGGCTCGATGTCGGCTTTGAAAATGCCGTCCAGCGCTTGCAGGCTGTCGGCTTCCGTAACGCCGTGATAGTCGATCGGGTATGGCGCATGGAACACGTCTGTCGGGAACGGACCGAAGCCGATCTTGTAGGGTGCTACCTTACCAGTCAGCGCCATGCCCATCATTGTGCGGCCATGGAAGCCGCCTTTGAAGGCGATGATGCCGGGGCGGCCGGTGGCTGCGCGCGCGATCTTGATCGCATTTTCCACGGCCTCTGCGCCTGTTGTCAGGAAAATGGATTTCTTCGGCGTTTGGCCTGGTGCCAGCTTGTTCAGTTTTTCCGCGAGGCTGATATAGCTCTCATACGGGTTTACCTGATAGCAGCTGTGCGAAAAGTTATCGAGCTGAGCTTTCACCGCATCAACGATGCGTGGATCGCTGTGGCCCGTGTTGTTCACGGCGATGCCAGTGGCAAAATCGATATAGCGTTTGCCTTCAATGTCCCACAGTTCGGCATTTTTCGCGTGTGACGTAAAGCGTGCGTGCATGGTGCCCACGCCGCGTGCAACAGCGGCTTCGCGCCGCGCCCAAAGTTCTGCGTTTGTCATGTTACAGGCCTCCTAACAGGCAATATTTGATTTCTAGATAGTCTTCGATACCGTAGCGCGATCCTTCGCGCCCCAGCCCGCTTTCCTTGACGCCACCAAACGGGGCGACTTCGGTTGAGATGATGCCTTCGTTTACGCCAACCATGCCGTATTCCAGTGCTTCCATCACGCGGAACACACGGCCCAGATCACGGGCATAGAAATAGGCGGCCAAGCCGTATGGCGTATCGTTGGCGCATTGGATGACTTCAGCTTCATCCTTGAAGCTGTAAACGGGGGCCACAGGGCCGAAAATTTCAGCCTGCGTGATATCCATCTCGTGGCGAACGTTGCTCAGTACGGTTGGGGCATAGAAGTTGTCGCCCGCTTCGTGCTTCGTGCCGCCCACAACGGCCTTGGCACCGGCGCTTACGGCAGTTTCAACAAGGCCGGTCACCTTTTCAACTGCCGCCTGGTTGATAAGTGGGCCACACGTGGTGCCTTCGGCCGCGCCGTCACCCACCTTGAGGGCTGCGACTGCCGCTGCAAATTTTTCAACGAAGGCATCATACACGCCTTCCTGAACATAGAAGCGGTTGGCACACACACAGGTTTGCCCGGCGTTCCGGTATTTGCTGACCATAGCACCAGCAACGGCAGCATCAATATCGGCGTCATCAAACACGATGAAGGGTGCGTTGCCGCCCAGTTCCATCGATGCCTTCTTCACTGTGCTGGCGCATTGCATCAGAAGCTGTTTGCCAACGGCTGTAGAGCCAGTGAAAGAGAACTTTCGGATGGTTGGGTGGGTTGTCAGCAGTTCGCCAACCTTTTGCGGCTTGAGGGATGTCACCACCTGCAAAACATCTTTCGGGATACCAGCTTCAAGCGCCAGCACTTCAAGCGCGATCGCAGACAGCGGCGTGGATTCAGCCGGGCGCACAATGGCGGTGCAGCCTGCGGCCATTGCCGGTGCCACCTTGCGGGTGATCATGGCAACGGGGAAGTTCCACGGTGTGATCGCGCTGACAACGCCGATCGCCTGCTTGATCACCATGATACGCTTGTTCGGCAGTGTGGACGGGATCATGTCGCCATACACACGCTTTGCTTCTTCTGCGAACCACTGGATGAAGCTGGCACCGTAGGCCACTTCGCCGCGGGCTTCCGCAAGCGGTTTGCCGCATTCGGCGGTGATAATGCGCGCCAGGTCTTCCTGGTTCGCCATGATCAGGTCGTGCCAGCGCATCATGGCTGCGGCGCGTTCTTTCGCCAGTGCATCGCGCCATGCGGGCATGGCTGCGTCTGCAGCTTCAATGGCTGTCAGTACCTCGGCTTCGGTCATGTTGGGGACATGGGCGATCACGTCGCCGGTTGCCGGGTTTTCAACGGGGAAACTGTTTGTGCCGCTTGCGCGCAGCAACGATTTATTTTCAATCTCTAACATGTTGACCAGATACTCCTATGGAATTCTGGTGATGATGATCGAGATTCAGTTTTTCGGAAATACCCCCCTGGGGGGAGGTGGGGCTGATCAGCTTTCCAGATAGGCCTTCAGAGGGTCTTCGCCGGGCTCTGCAGTGCTGTTTTCAAGGGCCGCCAGGAACAGCGAGAACAGTTCCGCATGTGAGCTGATATCCAGCTTTGCATAGATGCGCTTGCGGTGAACTTTCACGGTTTCCATGGAAATCTTCAGCTTTTCTGAAACTGAACGCGCCGGATAGCCATGCATCAGCATTTGCACGATTTCAAATTCCCGCGGTGTAAGGATGTCTTTGCCGAAGGCCTGAAGGGCTGCCCGCAATTCCTTGTGTAGCCGCTTGCCCTGTTCTGTTTCAGCGCCTGCGGCCCTGCAGTGCTGGTTTAGAAGCGCGCAGACAACAGGCGCGATCAAACGCATGTCGTTTATATCGGTTTCAGAAAAACGCGGGGCGTCAATTGTGCGTGCAAGCGACAGGGCGATCACGCCACCACCTTCGGCTCGCGCCATGAAATTCGCCTCGTCATTCAGGCCCGACTGTTTGTACCAGGCTTCGAAATATTCGCTTTGGTGAAAATCAGGTGGTGTGATCTCTTCAAGGCCCAGCATGCCATCCTCTTCAAGCTTCATGGCTGCCTGATAGAAGGGGTCAAGGATATAGAAGGCGGCAATATAGTCGTCGAAATTGTTCTTGCGCCAGCTATGGCCCGTGTCGTTATGCAGGAACACCGGGCTACTGCCTTCGCGGTAGATCATCAGGATAATGCTGTTGGCGCGCGTGAGGGCCTTCAGTTCAGCGATAAGGTTGCTGACAAGTGCCTCGCTATCGGTTTCTCGCAAAAGCGCGCCCAGGCATTGATGCCATCTGGTAAGTGCCTGTTGATCCATACCTGTTCGTCGGTCCTTCGGTCTCGAAATTGTTCAGTGGCGAACATGTGTGTCACACCCGCCACCGATACATTAGAGCTGATTGAAGACCTCTGTAACCGACTTTTCAAGTTTTTCCACCAGTTCATCAATTTGCGCTTCATTGATGATATAGGGTGGCGCCAAAATCACATGGTCGCCTTTCACGCCGTCAACTGTTCCCTGATTCGGGTAACACATCAGGCCGTGCGTCATGGCGGTTTTCTGAAGCTTCTGCCAAAGCTGTGTATCTGGCGCGAAGGCTTCTTTGCTGTCTCGGTTGGTTACGAACTCCATCGCCTGCATCAGGCCTCGGCCGCGAATGTCACCCACATAGGGGTTTTGTCCGAAGGTTTCCTCAAGGCGTGCGCGCAGGTAAGCGCCTTGTTTCGCCACATTGCCGATAAGGTCTCGTTCATTGATTTCCTTTTGCACGGCAACGGCAGCGGCGCAATTGATCGGGTGGTTCATATAGGTGTGGCCATTGGCGATATAACCGCGACTGTCCTTGATCACATTGATGATT
>JABXIV010000211.1 GCA_013372925.1 Alphaproteobacteria bacterium
GCATCCAGAAGGCGGAACAATTCCGGCTTGGCGGAATGGTCCGGGCACGCGGGGTAGCCCGGTGCCGGGCGGATCGACGTATAGCGTTCCTTGATAATGTCCTCGTTACTGAGATCTTCACCTTCAGCAAAGCCCCACAGGTCTGTCCGCACCAGTTCGTGCATTTTCTCGGCAAAGGCTTCGGCAAGGCGGTCAGCCAGCGCCTTGAGCATGATATCGCTATAATCGTCATGTTTGGCCTTGAAGCGCGCAAGATGCGGCTCAATGCCGTGCCCTGCCGTCACCACAAAGCCGCCGACCCAGTCAGGTTTGGTGTCTTTTGGCGCAACAAAATCTGCCAGGCAATCGTTGGCGCGACCTTCACGCTTCGCCACTTGCTGCCTTAGGAAATGCAGGCGCGACAGCTCTTCATTCCGGTTATCGCCGGTATAAAGCACCACATCGTCGCCATCCGCGTTCGCGGGCCAGAAACCAACAACACCCTTGGCTGTCAGCCACTTTTCATCAACGATCTTTTTCAGCATCGCCTGCGCGTCAGCAAACAGGCTGCGGGCACTTTCGCCCACCACCTTGTCTTCCAGAATGGCCGGGTATGTGCCCGCCAGTTCCCATGTGCGGAAGAAAGGTGTCCAGTCGATGCGCTCAACCAGATCGGCAAGCGGGAAGTCCTCAAACACCTTGGTGCCCGTGAAGCTTGGTCGCACAGGGTTAAAGGTTTCAAAATCAGGCGCCGCCTTGTTCGCGCGGGCGTCTTCAAGGCTTACGAGCCTATCGGCCTTCGGCTTAGCCAGACGCTTTTCCAGAATATCCTGATATTCCGCGCGCGTTTTCTCAACAAAGGCAGTCTTGCCGGTTTCGGATACCAGGGCGCTTGCCACGCCCACCGCACGGGAAGCGTCCAGCACGTGGGCGATCGGCCCGGTGTATTCTGGTGCGATCTTGACCGCCGTGTGCACGCGGCTTGTGGTTGCCCCGCCAATCAACAGCGGCATATCGAACCCGCCGCGCTGCATCTCAGATGCCACGGTAACCATTTCATCAAGGCTGGGCGTGATCAGCCCTGAAAGGCCGATCATGTCTGCGTCATGGTCGTTCGCTGCCTTCAGGATATCCGACCACGGCACCATCACACCAAGATCGATCACCTCGAAATTGTTACATTGCAGCACCACGCCCACGATGTTTTTGCCGATGTCGTGCACGTCGCCCTTCACGGTCGCCATCACAATGCGGCCCTTGGCCTTGCTGCCTTCTTCCTTCTCGGCCTCGATATAGGGCTGAAGATAGGCCACAGACTGTTTCATCACACGAGCGGATTTCACCACCTGCGGCAGGAACATTTCACCGGCGCCGAACAGGTCACCTACCACGTTCATGCCGTCCATCAGCGGGCCTTCAATCACCTGGATCGGGCGATCAAACTGCTGGCGGGCTTCTTCTGTGTCTTCCTCGATATAGTCTGCAATGCCCTTCACCAGCGCATGCTCAAGCCGCTTTTCAACAGGCTGCTCGCGCCAGGACAGGTCTTCAACGCGCGCCTTCGCGCCCTGCCCCTTATAGTCGTCGGCGATCTCAAGCAGGCGTTCGGTGGCATCAGACCGACGGTTCAGGATCACATCCTCAACCCGCTCCCGCAGGTCATCCGGGATATCGGAATAAACCGTAAGCTGGCCCGCGTTCACGATGCCCATATCCATGCCCGCCTTGATGGCGTGATACAGGAACACGCTGTGCATGGCCTCGCGCACCGGGTTATTGCCGCGGAAGGAGAAGCTGATGTTCGACACACCGCCAGACACCTTCGCATGCGGCAGGTTCGCCTTGATCAGGCGCGTGGCCTCAATGAAGTCCACGCCGTAATTGTCATGCTCTTCAATACCGGTGGCGACAGCAAAGATATTGGGATCGAAAATAATGTCCTCAGGCGGGAAGCCAACTTCCTTCACCAGAATATCGTAGGAACGTTTGCAGATGTCGAACTTGCGCTCGATACTGTCGGCCTGGCCATCTTCGTCAAACGCCATCACAACAACAGCGGCACCATAGCGCATAATTCGTTTCGCTTGCGCAACGAATGGCTCTTTGCCTTCTTTCATGCTGATGCTGTTCACCACAGCCTTGCCCTGCACACACTTGAGGCCGGTTTCAATCACGCTCCATTTGGAACTGTCGATCATCACTGGCACGCGGGCGATATCGGGCTCTGCCGCAATCAGCTTGAGGAAAGTTTCCATGGCCTCTTCGGCATCCAGCATGGCGTCATCGAAGTTGATATCGATGATCTGTGCGCCGCCTTCCACCTGATGGCGGGCAATGGAAACAGCCTCTTCATAGTTGCCTTCGAAGATCAGCTTCTTGAACTTGGCGGAACCCGCAACATTCGTGCGTTCGCCAACATTGATGAACTGGGCGGTTGGTTTGGTCATAATCTTTACTCAGCCGCGTTGATAATGGTGATGGGATCGATACCGGAAAGGCGCATCGCTGGTGTATGGGCAGGCACGCGCCGTGGCGGGATGCCTTCAACAGCCTTGGCAATCGCCGCGATATGCTCAGGCGTGGTGCCGCAGCAACCACCCACGATATTCAACAGGCCTTCTTTTGCCCATTCTTTCAGGTGCGCGCCGGTTACCGCCGGGCTTTCGTCATATTCGCCCATCTCGTTCGGCAGGCCCGCGTTGGGGTAAATCGCCACGCGTGTATCGGCAATAGCGGCAAGCGTTACAGCATGCGGGCGCAGATGCTCTGCCCCAAAAGCACAATTAAGGCCAATGGTAAACGGCTTGGCGTGCCGGACAGAATACCAGAAAGCTTCGATCGTCTGGCCCGAAAGGTTGCGGCCCGACATATCCGTCACCGTGCAGGAAAGCATGATCGGCAGGCGCACGCCGCGCTCCTCAAACACCTCTTCGGTGGCGAAAATCGCTGCCTTGGCGTTCAAGGTGTCGAACACGGTCTCAATCAGGATGATGTCCACCCCGCCGTCCATCAGGCCTTCAACCTGCGTTTTATAGGCGGCTGCAACTTCATCGAACGTCACTTCCCGAAAGCCAGGGTTATTCACATCAGGCGAAACAGACAGCGTTTTGTTGGTCGGCCCGATTGAGCCTGCCACGAAGCGCGGCTTTTCGGGCGTCCTCTCGGTCCATTCATCGGCCACTTTGCGGGCAAGCTTCGCACCCTCAAGATTGATTTCATAGGCCAGATCCTGCATGTCGTAATCCGCCATGGAAATGGACGTGCCGTTGAAGGTGTCTGTTTCGATAATGTCGGCACCAGCCTCAAGGAAGGCCGCGTGAATATCGGCGATCACCTGCGGGTTGGTCAGCACCAGAAGGTCGTTATTGCCCTTCAGGTCAGAAGGCCAATCCTTGAAACGCGCACCGCGGTAATCCTCTTCCACCAGCTTGCGCTTCTGGATCATGGTGCCCATGGCACCGTCCATCACCAGAATGCGTTCATTCGCCAGCTTTTCAAGAAGGGCTGTCCGGCCTGTAATGCGATCTGTCATTGCGTTTCCTCCGCGCCCGCGCGAATGCCAAGCATGTGGCAGATCGCATAGGTCAGTTCCGCCCGGTTGAGCGTGTAAAAATGAAAATCGCGCACGCCGCCCGCATACAGGCGGCGCACCATCTCGCCCGCAACTGTTGCGGCAACAAGGCTGCGGGTTTGTGGCCTGTCATCAAGGCCGTCGAACAGGTCGCCCAGCCATTTAGGCACGCTTGCGCCTGCCGTGGCGGCGAAGCTTTTCAGTGTTTTATAGTTCGTAACCGGCAGGATGCCCGGCACAATCGGCACATCAATGCCGTAAGACTGGCAGTGGTCCAGAAAACGGAAATACTGGTCTGGCTCAAAGAAGAACTGGGTGATCGCCCGGTTCGCGCCCGCATCCACCTTGCGCTTCAGGTTGTCCAGGTCTGCCGCCAGCGTCGGGCTATCCGGGTGCTTTTCCGGGTAGGCCCCAACAGAAATATCGAAATCAGCGATTTTCCTGATCCCTTCCACAAGCTCAGCCGCATTGGCGTAGCCGCCCGGATGCGCTTCATAGCGGCTTGCGCCTTCTGGCGGATCGCCCCGAAGCGCCACGATGGAGCGCACACCGGCGTCGTGATAGTCCCGCACCACTTCATCGATCTCGTCGCGGGTGGCCCCCACGCATGTCAGGTGCGCCGCGGGCTTGAGATTGGTTTCGTCAACAATCCGCTTCACGGTTTTATGGGTACGTTCGCGCGTACCGCCGCCCGCACCATAGGTGACAGACACAAACTTGGGATTAAGTTCCTCAAGCGTCTTGATCGACTGCCACAGGGTTTCCTCCATCTTCGGGGTCTTCGGCGGGAAGAACTCGAAGGAAACATTCACATCATCCACCGCTTCTTCAAACAGTGAATGGGAACCGTGGGGATAGTGTCGCTGGGCCATTGCCCTACTCCTTACCAATATTGCCAAAACAGCCCTTCGCCCAAAAGCTGTCTTTAAACCTTTTCAAATCGCCAGATTGTAACCCTGAGCTTGCCACCCTCCAGATGCCTGAGGTCAGTGCGCTTCAGCCCCGCGCCTTCGCCCATCTGGGTAATCTCGTCGTCTGCGAACCCCAGGCGCCGGTGCGCCTGTTCGTCCCGCAGGTATTCTTCCGCATGGGGCGCAAAATCTGCAATCAGGATGCTGCCGCCTTTCACCAGCGCTTTTGCGGCTTCCCTGAGCGCCCGTGCCGGGTCTTCCGCAAAGTGCAGCACCTGATGGAAAATGATCAGGTCCTGGCTGCCGTCCGGCACGCTCAGGTCATACATATCCCCAAGGCGTACCTGGCAATTCTGCAGCCCTTTGTGGGCCAGATTACCACGCGCAACCGCCAGCATCTCGCGCGAAAGGTCGATGCCCAGTGCCTGCTCGGCGAACGGCGCGAACACATCCAGCATGCGGCCTGTGCCCGTGCCTACATCCAGCAAGCGCCCGAGGGGCTTTTGCCCCTGCATATCCAGAAGCGCCTGCTCCACTTCCGCCTCGGCCACATACAGCGACCGGATCTGGTCCCACTCAGACGCGTGCGCCCGGAAATAGCCCTGCGCTTTTTCAAACCGCTCAGCCCGGATGTCATCCAGCGCGCGATTATCCGCATCCAACAGTGCGTCGCTATCCGGGATCATGCCCAGAAGCGCGCTATTGAGCTTTTCACCAACGCCCGTATCGGCCAAGCGGTAGAAAACCTGCGTGCCTTCCTGAAAGCGGTCCAGAATGCCGGCTTCGCCCATCAGCTTCAGATGGCGCGAGACACGCGGCTGACTTTGCTCTAGGATATGCACAAGCTCACCCACGGTCAGTTCACCCTTACCCAAAAGGGCCAGGATACGAAGCCGGGTTGCTTCTCCTACCGCGCGCAAAGCTGCCAAAAGTTCATCCATACCATTCTTCCTCGGCGTTTTTCTGCAATATAAAGAAATCTTTATATTTGTAAAGGCGTGAAATTCTTATGCACCCGCCGCGATTTTCTAACGCTGTTCCGCAAAATGTGAATGCCAAGGCTAGGGCTTTTCGGCTATAGACTGTCTGAATCGCCTTGGTATCGCCACAGTCCGGCCCTAAGCCGCACCTTGTTGCCAGAGGGAGAAAACAAGTTGGCCGCGCCAGAACGGCCACGATAGAAACGCCTGAACAGGATAACGCATGACAGTCCGCAAGCTTTTGGCCATTGGCCTGCTAACCCTTACAGCCGCCTGCGCCTCAACCTCGCAGAACGGTCCGGAGACAACGGTTTCCGACCCGCTTGAGCCCATGAACCGCGCCATTTTCGCCTTCAACGAGGCCGCCGACAAAACGGTGATCAGCCCGGCGGTGAAGGTTTACAAGGCTGTGGTGCCGAA
The DNA here is from genome assembly GCA_013372925.1 of Alphaproteobacteria bacterium. Lineage (GTDB taxonomy): Bacteria > Pseudomonadota > Alphaproteobacteria > Sphingomonadales > Kordiimonadaceae > Kordiimonas. Next base: position 5,862 of record JABXIV010000211.1, read on the forward strand.
GCCCCCGCGTGACGGGATTTCGAACGTGATGCGCAACCTGCGGGAACCCTGGGTTTTCATCAACGACATCCTTCAGTTCAAGTTCAAGCGCGCCGGTAAAACGCTGGGCCGCTTTGTGGTGAACAGCACCGTGGGCATCGGCGGGCTGTTCAAGGTGTCTGAAAAGATGGGTATTGAGTACCACAGCGAAGACTTCGGCCAGACGCTTGCCACATGGGGCTTCGGTGATGGTCCCTATATCGTGCTGCCGTTCCTTGGCCCCTCGAACCTGCGGGACACCACAGGCTTCGCCACCTATTTCTTCTATGACCCCGTGGGCATGGCGCTGGATGAAAAGGGCAAGTTTGTTGACGCAAGCCTGATCCGCACCGCGATCGACGCGTGGGACCTGCGCGTCCAGTATGACGACATCCTGAAGGAACTGTATCTTGAGGACGATCCCTATGTGTTCGCCCGCACGGTGTACTGGCAGAACCGCCGCTATGAAATTTATGACGGCAACCCACCGCCGCTTGAAGGCGAGGAAGACCTGTTCGACGACCTTGAAGACTGGGAAGACGAAGAAAGCCCTCAATAAACTCAACCAAAACATCAAGTGTGGACCCTGAAACAAATTCAGGGTGACCAAGATGGGAACAAAAAAAGGGGCCAGACGGCCCCCTTTCCTTTGTCTGCCTGTTCCCGCGGCTTAGCGCGTGAACTTGCGATATTTGATGCGGTGCGGCTGGGTGGCCTCTGCCCCCAGGCGGCGCTTCTTGTCTTCTTCATACATTTCGAAGTTACCTTCGAACCACTCAACGTGGCTGTCGCCTTCAAAGGCCAGGATGTGGGTCGCGATCCGGTCAAGGAAGAAGCGGTCGTGCGAGATAACCACGGCACAGCCAGCGAAGTTCTCAAGGGCTTCCTCAAGCGCTGACAGCGTTTCTGTATCAAGGTCGTTTGTCGGCTCATCGAGCAGCAGCACGTTGCCGCCCTCTTTGAGCATCTTCGCCAGATGCACACGGTTCCGCTCACCACCTGAAAGCAAGCCAACCTTCTTCTGCTGGTCGCC
>JABXIV010000309.1 GCA_013372925.1 Alphaproteobacteria bacterium
CTCGCCCACCACCAGGTTGTCGCCCGGTTTCAGGCCACACATTGCCATTGGCACAAGCTGTTCGTTTTCACCAACCTTGACAAAAACGACCGGCAGGTCCGAGCTGACAGATACAAATTCATGCACCACCAATGGCAGGATATGCTGGTCTTTCAGGTGTGAAAAATCAGCAGTCGGCATAATCTTCAGATCTGCATGCTCTTCTACCGTCAAGGGTACGATTTTTGTCACGTTTTACGCTCCACAATATGAAATGCATTAAAGGTTCGCGGACCCTTATATCGTATTTTTGAAAAAAGGGGAGAAAGACTCCCCTTTTCTGCAAATTTTGTTGGCTTCACACCAAATACTTAACCAAAGGCCCCTGCCTTGAGGGCAATCAACCCACTGATTTCAAGCACTTGCGCGTAGGCCTGCTCCATCTTGTCAAAGATGTTTCTGTGGGCATCCTCATAACCTGAGGACGCACTGCCTTCGTATGTGGTCTCTTCGCCGAACTCTTCATCGTCGTTCCGGATTGGTGATTCCGGGAAAATCTTCCTCAGTTGCGCCACCGTATCCGGCACCTCAAGATGCAGCAGTTCCACCAGCATGTCTTCAAGGCTGACATCGAAACGGCTGCTAAAGCGGGGGATTTCCATCGCCTTGAGGAAGATATACTGGATCAGCCCAATCCTGATCTGGTGCAGTTCAAACAGCTCCCCGTCCTGGCTTGCGGTTTCAAACGCCGCCATCACGCCTTCGTCCTGCACACAGTCGGTCAGCGTGCCTGCGTCGCGGCGCAGCTTCCGGATGCAGGCTTCAACGCTATCGCTTTCAAAGAGCCCTTCCATCAGGCGGGAAAGACGGCGAAGCTGGCCGCGGCGGCTGGTATCACCTTCCTCTTCGGCGCGGTCGAGCCAGTAACCGGGGCTGAGAAGCTTTGCATAAGCCTCGATTACCCCCACATCAGACCGGGCGAGCGCATTGGCTGCAAGGCCCGTTACCATCTGCAGCCGGTCAGACTTGTTATAAATAGCCTCAAAAAGATCAGGGGACCGGGCGATAGCCGTACCAAGGCCGCCGCAACTGTTTGCCAGATAGCCAAGCTGCTGCAGCACAGCATTGTGCGGGATGGCCCTGATCTGGTTGATGCGTTCCAGCCGTTGGTGCACAGCACCCCCACCCTGCCGCCTGAGCGAGCGCGAGCCCGTAGGGAACAGCAAGCTGCGGCCAATACCGTCGATCAGCCGGATATAGCCTTTATGGTCGGTCAGGTGGTTCTGGTATTCCACGAGCGTGAGGAAGAAATCCAGTGCCCAGCCTTTTTCGTCATAAAGCTTGTCACCGTCGGCGTCATAATCGCCAAACCGCACTTCCAGAAAATCCGTGAAGGACGCAAGCGCAGTATCTTCCGCCAGGAACCAAAGGAACCCTTCCCCACCCTGGAAACTCACTTCATGTTTTTCAGGCCGGTCAAGCCCGGCCAGCCACTGCCGCACCCGTGGTGGATGGGTATAGAGGAACCGTTTTTTCAGGCTTTCAGGATACGCCCCGCGGCCCACGCTTTCACCGTGTGTATCAAAGAACAGAAGCTGCACATCAGAAAGCCCGCGCGCCTTCCACAGCCGGATCAGCCGCAGTTTGAACCTTTCAATGGCAAGGGTGGCAGCAGGCTGGCCAATATAGCGCCCGCTGTCTGAGAACCCGAGCTGCAGGCAGAAGCGCCCCTGGCGACGGATATAGGCAAGGAAATGCGGGTTATCGATCAACTCGGCGATCACACGGTCGCCGCGCTCAAGCCCCACAGCCGTTTCAAAAAGCGGCGAGATTTCCACATGGTCGTCCACGCCAAACAGCTTGGCGTAATACAGCGCGGTCAAAAGCGTGAAGGGCGTGTCGGATTCCGCCACCAACATGCGGATCGGCGTGGACGCATCAAAGTGCTTCTGGAACTGTGCCGCCAGCATGAACACGCGCCGCGCCGTGGTTTGTTCGCGCGACAGGGTGCCATAATGAATGGTCTTGGCCTCAACCGTTTCCAGCTTTTCAGAAATCGCCGCCAGAAAGTGTCGCCGCATGGCGGATTGGTCGGGCGATTTGGTAAGCTGGATTTCAGCCGAAATGGCGTTATGAAGCTGGGCCGCATTCAAGCGGAAATGAATGTGCGACAGCCCCATGCCTATGGCGCGCCATTCGCTATAAAGCGTGGCGGCGCGGCACCAAACCGCGTCTTCCAGTTCAAGCGCCAGAAGCGCCTCAAACGCTTCATTGATGCGGCTGGCTGCCGCTTCCTTGCGGGACCGGTTTTCAACCGCCAACTGGTTCAATGTGCCAAGGCCCTTCGGGCTGCTTTGGTGTTCTTCAAGCGTGCGCGCCCCCAGCTCAAAGCAGGCTTTCAGGTCTTCAAAGCCAGCGCGAATAACCGTCCAATGTTCGCGCGCTTCACCGTCAAAGCTGATGCCGCCCGTTTGGCCAAGGCATTCACCAAGCCCCGCAAGCGCCGAACGGTAGCGGAACAACAGCCCAAGCGACCAATCAATATCCGTTCGGCCATCCAGGTCAAAGCCCACCCAGCTGGCAACAGTGGCAAGGCGGGGCCTGAGGCTGCGGTATTCATTGGGGTACAGTTTGGCGGCCTGCTCAAAGATAATGTGATACAGCGTGCGGATTGCCCGGCGCATGTTGCCAACAGCAAGGCCTGCATAATCCAGTTCCTGATGCAGGGTGGGCGATTTGGTGGGATGCACTGTGCCCACATCCATGTTGGCCGTTGCCGTTTTAACGGCCTGTTCGCCATCTGCCACCGCGCCCATATAGGCCTTAGCATATGTCCAGGCCGTATCAGACAGGGAAAAGGTGGGGTGGGCCGTTACAACAAAGCCCGCCACCTCGTCTTCCACCAGTTTCTGGAAGTCATCGAAGGGTTTCCGCGCCCCGCTTTTGTCTGTGGCGATCTTCTCAACCAGTGCGGCCAAGCGCTGGCGATTTTCCACTGCGGGCACCGCCGTCCACTGGCGGGCCAGCATATCAAGCCGCCCATCAAGGCACTGTTTGGCGCGAGACGAAAGATCACCCGCCAACTCTTCCAGAGTTTGCCGCCCTTCCATCAACCCTGCAGCAATATCAAACGCTGCTGAAAGATGTTCCCGCCTTGCTTCGCCTTTGCCTTTGGATGGATGGTCAAACATGCTGAAATCCTCGTCTTTGCATTTATGACAACGCTGTCAATTAGGCGCTCTTGTACCAGAACTCGGAAAAATGTCACGCAATAAAGTGCCCGAATTCGAACCCGGTTCGCAAACTTTGTTTCGCCATCACACCCATTCAGGCGAACAGCACAGCCTCAGCCTTCCTTGCGGAACATCAGGAAATAGGTGGCCGGCACAAAGAACAGCGTAAGCACCGATGCGAACGCAAGCCCGAACATCATCACCGCAGCAAGTGGCTCCCACAAGGGCCCGCCAAACAGATAAAGCGGCACAAGCCCCACGACGGTCGTGATAGATGTCAGCAAAATAGGGCGCAGGCGCTTGCCCGCCGCGTCCACAATCGCTTCCATCAGGTCCTTCTCCTTGCGCTCAATATCGATCTGGTCCACCAGCACGATCGAGTTATTGATCACAATCCCCGCAAGGCTGATCAGCCCCAACATGGCGAAGAAGGAAATGGGTTGCCCCAGCAGGATCAGCCCCAAGGGCACGCCGATAAGCACAAGTGGCACGCTCATGAAAATGATGGCACTTCGGCGCACGCTGTTGAACTGGAACATTACCGCCAGCACCATCAAAAGTGCGGCATACGGCAGACCAGCGCCAAGATCTTCATTGATCTCGCGCGAATCCTCCATCTCGCCGCCCACCTTCATTTTATAGTCGCCCTCAATACCAAGCGCCCCAATTTCATCCTTCACATAGGCATAGAGCTTGTCAGCTGTGAATAATGAGCTTTTGGCCGTGACAGTGATTGTCAGCTCCTGGTTCTTGCGCCATGTCTGGCTATATTCAAGGGACGGCTTGAGCACAGCTGTTTGCTCAAGCGGCACCATTGCCTCGCCCGCGGGCAGGATGATGTTCAAGAGGTCTTCAAGACTGTCGCGGTCCTGCTTCAAAGCGCGCAGCATGATCGGGATCGTGCTTTCCTCGTCGCGGAAGGTGGAAACTTCGAAACCGTCAAAATAGGCGTTCAGGTTCTGGCTCAGGGTTTGGGATGACATACCAAGGCGGCGCGCCTTGTCCTGGTCAACCTCGATCACCATTTTCACCAGCTTCTCGCCCCAGTCGGTTTCGTTCTGCATGATGCCCGGCACCCGCGCGAAAATCTTTTCCACGCTGCGGCCAAGACGCAAGAGTTTCTCGTGATCCGGGCCGGAAATCTCAATCTCCACAAGACCGGATTCGTTCGCGCCCATCGCCAGGCGTTTCACCGTGAAACGGCCATCGGGCACATTTTCAAAGAAATAGCGCTTGGCCCGCGCAGCAAATCGCACCGCATCGTCGGGGGACTTTGTATTCACCAGAATGAAGGCGCGCGACGGGGATGGATTGATAGGGTTCAGGCTGAGGTAAAAGCGCGGCCCACCCTCGCCGATATAGGCCATCTGGTTATTCACCTCGGGGTTGGTCTGCGCATCCGCGATCCAATCGGTTACCGCAAGGGCGACCTGCTCGGTGGCCTCGAAGTGCGCGCTTTTCGGCATATCCAGATAGATCAGCACTTCCGACCGGTCGCTTTCCGGGAACATCTCTTTCGGCAGTGTGGCGAAAAGCTGCATCATGATGAAGACAAGGCCGTAAATGCCGATCACAACAAGCGCAGACCCACGCAGCATAGGCCGCAGCATCTTTTCATACAGCACAGCATAGGCAGGGATCACTTCCTCCACCTCTACCGGCTCACCCTCCGGCCCTTCTGTGCGCTTTTTCAGGAACTTCACAGAAATCAGCGGCAGGAAATACATGGCTGAAATCCATGATCCGATCAGCGTGAGCGCCAGCACAGCCCCAAGCGAAAAGGCATATTCGCCGCGCGCGCCATCAATCAGGAAGAAGGGGGTGAAGGCAAAGATCGTCGTCAGCGACGACACCATCAGCGGCACGGCATACTGCTTGCCCGCCTCTAGCGCGGCCGTGCGCCGCCTGCTGCCGCCATCCACCCGGCTAAGGATATCCTCAACAATCACCACGCCGTTATCGACAAGAAGGCCGAGCGATATAATCACCGCTGCGATGGAAACCTGCTCCAGCGAAATATCCAGAACCGCCATGCCCAAAAGCGCGAACATAACGGCAAACGGCACGATCGAGGCGATCACCATGCCCGAGCGCAATCCCAGGAACAACAGCACCACCATCAGCACCACAGCGAAGGTTTGCGCCACGTTCGAAAGCGCCCCGGCGACCGTGCGGTCCACCTCGGCTGGCTGGAAGGTTGCGAAGGCAAGGTCGTATCCGATAGGCAGGCTGTCCTCGAACGTTTGCACGGCTTCCTGAAGGCGTTCGCCCACATCGCCGATATCATAGCCGGGCTGCATCTGCACGCTGATCACAACCGCTGGCCGCCCGTTGAAATACGCCCTGCTGTCAGAGGGGGATTCATAGCCCCGCCGCACCTTCACCAGATCCTTCAGGCGCACAAAGGCACCCGTGCCGCCGGCCTGCGTGAGCATGTTTTCGATCTCTTCAATGCTTTTGAAATCACCTGTGGATTCCAAAAGAATGGAAGACCCATCCGCGCTGATTTCCCCGGCAGGCAGCACCACATTCTGGTTCTGCAGGTCATCAATCAGGATATTCAGTTGCGCCCCAATGGCCCGCATGCGGCGGCCATCCATCTCAAGCCAGATGCGCTCTTCCTGAACGCCGTACAGTTCAGCCTTCGAGATGCCGTCTACTGTATAGAGGCGGCGCTGCAGTTCCTTGGCGGATTGTTCCATCTCGCGGTAGCTGAAGCCTTCCGCCGTCATGGCGATGGAGGCGATCGACACTTCGCCGAAGTCTGTATTCACGAACGGACCATAGGCACCTTCCGGCAGGTCGCGCGCCACTTCTTCCATCTTGTCCCTGAGCGATTGCCAGATGGGTTCAAGCTTCGTGACCTCATCCTTCAGGTCCACATAGGTGCGCATGCGCCCGGTGGTCAGAACCGTGCGGATTTCCTTCACGGCAGCAATCTCACGGATTTTCCGCTCCACCTTTTCGGCGATCAGGTTTTCAATCCGGGTGGGCGACATGCCTGGGTAAAGCGCTTCCACAATCGCGGTACGGATGGTGATTTCAGGCGCTTCCCGCTTGGAGAAATCCACATAAAGCAACACACCGCTTGCCACCAGCGCCAGCATCAAAAGGGCGGTGAAGCGGCTTCTTTTCAGACCGAATCTGGTCAGGAGCGACATATCGGCCTCCTAATGTTCGTGGTGGCCAAGAAGGCGTACCTTCTGCCCGTCATGCAGGTAGGAAACACCCGCTGCGGCAATCACGTCACCCGCCTTGAGGCCATCGACCACGATGATCATATTTTCCCGCACGCCCGCCGTTTGCACAGTGCGCGCCTGTACGGTTGATGTGGCCTCATCAAACACATAAACCTGCGCTGTGCCGCCATGCTGGTCGCGCAAGGATTCGCCGCGCTTCAACGCGTCTGATGCCTCAAGCGCGAAACAGTGTACCGGCACCAGGAAGCCCTCTTCCCCGATCAAAAGGGAAATATCGAGCGCAACCTCTGCCGCCATCCCAGCCTTCAGGCCCGGATGCGTTTCTTCCAACAACACAACAGCCGGGAAAGCCGAAACCTGCCCCGCGCGAGACCCAAGTTCCTTGATGCGGCCCTTCAGCGTTGTGTCATACAGATCGGTGATTTCCACACTGGCCTTGTCGCCCGTATGCAACGCATTGATCACCGTTGCAGGCACGCTGAATTCTACCTCGAACGCATTCTCGCTATAAAGCGAAAGTACGGTCTGCCCCGGCGAGACATTGGCGTAAGATTTCGCTTCCACGCTTGAGATCACCCCATCAAACGGGGCTTTCAGCACCGCCTTTTCGAGCCGTTCCTGCGCGATGGCATATTGCTGGCGCGACTGCTCCGCCTGCGCCTCTGTGCTCTTGAGGTTGGTTTCCGCAGCATCATATGCCGCCTGTGTCACATTGCCGGATTTCAGCAATTCTTCCTTGCGGGCAAAATCGGTGCGGGCGTTACCCAGTGATGCTTCAGCTTGTTCAAGCGCAGCGCGGGCCTGCTGCACCTCATAGCGCAGCGTTGTCTGATCAAGCCGCAACAATACGTCACCGGCCTGCACCTGCACGCCCACATCCAGCTTCACTTCGGTAAGCTGGCCGGAAATTTCAAACGAAAGCGGTGTTTCATCAGCAGGCTGCACCACGCTTGGGTAGCGGCGGGTCATGGTGGCCGCGCTTTCCGTTACCTCAAACACCTTCAGGCCCCGCACGGGCGGATCTCGCTCTTCTTTTTTGGCTTCACCACACGCCGCCAAAGCAAACGCCAAAAGGGTGATAACAACAAAACCACAGGAACGATTGAAGGCAGTGTGCAACAGCATGGGACAAGACCTTTTTTCAAGCACATAACAGCGTGGGCCAGCCCAGGGCCAGCTTCCATTACCGCTCTCATATAATTACTAGACTAATAAGTCCAGTAAATAATATTGCCACTCAAAACAAAGGGGATGCCGCAAGGCGGCATGCAACAACCCAACCATGACTGGTTGGGGCGGGCAAGGATTAAAATAAAATGTTCAAGAACTAGCGGACAGTGGAACCGCGAAGCTGCAGTTCGAAATCGATCGCCATCTCGCCCGCTTCTTCAAGCTTCTTGCGGCCTTCCGCCGTCATGGCATCCATCAGCGCTTCTGCCGCCATCCGACCCATGGCACGGATCGGCTGCCGCACGGTGGTGAGGCCCGGCCACACCTGGCGTGATAGCGGCGTATCGTCAAAGCCCGCAACTGCCAGCTCACCCGGCACATCGATCTTGCGGCTATGCGCCTCATAAATCACCGCAGCGGCCATATCGTCGTTTGAGGCAAACACAGCCGTTGGCGGTGTTGGCTGCGACAGCAATTGGGATGCAGCCTCGCGCCCCGACGCAAAATCGAAATAGCCCTGCCCGATATAGCCCGCAGGCATTTCAAGCCCCCCTTCCTTCATGGCTTTTTCAAAGCCCATGAAGCGGCAGCGGCTGGAATAATGATCCGGATGGCCCTTGATAAAACCGATGCGGCTGTGCCCCATGTCAATCAGGTGCCGCGTCATCTGGTAGGCGGCTTCCTCTTCATCGATCAGCACAGCGGGCGCACCAGCCGTACCGCGGGACGACATAATCACAAAAGGAATATCCGCGGCGCGCAGGGCTTCGAGAAGCGCTTCTGAATCGGTCAACGGCGGGGTCAGCACCACACCGTCAACAAAGGCCTGACGGGCCCAGTGCATCACCTGCTCCACCATGTCTTCCGCGTGGTAGGTTACCGGGTTCAGCGCAAGGCCATAATGATTGTCCCGGCAGGCTTCGATCATGCCCGCTTGCAGGTTCGCCAGATAATTGGGGCTGGGGTTATCATACACCAGCCCGATCATGTAGGAGCGGCGCGAGGCAAGCCCCCGCGCGCTCTGGTTCGGCCGATAGTTCAGCTCCTTGATGGCGGCTTCCACCTTTTCCTTGGTGGCGGCGCGCACATTCGGTTCCCGGTTCACCACACGGGAAACGGTTTTAATCGAAACGCCCGCGGCCTTCGCAACATCATCAATGGTTACTGAACGCATATGCTCTGCCTATAGCCAAACAACCCTGTTTGTTGATAGCGCCTTATGAAAAATAAATCCACAGTGCTGCAACAAGCGCGATCACACCAACGCTGGCCCAGCGCGACTGCGCGGAAGACCGCATGGCTGCCGCGTCACCGCGGGCCGCCATCGTCAGGCCAGCAACATGGGCTTCATCCGGTTCTTCGCTCATCAGGCTGACAATCACCAGCACCAATGAGCAAATCACGAACAGGAAGATCGCAACATGCAGGAAGTTGGCATCCGCCACCATATAAAGGAAGCCCGAAAGGCCGTCCTTGTTGGCTTCAAGGATCAAGCGCACGAGCCCCAAAAGGCCGCCAACGATCAGCGAATAGAAGGCCCCCTTGGCGTTGGCGCGGCGCCACAGCACGCCCAACAGGAACACTGCTGCGATAGGCGGCGAAATATAGGCCTGCACGCTTTGGATATAGGTATAAAGCTGGCTTGAGATCAGCTTCATAAGCGGAATCCATGCCATACCCAGCACCACCATCACGATCGTGGCGATCTGGCCGATACGCTTGAGGTTATGGTCGCTGGTTTCAGGCTTGAGCTGCTTGTAGATATCCATCGTGAAAACGGTGGAGCAGCTATTGAACACGCTTGAAAGCGAACTCATCAACGCCGCAAGCAGGCCCGCCACAACAAGGCCTTTGATACCCACCGGCAACAACGCACCCATCAGGGCAGGCAAAGCCTGATCTGACTGATCAAGCGTCAGCTCGCCTTTGCTGGCAAGAACCGCCGCGATAATGCCCGGCACCACAAAGATAAAAATTGGAAGCTGCTTCAGGTAGGCCGCAAAGATGGTACCCTTGCGTGCATCATCCTGGCTTTTGGCCGACAGCACCCGCTGCACGATATATTGGTCCGTACACCAGTACCAGACACCCAGAATGGGCGCACCGAAGAGGATGCCGGTCCAGGGGAATTCAGGGTCTGTCATGGGCCGCCACAGGCTGAACATCTCTTCGCCCGCGCTTGCCTTCAGCTCACCCCAGCCGCCAACCGCTTCAAGGCCAAACCATGTAACCGCGAGCGCGCCGCCAAGCAGCACGAACATCTGCACCATATCGGTATAAAGAACCGCCCGCAGGCCACCCCACACGGTGTAAACCGCTGTTGCAAGCACAACGATAATCGCCCCGGTCCAGAAATCGATGCCCATCAGGGTTTCGAACACAATGCCACCCGCCATCACGGTGACCGAAATTTTGGTCAAGATATAGCCCGCGACCGATATGATCGCCAGATAGGTGCGCGAGCCCTTCGAATAGCGGCGCTCCAGAAACTCGGGCATGGTGTAAACACCCGACGCCACATAAAAAGGCACAAACAGCCAGCCCAAAAGCAACAGGATAAGACCTGCCAGAATTTCAAACTGGGCCACCGGCACACCAGAGGCAGCCCCTGTGCCCGCGAGGCCAATAAGATGCTCCGACCCGATATTGGAGGCAAACAAAGACGCTCCGATCACAAACCAGCCCACATTGCGGCCAGCAAGGAAGAAATCTTCCGACTCCGCGCCCTTGCGTTCCTGACGCCCGGCCCAAAAAGCCACACCGAAAATAACGAAAAAATAGAGGCCGAGTACGCCCCAGTCCAAGCTTCCCATCCCTGGTCCCCTGTATACCTTCAAACTGTGCGCAAAAGCGCACCCCTTCCGAGGAGACCATATTCGCTATTTGACAGCGCTGTCAACCACCGTCATAAAAAACGGGCCAAAAGGCCCGCTTCACCAAAGACCGACTGTTATGGCGTTAGGCGTCCTGATTACGGTCCACTTTGCGGCTTTCCGGCATGCCAAGTGCCTGCTTCACGGCTTCGCGGCCAACCGATTGCTCGATCTCGTGTACGCACGTAACGGCTGCCTTGAAAGGCTCGTCAATGTGCGGAAGGTCCTCTGCGGTAACAGTCAGCCGCACGCCTTCACCATGCACCCGCCACGCATTTGGCGTGCAGAAAATATATAGCGGCTTCGTGGGCGTTGAAATGGAATAGTAAGGCACGCTTGAAACAATCGGGATATGGCGCGAATAGCGTGCATTTGTGAAGCTGCAGCTTTCGAAATCGCGCGGTCCCATGATCCCACCCACAATACAATCTGTGAAATTGCTATCCTGTACGCACGACCCCTGGAAATCCGCACAGGTCATGTTGCAGCTGATAAACTCAGTTGCGTCGATATCGCAGGCAGTGAAAGTTGCACCGGCAAAATCACACTTGAAGAAGATAGCCCCAGACAACATCAGAAGATGGAAATGCGCTTCGCTGAAATCACAATTCACAAAGATCGTGTCTGACCAGCGTAGAACGCTTTTAACTTTCAGGGCGCTTACATTTTCCTGGGCAAACTGCTCCCCCATAACAAGCTTGTGGGAAGGGAACATATTCGTCAGCGTTTTGAGGTCCATACCCGTTTATTTCCGTCTCGTTAGGGGCGCCTCAGACGAGGCTACAATTTAAAGCGCTCATTAGGATAATGGGGCGGAATGATGAAACGGTAAATATTTACATCAAATTTTAATTATTATTTTTGCCTCGCAATCTCAGTTGCATTTAACAGAATACATAAACAGCAAGATTTTCTTTAGCCAGTGGCCATGCACAGGCTGTTGAGCAAGAACGAAAAATCGCGCTTTCATACAAAAAGCTGTAATTGTACATTGGATACATTATAAATCGCTCCATATCCCTTGGCGCGCACGTGCAAAGAAACAGGAAGAAGTGGATGGTAAAAATTCAGGCTGTGAAACGCAGGTCGCTCGCCGTTCAGGTGGCCGACGCCATGAGGGAACTGATCATCTCGGGCGAATATGCCCAGGGCGAACAGCTTCGGCAGGACGACGTGGCAAAAAAGCTGGGCGTCAGCCGTATTCCTGTGCGGGAAGCCTTCCAGCAACTGGAGGCCGAAGGCCTCGTGGTGAATGTGCCCTATAAAGGTGCCATCGTTTCACGCCTGACACTGGATGAAATCAACGAATACTTCGATATCCGGATCGCCCTTGAAGGCGACCTGCTCGCCCGCGCCATAGATCACATGACGCCAGATGCCATCAGCCGCGCCCGCAAGATTATTGACCGGATGGACAGTGCCAGCCCCACCAAGTGGGGCGAAATCAACTGGCAGCTTCACGCTGAAATTTACGCCATCGCCGGGCGCCCCATCACGCTTGAGATGGTCAAGAAAATCCATGATAATCTGGACCGCTATGTACGCATCCAGCTCAGCCTGTCGGAAGACAACCGCACGCGCGCCAACAAGGAACACGGCCGCATGATCGACCTGTGCGAAGCAGGCGAAACGGAACAAGCGGTTACACTGTTGCGCAGACATATCGACGAGGCGCGCCGCGACCTGATCAAACACCTGCAAGAAAACGACTAGCCCCAAGCCGGAAGACCAGCCATGCCAGCCAATACGCGCCTTGCCGCCCTTCGCCACGAAATGAAAAAAGAAGGCGTGGATGCCTTTCTGGTGCCGCTCGCCGATGCACATCAGGGCGAATATATCGCCGACCATGACAAGCGCCTGAAGTGGCTGACTGGCTTCACCGGCTCAGCCGGAATCGCAATAGTACGCGAGCGTGATGCTGCCATTTTCGTTGATGGCCGCTATACGGTTCAGGCGGCGCGACAGGTAGACCTTAGTGCCTTTTCCCATCAGCACCTGCATGATCACCCACCCGCCGAATGGTTACAGCAAAATGCCCGTAAGGGTGACTGCATCGCCTATGACCCCTGGCTACATACAAGCACACAGATCGATGAGATTGAAAAAGCGATTACAGATACCGGCGCCAGCCTGAAAGCCATACCTGAAAACCTGATCGACCGCGCATGGGCTGACCAGCCCGCCCCGCCGCTTGGCCGCGTCCGGGCGTACCCCGAGGAACTGGCAGGCATGAGAGCAAGCGACAAGCGTAAGGGCATCGCCAGAATGCTGAAAGATAGCGGGGCTGACCGGCTGGCCGTCACCCTGCCTGACAATATCGCCTGGCTGATGAACGTGCGCGGGTCTGACGTACCCTATAACCCGATGCCGCACAGCTTCCTGCTGCTGGCAAAAGACGGTACAGCCGACTGGTTCATTGATGACCGCAAGTTCCGAGCGGACAAAACCGAAATCGATTTTGAGGGCGTTACAGTCCGGTCTGTGAGCAGTTTCACAAACGCACTGAAAGCAGCGGGGGCCGCGCGGGAGTGTGTCTGGATTGACCCGACCTGGAGCCCCGTGCTGCTGAAACAAACCGTTGAAGCAGCGGGCGGCACCACCAAGATGGAAGCCGACCCCATCACCCTTGCGAAAGCCTGCAAGTCAGAAGCAGAGCAGACAGCCATGCGCGCCGCCAACAAACGCGACAGCGTGGCGTGGGTGAAGTTTCTGGCGTGGCTGGATGAAAGTGCCGCAGCCCGCGCACAAGCTGGCAATCCGATCAGCGAACTGGAAGCTGCAGACAAAATCCTGGAGCACCGCAAGGAAGCAAACCAGTTCCTTGAACCCAGCTTTGAAAGCATTTCAGCGGCAGACGGCAATGCCGCCCTGTGCCACTACGCGCCTGAGCCCCAGAGCCAGGGCCATATCCATGAAGATACGATCTACCTTCTAGATAGCGGCGGCCAGTATCTGGACGGCACCACCGATACCACCCGTACGGTTGCCATCGGCCGAGTTTCTGACGAATTCAAGGACCGCTACACCCGCGTTCTCAAGGGCCATATTGCGCTAGCCTCAGCCCGCTTCCCCAAAGGCACCAAAGGCCACCAATTGGATGCCATCGCACGGCTACCGCTTTGGCAGGCCGGGCTAGATTACGACCACGGCACAGGCCACGGCGTTGGCGTGTGCCTGAGCGTGCACGAACACCCACAGCGGATCGGCAAGCAGGTGAGCAACGTGGCGCTCGTGCCCGGCATGACCATCACCAACGAGCCCGGCTATTATGAAGCCGACAAGTTCGGCATCCGTATCGAGAACCTGTGTGAAATAGTGGAAGGCGAGGATGGCTTTCTGGAACTGAATGACCTGACACTGGCCCCCATCGCCACCCATATGATCGATTTTTCCTTACTGACAAAGGCAGAAGTTGACTGGCTCAACAGCTATCACGCCCGCGTACGGGCAGAGATGCTGCCCCTTGTAGATGGCACACAGGCGGATTGGCTGATCAAGGCGACCGAAGCGGTTTAATCAACCCTTTCGGCTGTCATGCCCCACAGTTTCAGCACGCCCTCTTCCGCAACGGTTATGATGGCACCGTCTTCACGGATCGTGAGTTCTGTCTCGCTGACAGGATAGGCCAGATAACGTGATCCACGGGTTACAGCCAGCTCCAGCCCACCACCGGTTGGAGCCACATCAATCTCAAACCCATGGGCCGCCACATGATACCGGCCAGCGAGCGCGGCAAGCTTCTCATCGCTTAATTTGACCGCTGCTATCTTACGCGGTTCAAATTCCGGCCAGCCATATTGCGCGGCGATGGAACGCACAACTTCCATCTGCATGCCGCCACCCGCGGCCGCGTTGGTCATCACAACAATGCCGTCGCCGCGTTCGGGGTAAAGCGCCATGAAGCTGCGGAATCCCTTGTTGGAGCCGCCATGCGTCAGCCGCAAATTCCTGCCTTCGCCATCCACCGCGAAACCGGGGCCCATGCCCTCAAACACCTGGGTTGCAAGATCTTGTACACTTTGGTGCCCAAGCCAGCCCTCGGCACCCTGATAAATCCGCGACAGCTCCGCCAGCAAGCCTGCAAGCTCACGCGGGGTTGTCCACAAGCTGGCCGCGGCCTGTTCCGGATAGATATGCGTGGGCGTGAAATTGCCTTTATAATCATGCGCGGCCGCAAGCTGGGCACCCCAGTCCGACGGCAGGGGCTGAACATAGCTGCTGCGCTCCATGCCCGCCGGGGCCAGTACTTCTTCGCGCATCACTTCGGCAAACGGTTTTCCGGTCACGTCTTCGATCAGAAGCTGCAGCACGGTATAGCCCCCGCCCGAATAACGCCACGCCTGTCCGGGTGTCTGGTCAATAACAATCGGGGCTGAATTGGCGGGCCCCGCACCGTTCAGGATATCAAGGGTTGTGGGCACATTTTCGCCGGGCGCATAACCGCGGAAGCCGTGCACAGTGAACCCTGCGGTGTGGGACAATATCTGTCGGATGGTTACCGGCACATCGGGCGTACCTTCAGGAAGAGACCAGCTTTTGAGAGAACCGCGAATGTCGGCATCCAGATCCAGCAGGCCCTTTTCCACAAGCCGCATGACAGCAATTGCCGTCACCGGCTTGCTGAGAGATGCCGCCTGAAATAATGTGACCGGCGTTGCTGGCGCACCCGGGCTTGCGTCACCAAAGGCGTCCGCGAACACAAGCTCGCCGCCACGGATCACAGCAACTGACAGCGCCGGCACATTATAGTAAGCCATGCGTTCGGTCAGGCCGTAAAGCTGCGGGCCACCCTGCACCATCACGGCCGGCACCAGCCCGCCTTCCACAAGGCGGCGTACCTGCCGTGCTTCATCATCATCCTGTGCATCAACAGGCGAGGCCAGCAACAGCATGGCCGCAACCAGTTTCAGTTTGTGAAGAAAAGTCATCGCGTGTCCCGATATGTTTTTCGGAACGCTACGCCTGCTTATATCAAGGGGCAAGCCTTTGTGCTTTTTTGTCGCAAGCCAAAGACTTAGCCAGCTTCACCCATCAGGCTATCGTAAAAGCCCCGCCAGACCTCTGGTTCTGGGTATTTCCATGTGAACGAGGCTTGCTCTTCCTTGGAAAGTTCCATGAACCAGGTGCCAAAATAACGCCAGTAATCAGCGCCATACCCCAGCATCCAGCCAAGGCCTTCTGGTGGTGTTTCCGGGTCATATTCCCAAGGCGGTACTGGCGGATCGGGGAACACCCGTCCACGCACACTGCCTTCAGGCTCTTGCCCTGAATTCATTGTATCCTGCCCCTCTGTCCCACGCTCAGAACCTTGGGACAACGCCTCTAAAAAATGCGTATCCGTCATCATGCCCCCACATATGACCTTCAATCCAAGGGAACATTAGCATGATCCTGACTGAATAGACAGCATCCTTGAAACGGAAGTGCATAAAATTACAATTTTAGAGAATAGATACTGACACTGGTTGCATCACTCAACCAGATGATCGACATAATCGCCTTCACCGAGCCCCTCAAGGGAACTGGCGAATCGCTCCACTGTCTTGCCCGCCTTCTCGGCATTATCGAATTCCGCCACATGGAAAAGCGCATCACCCTCGTTCACGATTGGCAGGTTGGTGCGGCCGATCACAACGCCTTCGCGAGTGGCGCGAATTTCGGTTTCCTCATCGCCCAGCCAGTCTGACAAGTGCGCTAACCGGTCGCCTTTTTCCACATGGCTGCCGAGCGCAATCGGGTTACGGATCAGGCCGGAGCGGGTTGCCCGCACCCAGTGCGAGGTTTCCGCCTCAACCGTCACATGCGGGCGGCGTTTGATGGTGCGCTTGATCATGCCAACCGCCCCAAGAACGTTCAGAATACCGCGTACACCGGCAGTGACCGCCAATTTTTCAAACCGCAGTGCCTCACCTGCTTCATACAAAAGCACGGGCACGTCTTTTTCCACCGCATAGCCCCGAAGAGACCCGTCCCGCAGCGTGGCGTTCACGATCACAGCCGTATTAAAGGCGCGCGCAAGGCCTGCAGTTTCCTCGTCTTCCATATTCGCGCGGATATGGGGATAGTTTGTGCGGTGGTTCGCGCCTGTATGCAGGTCGATGCCATAATCCGCGCGGTCGATAATCTCGGTCTTGAACGTATGCGCCACACGCGCCGCAAGCGACCCATGCTCGGACCCCGGGAACGAGCGGTTCAGGTCACGCCGATCAGGCATGTAGCGCGTGTGGTTGAGAAAACCGAACACATTGACCACCGGCACACAGATAAGCGTACCGTGCAGACGGTTCAGCGCCTTCTGGATCAGAAGCTGGCGGATAATCTCGATGCCGCCAATTTCGTCACCGTGAATCGCCGCAGAAACAAACAGCGTCGGCCCCTCTTTCTTGCCGTGCACAATATGCACCGGCATGGAAAGCGGCGTATATTTAGACTGGCCGGGCAGTTCAAGCGACACAGAGGCCCGGCCACCGGCCGGCACCACATGATCACCAAAAAGAAAATCAGGTCGCTTCTGCTTCCGCCCGGCAGGCATAGGCCTAGCCTTTCCCTTTTGTTTTTGTGCGGTTTGGCCGTGCGTTTTTCTCAATGCACTCAATGATCTTGCCAGCCACATCAATGCCGGTGGCTTTCTCGATGCCTTCAAGGCCAGGGGAGCTGTTCACCTCCATGATCACTGGACCATGGTTAGAGCGTAGCATGTCAACACCAGCTACATTCAGGCCCATGATCTTCGCCGCACGCACAGCGGTGGACCGCTCTTCCGGCGTGATCTTCACTGTGCGGGAACTGCCGCCCCGGTGCAGGTTCGACCGGAACTCGCCCTCGGCCCCCTTGCGCATCATGGACGCCACAACCTTGCCGTCAATCACGAGGCAACGAATGTCGGATGCGCCCGCTTCCTTGATATATTCCTGCACCAGAATATGCGCCTTCAGCTTACCGAACGCCTGGATCATCGAACGCGCAGCATCGCGGGTATCCGCCAGCACAACACCAACGCCCTGCGTGCCTTCAAGAAGCTTGATCACAACAGGCGTGCCGCCAACCATATCGATCAGGTCATCCGCTTCGCTTGTGCCGTTCGCAAACGCCGTTACCGGCAAGCCAACACCACGGCGCGACAAAAGCTGGAAACTGCGAAGCTTGTCACGGGACCGAGTAATCGCAACCGATTCGTTCAGCGGATACACGCCCGCCATCTCGAACTGGCGAAGAACCGCCGTTCCGAAGAAGGTAACCGACGCGCCAATCCGCGGAATCACCGCATCATAGCCAGTAAGAATGTCGCCCTTATAGCGCATCTCAGGCCGGTGCGACGCAATGTTGATATACACCTTCATGGTGTCGATCGCGTCCATCTCGTGGCCACGTTCGCGCGCCGCTTCCACCAAGCGCTGGTGTGAATATAGGTCCGGGTTACGGGTGAGAAGTGCAATACGCATGATACCCCTCTTTAAGTTAGAATTTTATAGTGCGGATCGCCTGGCTCCCCGAGCCCATAAGACATACCGCTGTCCACTAGATATTGTTTACTGAGCGCCTGACGCCCGATCAGCATCCGGAAGCCCATCTCATCGCGATTTGTCAGCGTCAACTCGATGGCGCGGGTCAAGGGCCCAAGCGTCAATCGCGTCCTGACAACAAAACGAATCTCTTCATGCCCGTTTGAGCTTCTGACTGCGCGCTCATCAACAATCGGGGCAGTGCATTGAATTTCCGGTTTCTTGTGCTTTTGCACCGGATGGATACCAAATTCGGCCCACGGTGCACCGTCCTTCATGACCTTCTTGACATGATAGGCATGGATCGCCGACGTCTTGGCCCCTGTGTCGATCTTGGCCTTGATCTGGCCAATACCAAGATCCGGCAAGGCAGCCCATTCGCGCCAACCGATAATCAGTTTGCTCCGCATTCCCGCGCCTCCACGCATGTCAGAAGGGTGAGGCATAACCCCCACACATTCAATGGGAAAATCAAAATTTCATTTTAAGGAATACTCGAAACCAACGGGGCATTCTTTATGCTAGCCGTTTTTTCACGCCCCCATTATCCGAACAGGATACCTTTGAAAAGCGAAATATTACAAAGGGGCCAAGAAATATCTGTGGCGTCATAAAAACTTGGCATGCAGAAGCCACCCGGCAAGTGCGCGCATATGTGTGACTTGCCATCCCCCGCCACAGGGTGTAACCGTCAAGCAAGCACAAACAGAAACGACAGGCACACCGAAGGATACATGGGGGAAAGCTGCATGGCGGAGACCGGCACACGCAAGGAAAATCCATATCAGAACCTGCCCGACCGGGCCTTCTGGCGCACAGGTGTCGCCAGCTCCAACCCTTTGGCTTTCTCTGACCTGTACCGCAAAAAATTCGATATCGGGGCCAGGGATGTAATTGCTTCTGCAGGCAGTTGTTTCGCCCAGCACATTGGCCGACGCATGGCCACCAGCGGCTTCAATTACACGGATTTCGAACCCGCGCCCCACTTATTGGCCGATGACATTGCCCGCGCCCACGGATACAGGATGTATTCCGCGCGTTATGGCAACATCTATACGGTGCAGCAACTTGAACAGCTCGTGGATCGCGCCTTTGGCGATTTCACGCCAGCAGAACAAGTGTGGGAAGACAACGGTCGCTTCTTCGACCCCTTCCGGCCCACGATTGAACCCAACGGTTTTGCGTCCCGCGCAGAGTTCGACGCGCTGCAAGCCTCGCACTTTAAGGCTGTGCGCGAGCTTTTTGAAAAAACAGACATGTTTATCTTCACCCTTGGCCTGACTGAAGCCTGGGTTAACAAGGCAGATGGCAGCGTTTATCCGATTTGCCCCGGCACGGCGGCAGGCACATTTGATGCAGACAAATATGAATTCAGGAACTTCACCGCCAGCCAGATCAGGGAAGCTTTCCTGCGTTTCCGCGCCAAGGTTCGCGCCATCAACCCGGGCATCAAGTTCTTCCTGACCGTTTCGCCTGTGCCGCTTACGGCAACCGCATCTGACCAGCATGTGATGGTGGCCAGCAGCTATTCCAAATCTGTGTTGCGGGCTGTAGCTGGCGAACTGGCGATGGAAGATGAGCTGACAGACTATTTCCCATCGTATGAAATTATTGCTGCGCACCCGATGCGCGCCATGTTCTTCGATCCCAACCTGCGCACCGTTGCCCCGGAAGGCGTAAGCTTCGTGATGCAGCATTTCTTTGCCGAGCACACACCACCGCAGGCAGCCAAGGCTGCAAAAGCAAAACCTGCTGAAGAAGACGACGACGACGTGGTCTGCGACGAGGAAATTCTGGAGACGGAAAAACTGCTATGATTTACCTGACAGGCGAATCCCATATCGGCTGCCTGATGCGGGCAGCAGCGGAACGCGAGCCACTTGAGACCATCGTGATGGGCGCCATGGGCCCTGGCGGCAAGCTGTCGCACAATATCTTCCTGCCGCGGAAAGACCGAGTGGCCTTCGGCGTCCCTGCCGTGCGCCAGCAGATTCAAAAGCTGACAGGCCAGCCCGCCATCATGCAGGGCAAGGACCACCTGTTTGGCTTTTCACTCGGGTTCCATGCATTCCGCGTTTGCCAGTCACGCACATGGCGCACTTTCTATCCTGCGGCCCTTAAACAGGAAGAAGGCAAGCAGCCGCTTTCGTCTGCCATGATCGACACCATGATCCGTGAAGACAGCAAGCATCAGCGTGGTTTCTATAAGGCGCTGAAAGCCCTGGATATACCCTGCTTCGTCATCGAATCCCCGCCGCTGCAGCGCAACCTGCCCATCATGACACAGGGCTTCGCATCAGGGGTGGTGATTCAGCATCTGTTCGAACGGTACCGCACGTTATCCATGGCCTTTTTTGAAGAACTCGGCATCGATGTGGTGACCTTCCCGCCCGAAGCACGCAGTGACGACGGCTTCCTGAAGACAGAGCTTGAAACGGAACGGGAAGGCGATGTGCGGCATGCGAATGGGGCCTATGGCGCCCTGATGCTGGACAGAGTGCTTGATTACCTGCGCGCCAACCACGCTGATCGGCTGTAGGCCAGCGCAACCTTTTTAAGGCTGCGGCGCTTCTTCCGGCGTGGTTGTTGTGGTGGGCTCGTCATATTCCTCGACCTCAACCTTGCCTTCCCGGCGAGAAAACTTCTCCCGGATGTCGATGACATATTCCTGAACATGGGGCGGGAAATTGAAACCCGAGGCTGTCCGGCTTGTCGCGATGATAAAATCAGCGAACATCCCGGCTTCGCCAGAACCAAGGCCCGGCAAGCTGGTAACAATGCCCGCAACATTGCCTTCATTTGGATTTATGTCGTGGGTGACGCCCTGGAACAGGTCGGCGATATAATAATCGTCGGCATCCGGCCGGATCACATTTGCATTCCGTACAGTGGGCACATAGTCCACGCTCGCAAAGGCTTCCAGATGGCGCTTCAGGTCAGTCGGCCATTTCGGGAACAGCGCCCGGTTGATGGCATAGAGTTCCGCGACCCTAAGCCCGGCGCCGTCACGCACCATGCCGCGATTGCTGTTGATAAATTCAGCGGCATTTTCCCGAAGCATTTCATATACATTTTGGGCCGTATAGGCCTCCTTGCGGATGTTCGGGCTGCCAACATAGCCGTGGAACAGGCCGTACATGATCAAGGGATCTTGCCAGTTAGGGATCAAAATCCTGTGGTGAATGTCATTGAGCGACAGCTCTACGCCCGCAACCGTCAACAGCTTCTCATCCAACAACCCACCCGCCCCATAAAGCAGCTTGCGCACGTTGGTGACGGGGTAGTCACGCATCATCCGTTCAATCAGCGTCACATTATAAAGGTTCAGCCAATAGGCCAGCTGCTGGGTTTTGGTCCATTCCACCATCGGCACAGCGCCCGGCATGGCTTCAAGCTCGCGCCTGATGCGGTGCAGGGCGTGCAGGTTGTCTTCCTGTTGAAACGCAATGAAATAGAGCCTGTTGCCTTCAAGGCGGGTCGGGCTTGCATTACCGCGCACAAAGTGCCTGCCCACGCCAGGGCTTGGCGGCGGAGCATAGGACCGGTCTGACCGGCCCGCATCAAACACCGTCCGTTTCAGGATATAGCTGAGGTCGTCATACTGCATGGCCAGCAGTTCATGCTTGGATGATTGCCGGAAGGGATCAAACTGGTCGCCTGATGCTGCCCCCTGCGCATCAGTCATCATCACTGACGCCAGCGTCAAAAACGCTGCGGTAAGTTTTCCTACTTTCCCCTTCATGCGTACCCCTTACCCACAATTGATATAAGCCAAAAGATAGTTTTAGTTTTATTAACACAATCTGAACGCGTGAAAACACAAAGAAAACGCCGCCCGAAAAACGAGCGGCGCTTGTGCTGGTTTTATAATGTATGTGGGCCTGATCAGCCCTCGGGCGTGGCCGCTGTATCAGAGGCTGTCGGGGCCGGCTCCACATATTCTTCCACGCCCACAGTGCCTTCTTTCCTGGATTTCTTGGTGCGAATTTTCATCACATAATCCAGCACATGGGGCGGGAACTTGCTGGCCACAATCGGTGCGCCGCGGCTGTCGGTGAACTGCTGCATTTCGTTGCCCATTTCGGCGAACACGGCGCTACTGGCCGCGAACGGGTTATCGTCATGGGTTACACCCTGATAAAGGTCAGCGATATAATAGTCTTCGGTTTTCGCCCGCACTTTACCAGCCCGGCGAATGGCCGGCACATAATCGGCGGTTGCGAAGGCTTCCAGGTGCGCCTTCAGGTCTTTATTCCAATCTGGGAACAAGGCCTTGTTGATCTGGTACAGTTCAGCCACGCGCAGATTATCGCCATCCCGCACCATGCCGCGGTTTGAGTTGATGAACTCGGCCGCGTTTTCCCGAAGCATCTGGTATACATTGCGGGCTGTATAAGCCTCTTTCCGGATATTGGGGCTGCCCACATAACCATGGAACAGGCCATACATGATCAGCGGATCATTCCAGTTGGGGATCAGGATCTTGTGGTGAATGTCATTGAGGGACAGCTTTTCGCCAGCGACCGTCAGCAACTTCTTGTCCAAAATGCCCTTGCGGCCATAAAGCAGGCTGCGGATATTGGTTTCCGGATAGGCCTTCCCAATTTGTTCCACTACCGTAATATTATAGAGATTGAGCCAGTATGCGAGCTGCTGGTTTTTGGTCCACTCGGCCATCGGCACAGCACCGGGCATGGCTTCAAGCTCGCGCCGGATGCGGTGAATAGCCTTCTGGTTGCTGTCTTCCATAAAGGCCATGAAATAGAGCCGGTTACCTTCATAGCGCGTCGGGCTTGAATTGCCTTTGTAGACCTTGCGGCCTACGCCTGGTGTTGGTGGCGGCGCATAGGACCGGTCTGACATACCGCCTTCAAACACGGTGGTTTTCAGGATGTAAGACCAGTCATGATAGCTGACCTGGATAACTTCTTTTTCGGAATATTCGCTAAACTGCTGGTAATCGCTGCCTGCATATGCGGCAGGCGACAGTGCCACAGCGGAAACACCCACTGCCAACACGAGCGGCATCGCCCATTTGATCTTCATTTCGATTTCTCCTCGCTTGTCGTTTGCCCGGCGGACGACACTCGGGAGACCCCCATGTCTTCCATCCCTTGTTTGACAGGATTTGTCGGACACATCACAGATATGT
This sequence comes from Alphaproteobacteria bacterium, assembly GCA_013372925.1. Taxonomy (GTDB): domain Bacteria; phylum Pseudomonadota; class Alphaproteobacteria; order Sphingomonadales; family Kordiimonadaceae; genus Kordiimonas. The sequence goes on from JABXIV010000309.1 coordinate 23,110, forward strand.
GATGCCATCGAAAGTTTCAACCACACCAAACTAAAGTTGGTAAGATTTTGTTAAGAAATTCGATGAAACGTGCAGGCAGCAGGACATAGTGCGCTGCATTGGCGCGCCGATTGCGCCATCCACGGAACCAACATTGGCCTGAACCAGTGTTAAAGGATGTAAGTCCCGAAAGCGGGAAGCGGTGCGCCGGGCTTGGCTCCTTCAAGGGCAAAAAGCGGTGTGCCAGCGCCCCCTTCAGGCTGCCAGTCCTGCTCACGGCCAGAGAGGTTGAACACGCACAGGCGGGTTTCACCATCCAGCACACGGCGGAAGGCAAGCACGGGTTCTGGCGCATCCAGAAAATCAATCGCACCGCGCACAAGTGCAGGCTGCCCTTTGCGAAAAGCCAGAAAATCCCTGAGCGCATTCAATACGGAAGACGGATCGTTTTCCTGTGTATCAACAGCCCGGTGGGTGTGACGCGGGTCTACCGGCAGCCACGGCTCATGGCTTGAAAAGCCAGCATTTTCAACATCACGGCGCCACGGCATCGGCGTGCGCGTGCCATCACGCCCCAAAGTGGCCGGCCAGTTGGCAATGGCCTCCGGATCAGTCAGGCGTTCAAACGGCACATGGGCCTGCGGCAGCCCAAGCTCTTCACCTTGATAAAGGCACACACTGCCTCGCAAGCTCAGGATCAGCATGTTCAGCATCTTGGCGAAGGCCGGATTGTCTTCCATATCGCTATCGGTTGCCCAGCGCGTTACGGCACGCGGGCGATCATGATTGCTGAAGGTGAATGACGGCCAGCCCATGTCCTCTACATCCGGCCAGGCCTCAACCGCGTCGCGAATCACCTTGGCAGACAGGCTTTCCGCCTCAAGAAATTCAAAGCTGTAGGCCGTGTTGAGGCCCTTGTCCCCTTGCGTATAAAGCTGCATTTCCTCAAGCGCGCGCTCACCACCCACTTCGGCCACCGTGAAGGTGCCGGGATAGCTGTTCATGAGTGCGCGCACACGCGTCAGGAAAGCCGGAATATCGGCGTGGGACTGGTTATACAGATGTTCCTGCAGATCGAACGGCTTGTTGCCGCGGAATTCATAAGCTTTCGGGTTATCACGGAGCGCAGGATCATGCATGAAGAAATTCACGGCATCCATGCGGAAACCATCCACCCCGCGGTCGAGCCAGAATTTGGCCACATCCAGAAGCGCGTTTTGTACCTCCGGGTTATGCACGTTCAGGTCGGGCTGCGAACTGAGGAAATTATGCAGATAATACTGGCCGCGGCTGGCATCCCATGTCCAGCTTGGGCCCATGAAAACGGATTGCCAGTTGGATGGCGGTGTGCCGTCTGGCTTGGCGTCTGCCCAAACGTACCAATCGGCCTTCTCGCCGGCTTTGCTTTTGCGGCTTTCCTGAAACCAGGCATGCTGGTCTGACGTATGAGAATAGACCTGATCGATAATCACCTTCAGGCCAAGGCTGTGCGCCCGCGCGAGCAGGGCATCAAAATCGGCCAGTGTGCCGAAGATCGGGTCAACGTCGCAGAAGTCTGCAACGTCATAGCCAAAATCTTTCATGGGGGAGGTAAAAAAGGGAGAGAGCCAGATACCGTCCACGCCCAAGGATGCAATATGCTCCAGCCGGTCAGTAATGCCCTTCAGGTCACCAATGCCGTCGCCGCTCGCGTCAGCAAAACTGCGGGGATAAACCTGATAGATAACAGCGCCGCGCCACCATTCGGAACCCGTTTGGTGGTCAACCTTACTCAATACATCTTTTTCTCGCGCTACGGCCATCAACCATTCCCTTCCCCGCGTGGGGATCTTGCCTGCCCCCTATCGCTGGCTAGAGATAAACATATATTTGCACATTTTTGCAATGCATTTTCATGTTTTTTCAAAAATTTCTTACGCAGCTTCATCTGGAATAAGTTTAAATTATCCCAATTAACCGCGATAATTAGCTATTTTCGACCCGATCTCGCCTAGAAAGGGACCTAGCAAGCGCCGTCATTCCGGCTCCTTTTCGCAAAAAACTTTGCAATGTTTGTTGCATTTTTTCATTTTTTGCCATAATTTGCACTCGAAACGGAATCAGGAGTGCGCTTCCCACACCTTCTTCCACGGTGTTCCTCCCCAATCCGAGCACTCCTGATTCCCATCGTTTCGTTTCCTCGGGCGCGCAGACATGCGCACCTGAACAGTTTAGGGGCCTCTTTGTGGGCGATACAGCTTGGGCAGGTGACCTCCCACCTTTGCTGTTCCACAAGGAGCACATCTTCACCCTGGTGGCTTTCGCTACCGGGGTGCTTTTTTTATGGGAGGAGGTTAGCCGATCAGTCGGCTTGGGCGCGCCGATATTCGCTTGGCGTACAGCCCATCTCTTCGCGGAAGGCGCGCGTGAACGCTGCAGCATTCTTGTAGCCGCACTGATAAGCCACCACCTGTACCGGCATATCCGGAGAGGCAACCAGATAAAATGCTGCACGTGCCATACGGGCAGCTCGAATACTGTCCCCAACAGCCAGATCGACTGCCGCAAAGACCCGATAAAGATGCGTGCGCGAACAACCAACTGCGCGTGCAATTTCCGGCACCGCTAGATCCGGATTGCCGCAATTGCTGCGAATATGGTGTTGAGCGGCTTTAAGAATGACGCGGTCAAAACCTTCTTCGATCGACTGCCCCTGTCTCCACTGCCTGATTGCGCCAAGCGCAAGGTCAAGCGCCGCGCCGACCGCTGTATCGGCGGCCGAGACATCAAGCGTTCCCGCAATCCTGGCAACTTCATGCATATGGGCAGCCAAAAGCAACGACAGCCCTGAAGTACGCGGCAAAAACACACCGGTTTGCGGTAAATAGCGTTCACCGCCCAGGGCCTCCACCACCATCGCCCGAGGTATAGTCAGCGCAATCACCGTGTGATTTTCGGATACAACAGTCACCGGCCGAGTTGTATCCAGCACCACCAGCCCCGAACCAGGTGTTGACCGCTGAACACCGCCATCATCCGTCAGCATAAGGCCTGCCCCAGTGAGCGAAAGAGACAGGCTAAAAAATTCACCCTGCGGCCGCGAATATTTAGAGATAATGCTGCATTGGCTCAAGCCATGGCCGAACTGGACCCCGTTCGCCATGACATAGCGCTGAACACCGGCTTGAAAATTATTCAACTCACTGCGATCGACAAGGTCCATCTCCATGTGAGGGAGCGCACTGCGCCAGAAGTCAAATCGATCATAGGCCGGCAGGCCTTGCGTAGACATCGCTACAAAGGCCCCGGAAGTGCTCTGAACGGCAGTATCTTTATAGCCTTCCACCCCAAAGCCTCTTACGCAAATTTATATCGCAGACCTATTTGATAAGGAGCAAGGGGCTAGCGGTCAAGCCATGCGTACATTTCAAGCCATCGTTGCCAGGGACACTGCGCATAGCTTCTGGGACATCCTGCATAGCGGGCTTTCTTGAGCCCCTCCATGGTTGTGGCTAACTAGTGCCATTGGAATTCTGCCATTGGAATTCACGGATCAGCACCGAGTACCGGGACGGTACGGCGTGCGGCACGACTTGGGGAAAAAATAGTGGCAACCTTTACCGTCAACACAAACGCAGATGAAACCTATAACGCCGGCGACCTGGCAAGCGAAACAGCAGACGGCAGCGGTCTGTCGTTGAGGGAAGCGCTTGCACTAGCCCAAAACGGTGACACCATCACGTTTGATGCCAGCCTTTCGGGCGGGTCAGTCTTGAACACACTGGGCACCGAATTTCTTGTCTCAACTGATATAACGATCGACGGCGACCTTGATAACGACGGCACCCCGGATGTAACCATCGACCTGAACAACACCACCGCCACCTACGGCGTCCATGTTGACACGGGAGTATCGCTGACACTGGACGGTGTAACCGTAACCGGCACGTCATCGGCGCAGAACCGGACCGGGATTTACACCGAAACCGGCACCAGCCTTGACATCCAGAACAGCATCTTCACCGGCAACGGCGGGAACGCCCTCGTTAATAACTTTGTCATCAGGGCAAATGGCGATGTCACCGTTGAAAGCAGCCGATTTGAGAATAACGACGCATCTACATACATACTGAATGTCAACTCCGGTTCGCTGACCATCAACAACAGCAGCTTCACCGACAACAGCAACGCTGTTCGTACGATTGCAACAGGCAACGGCCTACCGTCCGCGACTATCACAAATACAACCATCGCCCACAATGGCCAGTATGGCGCGGATTTCGGCGGTCATCCGCTAACACTGACAAATGTCACCATAACAGGGCACAGCGCCGCAGAGCTATATTTGTTTGGCACCAGCGCGACCATTACCGACAGCATCATTGCCGGCAGCAACAACTCTATCAACACACCGGCGGGCTATAGCCTCACCTTCAGCGGCACCAATGTGGTCGCGAACCTGACGGCCGCCTACAGCGGTGACGCGCCCACGATTGAACCCACGCTGACCAACATCTTCAACGGTGTCAGCGGCGACGGCGGCACGCTTTCCGCTATTACCACCGATACAGGGGCCATCATCTACACGGCGCTTGTGAACCCCAGCGGTACAGCCCAGAGCCTCGGCCCCGAACTTGCCGCCACCATCGGCGGCAACACCACAGGCAGCATTACAGAGAATGCAGCAAACACCACGGGCACGCTGACCATCAGCGACGATAATGGCGCGGCGGAGGAAAGCTTCAATGCCAGCACCCTTGCAGGCACCTATGGCAGCCTCGACATCGTTGCGGGCGGCGGCTGGACCTATAACCTCAATAACGCAAATGCCGTGGTCGATGCGCTCAAGACCGGGGAGTCGCTGACCGATACAGTCACCGTCAGTTCCGCCGACGGCACCACGCAAGACATCACGATTACCATCAATGGCGCACCGGACAA
>JABXIV010000021.1 GCA_013372925.1 Alphaproteobacteria bacterium
CAGGACCCCACCTTGTGCGAAGCCATGATGAGCGAGATGACAGACGTCTCCCGCGTGCTTTTCCCGTGTGACTGGAACAGCGCGCAGGCGGCGCTGCGGGCTGTGTATGAAAGCCGCGGCACCATCTGGTCATTGGTGGTGCCCAAGCGGCCCCAGCCCCACCGGATGACAGCCGATCAGGCATTGACGGCGGTGCGCGACGGCGTGGTGCGGCTGAAGGGGGATGGCAGCGAAAGCCTGACCCTTACGGCCACGGGCGGTTATCAGCTTGGCGAAGTGATGAAAGCTTCAAGTAGGTTAGACGAGCGCGGTATCAGCCATATGGTGAATTACCTGATGGAGCCGGGGCGGTTCCGCCAGCCACGCGACGATATGGAAGCAGGTGCCCTTGCGCCCGCCAGTGTGGCCGAGGAACTGTTTCCCAAGGGCGCACTGGCCCGGGTGTTCCTGACCCACACCCGGGCTGCGGCCTTTACGGGTACGATCCGCCAGCTTGATACTGGGGCTGCGTCAACCCATGTTCTTGGCTACGCCAACCGGGGCGGTACGCTGGATGCCAACGGCATGCTGTTCGCCAATCGCACCACGTGGGCCCATGCGCTTGAAAAGGTGGCGGTCGCTGTGGGCATGCAGGCCGCTGAATTATTGTCGGCAGATGAACTGGATGCCGTTCACGGGCGCGCCGACCCATCCATCTTGAACCGGCCTGAATAGGCACCAGCAGCAGGGTTTTATGAAGCCAAAAGCCGATCACCACACCATGACGCCTGCGGGCACCTGCCGTTATTTCGAGGTAGACCCCAAAGTGGGCCTGTCTGACGAAGAGGTGCGCGACCGCCAGCAGATTTATGGCCCCAACCGCTTGTCTGCGGCGGAAACCCAGTCATGGGGGGGCATTCTGGCGAACCAGTTCAAAAGCTTGCTGACGCTGATCCTTCTTGGGGCCACGCTGCTTTCCTACATGTTCGGCGATACGGCAGAGGCGCTGGCAATTTTGGTTGTTGTCGCCTTCAACGCACTTGTCGGGTTTCTGGCGGAAAGCCGTGCGGTGAAGGCCATGACCGCCCTCAGGCAGATGGGGCGGGCCACCACGCGCGTGCGCCGGGATGGCAAGGTGCTGGCGCTGCATGACGACGAACTGGTGCCGGGTGATATTGTGTTGATGGAGGCGGGCGATGTGGTCACGGCGGATATCCGCCTTCTGGATACAACGCGGCTTCAGGCCGACGAATCGCTACTGACCGGCGAGTCGGTTCCCGTGGACAAGCATGTGATTCTTGATGAAAGCATGCTTGAAGAAAACGGCCATGCGGTGATGGTGTTCAGGGGAACGGCCATCACCCGCGGTTCGGCTGAGGGCGTGGTGGTGGCCACCGGCCACCAGACAGAACTGGGCAAGATTGCAGACATTGCTGAAAGCGCAGAAGGCAGCATGTCGCCTCTTGAAAAGCGTTTGCAGCGCCTGTCGGAACAGCTTCTGATTGCGGTTCTGGTGCTGACTGTGGCGCTAACCGGTCTTGGGATTCTGGCGGGGCACGATACGCTTCTGATGGTGAAAACCGGGGTGGCGCTTGCGGTTGCGGCGATCCCCGAAGGCCTGCCGATTGTGGCCACGCTAGCGCTTGCCCGCGGCATGTGGCGGCTGGCCGCCCGCAATGCCCTGATCGAACGCTTGTCGGCTGTGGAAACGCTGGGGTCGGTCACCGTTATCCTGACAGATAAAACAGGCACGCTGACGGAAAACCGGATGCAGGTGGTGGAGCTGATGGCCGCAGATGCGCCTTCATCCAGCAGCCTGCAATCGCCCAGTGCGCTCGGGCATCAGGCGCTGCGCGTGTGTGGCCTGTGCTATAGCGGTACAAACGCCGCCCAGCTTGCCGACCCGATGGAAAGCGCGCTTGTGGAAGCAGCCAGAAATGGCGGTGAGGATGTGGTCAAACTTGAGCAGGCTTTCCCGCGCGTTGAAGAGCATGCCTTCGACCCGCTGGTGCGCATGATGGCCACGGTTCACAAGGCCGAAGACGGGTTTCTGTATCTGGTGAAGGGCGCGCCAGAGGCGGTGCTTGAAGCCGCGGAAAGCTTGGACGGGCAAGCCATCACAGATGACGCACGCGCCGCATGGCTGGGCCGGGTGGAGGCCATGGCCAAAGGCGGATTGCGGGTTCTGGCGCTTGCCGAGAAAACGTCAGAGGCTGCCGATGATGACCCGTATCAGCGGCTAGAGTTTCTGGGTCTGGTGGGCCTCAAGGATCCGCCGCGTGGGGACGCCGCCCCGGCGGTTGAGGCCGCGAAGGCCGCAGGCGTTCGGGTGGTGATGGCCACGGGCGATAATGCAGCAACGGGGCTGAGCATCGCCGAAGCGGTTGGCATTGTCAGTGACGGTAAGGCCCATACGGTGCAGGGCGATGATGTGGTGGCCATGCTTGAAGGTCCGGGCCGACAACAGTTGCTGGACACGCGCGTGTTCGCCCGCATGAACCCGCGCCAGAAGCTGGACCTGATTGACCTGCACCAGAAAAACGGTGCTGTTGTTGCCATGGCGGGGGACGGTGTGAACGATGCGCCCGCGCTCAAGAAAGCGGATGTTGGCATTGCTATGGGCGTGCGCGGCACCGAGGTTGCCAAGCAAGCCGCCGATATGATCTTGAAGGATGACGCCTTTGCCTCAATCGTGCTCGCGATCCAGCAGGGCCGGGTGATTTTCGCCAACATCCGCAAGTTTGTGATTTATCTCTTGTCGTGCAACCTGAGTGAAGTGCTGGTGGTGACACTTGCCGTGCTTGGCGGCCTGCCGCTACCCTTGCTGCCGCTACAGATTTTGTTCCTTAATCTGGTGACAGATGTGTTCCCGGCGCTGGCGCTTGGCTTCGGAAAGGGGGATACGGAAATCCTGCACCGGCCGCCGCGCCCCAAAAGTGAAGGGCTTTTGCAAACCCGCCACTGGCAGGCCATTATCGGCTATGCCCTGTTGATGACAGCATCGGTGATGGGTGTGTTTGTTTGGGCGTTGGGGCAACCGGGGTATGGCCATGCCTATGCCAATACGGTGGCTTTCCTCACGCTGGCGTTTGGCCAGCTTTGGCATGTGTTTAACATGCGCAGCCGCAAGGCACCCTTTTTCCAGAATCAGGTTGCCACGAACCTGCTTGTGTGGGTGGCGATCGGCATTTGTCTGCTCCTGATCGCGCTGGCGCTCAAGTGGGAAATGTTGCGGGCAGTGCTCGATCTTTCTGGTCTTGATAACACCACATGGGCCGTTGTGCTGGCGGCCAGCCTAGCCCCGCTGATTATCGGGCAGATGGGCAAGGCCCTGGCCGTTTGGTATCGCGCCCGAAAAGCGCATGATTAGGCGCAGGGGACCCAGTATGCAGGCCGTTAGTTCCGATAGTGCCCAGGCGTTTCTTCGCGGGCTTTTCAAAGCGGCGGTTTCAGCTGTGCAGGCCGAAAATTGCCTGCCGCCCCACCTTCAAACGCTTGCCCCGGTTAAGGGGCGCACGCTGGTTCTGGGGGCCGGGAAGGCGGCTGCTGCGATGGCGGCCGTGGTGCAGAAAGAGCTGCCGGGCCCGCTAGAGGGGCTTGTGGTGACACGCTATGGCCATGGTGCCCCAGCGCCCGTGCCGGGCATTGAGATACTGGAGGCCGCGCACCCCGTGCCTGACGATATGAGCCAGGAGGCTGCCCGCCGAATGCTGGCGCTTGCCCGAACCCTGGGGCCTGATGACAGGCTTGTTTTCCTGGCGTCCGGAGGGGCGTCGTCGGTGCTGTCGTTGCCGGCAGAAGGGTTCAGCTTTAAGGACAAGCAGGCACTGATGAAACACCTGCTGTATTCGGGCGCGTCGATCCATGAAATCAACTGTGTGCGCAAGCATGTGTCTGCAATTAAGGGCGGCAGGCTGGCGCTGGCTGCGGGCGCGGCAGACGTTGTCACGTTCGTGATTTCCGATGTGCCGGGCGATGCGCTTTCCGATGTGGGGTCGGGGCCCACGCTTGCTGACCCCACGAGCCTTCAGGACGCACGGGACATCATCAGCCATTGTGGCGCGCCGGAAGGGTCGCCCGTTCTGGATGTTCTGGCGCAGGCCAAGAATGAAACCACCGCCGTGCTGCCACCAAACTGGCGCGCAAGCCTTGTGGCCTGTGCGGCGGATAGCCTGTCTGCGGCGGAAGGTTCGGCGAGGCGGCAGGGGTTTGACGTGATCAACCTGGGCCCTGACCTTGAAGGCGATGCCAGCACGCTTGGCCGGGCCCATGCGGCCATGG
>JABXIV010000274.1 GCA_013372925.1 Alphaproteobacteria bacterium
CAACAAGATGGATGTGGACCATGGTCTGACAGTGCCGCTTTCGTTGATTTACGATCAGCCGAAAGCGTGGCCTGTGAAGGTTATCCCGCTGGCCGTAAATGTGGTGACCTACCCACCACCAACGGGTAACCGCTGCTGGGTGCTGGGCGAAGCCATCGCTCGCGCCGTGGAAAGCTTCCCAGAGGATCTCAATGTGCAGATTTGGGGTACGGGCGGCATGAGCCACCAGCTGCAGGGGCCGCGCGCGGGTCTGATCAATGCGGAATTCGACCAGGCCTTCCTAGATGATCTGACCGCTGATCCTGAACGTCTGCGCTATTTAGCCCACAAGGAATATCTGGTGGAAAGTGGCTCCGAAGGTATTGAAATGGTGATGTGGTTGATCATGCGAGGTGCGCTTGGCAAAAATGTGCGCGAGCTGCATCGGCATTATCATGTGCCTGCATCAAATACGGCCGTTGGCCATATTGTGTTGGAGAAAGAGTGATGAAGGTAATTGTTGCTGGTGCCGGTGCTTTTGGTGAAAAGCACCTGGATGGCATCAAGAATATTGATGGTGTGGAAGTTGTGGCCCTCGTGGGGCGAGAGATGGATAGCACGCAGAAGGTGGCCGATGCCCACGGCATCGCCACTGTAACCACAGACCTGCAGGAAGCGCTGGATCTACCGGGTGTGGAAGCTGCGATCCTGTGTACGCCAACCCAGATGCACGCGGCGCAGGCCATTCAGTGCATGAAGGCAGGCAAGCATGTGCAGGTGGAAATTCCGCTGGCGGACAGCCGCGAAGACGCGGAAGCTGTGCTGAAGTTGGCCGAGGAAACGGGCCTTGTGTGCATGGTTGGCCACACGCGCCGCTTCAACCCGTCACACCAGTGGGTTCATAACCGCATCAAAGCGGGCGAGCTGAGCATCCAGCAGATGGATGTGCAGACCTATTTTTTCCGTCGCACCAACATGAATGCGAAGGGCGAACCGCGGTCCTGGACCGATCACCTGCTGTGGCACCACGCTGCACACACGGTTGATTTGTTCCAGTATCAGACCGGCGAAAAAGTAGTGCAAGCCAACGCGATCGAAGGGCCGCATCATCCTGATCTTGGTATCGCCATGGATATGTCTATCCAGCTCAAAACAGAAACTGGCAAGATCTGTACGCTGTCGCTGTCGTTCAACAACAATGGCCCGCTTGGTACCTTCTTCCGCTATATATGCGACAACGGCACCTATATGGCGCGTTATGACGACCTGGTGGACGGCTACGAGAAGCCGATTGACGTGTCGAACGTTGATGTGTCCATGAACGGGATCGAACTTCAGGACCGCGAGTTTTTCGCCGCAATCCGGGAAGGGCGGGAGCCGAACTCATCGGTTCAAAAAGTCATGCCATGCTACCGTGTGCTGGATCAGCTTGAGAAGCAACTGCAGTCATGACAGCAGGATTTCGTTCCATAGGTAAGCATTCGCTGAACCCGGTTGGCCTTGGCTGTATGAACGTGAGCCACGCTTACGGCGTGCCGCCAACCGAGGATGAGGCTATTCGCCTGCTCAATGAGGCACTCGATAGCGGCTATAACCATTTTGATACAGCCCGCCTTTACGGCCTGGGCGAGAACGAGAAGCTGGTTGGCAAGGCTGTGTCGCACCGCCGGGACGAATTTTTCCTGGCGTCCAAAACCGGAATTATTGTCGACGGCAAGAAGCGCTATATCGATTGCAAGCCTGAAAGCATCAAGAAGGCGATTGATATCAGCCTTGAAAGCCTCAAGACGGATCATATCGATCTTTATTATCTTCATAGGCGTGATTTTCAGGTGCCGATTGAGGAGTCTGTTGGTGCGCTGAAGGATGCCATCGACGCCGGGAAAATTGGTGGATATGGTCTCAGCGAAGTGTCGGTTGAAACGCTGACAAGGGCGCACGCTGAACACCCGATGCTGGCGCTTCAGAATGAATATTCTCCCTGGACGCGGAATGTGGAACTGGGCGTGCTGGAAGCCTGCGAAAAACTGGGTGTTGCGCTGGTGGCCTATTCGCCGGTTGCGCGCGGCGTGCTGGCCGGAGGTGTTGAGGATCCGGCCAGGTTCGCAGACAAGGATATCCGGATATCCATGCCGCGCTTCAGTGAGGAAAATTGGCCAACCAATGCCAAGCTGGCGCAGGCGTTTGACGCAATTGCCGCCGAGCAGGGTGTGACGTCGGCACAGCTCTGCCTGGCTTGGGTGCTTTCCCGTGGGCCGCATATCCACGTGATACCTGGCACGGCCAACATCAACCATATGAAAGAAAACATCGCTCGGTGGGACTGGAAAATCCCGACGGCGGTTGCTGAGCAGATTGACCAGTTGATTAATCAGGAAACTGTGGCCGGGCACCGTTACCCGGAAGGCATTCGGCCGACCATCGATACCGAAGATTTCTGACCAGAGGATTTCTGACTGGGGCTTCAGGAGACAGACTATGAGTGTTGTCGTTACAAACATCAAGCGCGTGGAAGATGCCATCATCCAGCAGTATCTGGATAATGACCTAGGCGTTGCCACGGTTCA
>JABXIV010000222.1 GCA_013372925.1 Alphaproteobacteria bacterium
CCTGGCATTGAAACGCCGCGCATAACCTATAAGGAATTCCAGCGATCGCAGCATCTGGATCTGGGATACGGCCTGCCAGACTATAGGCCGCTGATCGAACATGGCTATATTGCCAAAAGGCCGCTGATCGAACATGGCTATATTGCCAAAAGGCCGACTGCCTAGCCGTCCTTCTGTGCCATGCTGGCATCTGCATGCTGTGCATGATAGGCATCAAGTGCTGCTGTAACCACATTAAGGGCTTCACACCCCTTTAGGCAAAGCCGCGCCAGTTTTTCACGGTTATCTTCCGCACGGTCTGCCCTGTCCCGCTTTAGGAAAGCAAGTGCCTGTGCCTCAAGCGCACCACGGTTGTTGGGCTCAATCTCGAGCGCACGGCGGTAATAACGCAATCCGCGCCCCGTCAGGCCCTGGGCTTCTGCCGTCCGCCCCAAACCGATCATTGCGGTCACATTCGCCGGGTTGGCGACCAAGGCACGCTCAAACAGAACACGGGCTTCCGCAGCCTGCTCGCTATCAAGCGCCATTTGCGCCTGCGACACCAACTGGCGTGACAGTGACTGGTATTTATCCGCTGTCTGTGCTGCCGCAGGCAGTGCCAGCATTGTCCCCATGCATAGGGCCACGATCAGGTTGGATTTACGCATACTTGCCTCACTTCTTGGTCTTGTTGCCAATATAACCGCATTTTTGAATGCCATTTGCAACAATAGATAAGCCGTTCCTGCCATCCGCCAAAGCAATTTTAGCTCAAGGAACCATCAGGGTAGACGATAAAAACCAACAATTGGTAAAAATCTGGATCAGTCAGTGCGTTCCAGAATGGCGAGGAAAAAGCCATCGGTGTCGTGGATGTGCGGCGCGAGTTGTAGGAATTCCGGCTTTCTGGCCAAGGTTTCAGCAGCCTCTGAAACAAGTACAGTCTGCCACACTTCGCGGTAATCCACAGCCCTCCATGTCCCAGCACTGACATCATCAAGAAACCGTGAAACGACATCTTCGTTTTCAACCGGCAATAGGGAACATGTCATGTAAACAAGCCATCCGCCTGATTTTACAAGGGCCGCCCCTTCTTTCAGCAGCGAAAGTTGCAAGTCGGCCTGCTCTTTCAGCGAATGGGCATCAAAGCGCCAGCGCAGATCAGGACTTCTACGCCATGTACCCGTACCGCTGCAAGGCGCATCCACGATTACACGATCAGTCTTGCCTTCAAACGGGCGCAGGGCAATCTCTCGGCCTGCCCCTTCGGCTTCAACCCTATGCACCTGAATGTTACGGGCACCAGCTCTTTGCATCCGTTTCTTCAAAGAGCCCAAGCGTTTCGTAGATATATCGAACGCGTGGATCTGCCCGCTGTTTTGCATAGCAGCAGCCATAGCAAGCGACTTCCCACCTGCACCAGCACACAGGTCCACCACCTGCATGCCAGGCCTGGCATCAGCGAGGCTCGCAGCAAGCTGTGCAGCCTCATCCTGCACCTCAATTAGGCCATCCTTATAGGCCTTCATACCACCGAGATTCACTGATGAATTTGCGCGATATCCATGTAAGGAATATTTATTTTTTTCAAAGGGTTCTGATTCATTATTAAGAACTTGCTTAATATTTGAACCAATGTTTTTCAGGCCATTAACACGGATATCCAGTGGCGCATTCTGGTTCAGGGCCATTGCCGCCTCAACCAGCGATTTACCGAACCGATCCTCGAACGCGGAAAGGGCCCACTGGGGAATATTGAGGGCCTTATCAACAGGCGCTTCATCCCACTTGATCTGCCTCAGTTTCCTGATCTGGTCTTCTTCGTCCTCAAGAATGCGGGTCGGCGCAAACGGGTTGTCCTGCCCGAAGAGATTCAGGCTATCTTCGTCATGGCGCAGCAGATGAAGGATCACGAGGTTTCGGGCAGTTGGCACAGCACCTACCCGCTTCAAAGCCCACAAGTAAAGCTCTCGCGCACGCAGGATGTCATAGATATATCCGCTGATCGCGCGCTTGTCTTTTGAGCCCGCATAACGGCGGGCACGAAAATAACCACTAACCAGTGCATCAGCAGGCACACCACGAGCCGCCATCTTGTCCTCAACATCACTGAGAAGCTCAATGGCGGCAGTCAGGCGCGCTGCAGGCTGCATGTCAATAGCCCTGGCTTATTTGCTTGGATAGTTGGGCGATTCACGTGTGATAGTTACATCATGCACGTGGCTTTCCTTCAGCCCAGAATTGGTAATGCGAACAAACTGCGCTTTTTCGTGCATTTCCGGGATGGTCTTAGAACCCGTGTAGCCCATGGAAGCACGCAGGCCGCCCACCAACTGGTGCAACACTGCAGCAGAAGGGCCTTTATAAGGCACCTGGCCTTCAACGCCTTCCGGTACAAGCTTCAAGGTGTCTTTTACGTCATCCTGGAAATATCGGTCGGCAGAACCGCGCGCCATGGCACCAACACTGCCCATACCGCGATAAGCTTTGTAGGAACGTCCCTGATAAAGGAACACTTCCCCCGGCGCTTCTTCCGTACCTGCAAGCAGTGAACCAACCATACATGCGTTAGCGCCTGCCGCGATTGCCTTTGCTACGTCACCAGACGTGCGCAGGCCACCGTCTGCAATAATCGGAATACCTTGGGCGGACGCGACTTTCGCAACGTCAGACACGGCTGTCAGCTGCGGTACACCTACACCAGCCACAATCCGTGTCGTACAAATGGAGCCAGGGCCGATGCCAACCTTGATACAGTCAGCGCCAGCATCTATCAGCGCCTTGGCGGCGTCTGCTGTCGCCACGTTACCTGCCACAAGCTGCACATTTCCGAAGGCTTTTTTGATTTTCGCAACCTGCTCGATCACTCGGGCTGAATGGCCGTGCGCGGTGTCGAGAACGATAAGGTCACATTCGGCGTCTGCCAGCATGCCAGCGCGCTCAAAACCCTTGTCGCCTACTGTCGTTGCAGCGGCAACGCGTAGGCGGCCTTTGCTATCCTTGGCGGCGTTCGGGTTGGCAACAGCCTTTTCAAGGTCTTTCACTGTGATCAGGCCAACGCAGCGGTAAGCGTCATCAACAACGATCAGTTTTTCAATCCGGTGCTGGTGGAACAAGCGTTTTGCTTCGTCGAAGGAAACGCCTTCATTCACTGTCACCACATCGCGGGTCATCAGCTCGGATACCGGCTGGTCCATATTGGTGGCGAAGCGCACGTCACGGTTTGTCAGGATGCCGACCAGCTTCTTGGGACCAACAGCGCCGTCTCCGCGTTCAACAACCGGGATACCGGAAATCTTGTGCTGCGTCATCAGGCCCATGGCGGCGGCCAGGGTCTCGTCCGGATGCATTGTCACCGGGTTCACCACCATGCCGCTTTCGAATTTCTTCACCTGGCGGACCATTTCGGCCTGCTCTTCTTCGGTCACGTTCCTGTGCAGAACACCAACGCCACCTGCCTGTGCCATGGCAATCGCCATGGGTGCTTCCGTTACGGTATCCATAGCCGCAGAAAGCAAAGGCAAGTTGAGTTCGATTGATTTTGTGATTTTGGTACGAACATCCACTTGCGCAGGCATCACATCACTGGCTGCCGGTACAAGGAGAACATCATCAAAAGTAAGGCCGAGGCGAATATCCATTTGGCGTTCCTGCTTCATAATTTGGGCGCGTTTCGCGCAGGTCTTTGGGGCTGTTTTGACCCCGCCGGATTAAGATATTCGCCGTTCAATACCCCGAAGGGTGCCCAAAAATCAACGTGAATCTTTTCTGGACCGAAAACTATTCGTTTTCTTGCTCTGGCCGCCCCTTGAAGCCGCTGGCCACAACGAACCATTCTTTGGAATCCTGCCGACTTGAAGGCGGCTTGGCGTGCTTCACGCTTTTGAAATGCTGGTTCATGCGCAACTTCAATTCATTGTCGGCCCCGCCCTGCAACACTTTGGCCACGAATGTACCGCCCGGTGCCAGAACCTTGATGGCAAAATCGAGGGCTGCTTCACACAGCGCCATCGTACGGATTTGGTCGGTCTGCCGGTGCCCTGTGGCTGAGTTTGCCATATCAGAGAGCACCATATCCGCCGTGCCATCAAGCGCGTCCATCAGCCGCTGTTCAGCATCCTGGCTCAGGAAATCCATCACCCAGATATCAGCGCCCTGGATGGGCTCCACTTCCTGCAAGTCGATACCGATAATCTGCGCATCATCAGGCAGCTCTTCCGTGAGGATCTGGGTCCAGCCACCAGGCGCACAACCCAAGTCTACGACACGCTTAACACCCTTAAAGAGATTATAGCGATCGGCCAGCTCCTTCAGCTTGAAAGCCGCACGCGACCGGTAGCCAAGGCGCTGCGCCTCCGCCACATAGGGGTCATTGAGTTGACGCTGAAGCCAACGCGTGCTCGAATTCTTGCGCCCACGGGCGGTTTTCACGCGCACCTTGGCGCCACGTGCCCTGCTCCGGGTATTCGATTGCTTGTTCCAACCGCTAGCCATCTTGTTCCACCTTCTTCTGTGGTTTATTTCTGTTCCGGTATTTGGGGCGTGCGCGACGGGGCGGCTGCTCCATCTGCATCAAGCCGCGCAGAATACCTTCGCGGATACCCCTGTCTGCCACACGCAGGCTTGGCACCTTCCACATACCGAGAATCGCCTCTAGGATAGCACAGCCTGCCACAACAAGATCGGCCCGTTCCGGCCCTATACACACCTGTGCAGCCCGCTCCTCATGCGTCATCTCTGCAACGCGCCGCGACAACGCATGAATATCCTGTGATTTCATCCACGCACCGTCAACTTTGTCACGAATGTAGCGCGGCAAATTAAGGTGTAGGCTTGCAAGCGTTGTTACTGTGCCGCTGGTGCCTAAGAACTGGATCTTGCGCTTGCGCACCACATCTGAAACCTGATGAGCGTCCTCAAAAGCTTGAAGATGATCCACCACCAGCTTGACCATCTCGTTATAATGTTCAATTGGCAGGTTCTGGCCCGCCATACCAAAACTTTCTGAAAGGTTCACGACACCCCAGGGAATAGACATCCAGCCGGAAATTTCTGTACGTTGGCCAGGGTGTACGCGCACCCAAATCAGCTCAGTGCTGCCGCCACCAATATCGAAAACAAGCGCGTTTCGGTTGCCGGGCGCAATCAATGACTGACACCCCATCACAGCCAGACGCGCCTCTTCCCCTGCCGAGATTACATCAAGGTTGATGCCGGTCTCACGCTTTACACGGGCTACGAACTCATCGGTGTTGTCTGCCACGCGGCATGCTTCTGTCGCAACATGCCGCATGCACGTTACACCCCGACGGGCTATCTTTTCAGCACAGACCTTGAGGGCATCTATCGTACGATCCATCGCCTCATCAGAAAGGCGATTATTTACAGACACCCCTTCTCCGAGCCTGACTATGCGGGAAAAGGCATCAATCACCCTGAAACCGCCCCCTCGTGTAGGCTTGGCAATCAACAAACGGCAGTTATTAGTCCCAAGGTCAATAGCGCTATAAACACCTCGCATTGTCCGATCTTGCTGGCGCATAGGTGTCCTTCTGCCGACGGTAGAGTTGCTGGCATTTTGCTGCGACACCCTCTGCGAAGGCTGCGTCTTGGACGGATGTTCCTGCGCGTTAACTGTTTGGTTTGATTGCGATTGCTGTGTGGATTGCGCCTGCTGGTTGCCGCGATTCCTGCGACGACCTCGGCGCCTTTTACCGGCGTTTTTTGGATTCGGCGACTGCCTACCCTCGCCCGGGCTGACAGACTCTGCCTCGGCCCCACGGGCCTCTGGCTCTAACGACATATGTTTTCTCTTGTTATATTTTTTTCGCAGCACCGCCGTGTTTATTCCCTCAGGCGAGCTGCTCACTTGCCCTATTCTTACCACTGGCCTCGCCGCCTACGCAATCAATTTCATGGAAGATCATTTCAAAAAAACAAACAATGTTCCACTTTTGTTCTTGACGAATGATGCGGCAGGACATAGAAGAACAAATAAGGAACAGGAGACACACATGCTTGAACTGGAACATTTAGCAACATTGTTGGCATTCATTCTGTTGGGTGGTTTCGGCATGGCGGCCATGCAGGACGGCATGGCCTGTGTATGGAAACGCTTGGCGACTATGTTGGCACATCACAGGAGGGCTATGAGCCTCCCGGCTCGCTCCAACGCTGATCCATTGATGTTCAAACGTTAGGCTATAATAAAAAAGCCGCTACCGCATCGCGGTACCGACCTATTGATATTTCTATCACCAACTATCTTTAATAAGCAAGAGGCGCGGCGAACAAACCACAATGTGGCTGCAACACCGCGCCTAATCCGAGCGAACCCCCAGGTGTGCCCGGGCCTTCTTGATCAGTGGCTGCCAATTCCGTGGGCGCCAAAGACTGATCTCACCTCCCCAAGTTGATCAGTCCGGTCTGAAGTCGTCGAAGGATGGTGCATCCGACTAGATTCTGGCCCATCTGTCAAGGTGGCATCTCGAAATTTTGTAAATTTTTTGCAAAAAAGACAAAAGGCCGCCCCTATTCTTTCAAGGAGCGGCCCATTTCCTGAAATATTCGGTATTATTTGATAGGTTCGCCCTGGTATTCCGACACGCGGCAATACTGCTCGCCGCCGCTTGCGCGAATGTTTTCACACAGCAGTTCCGCATCCTCCTCGCGCTCGAGCGGCCCAACGATCAAGCGAAGGAAAGTACCAATACCGTCCTGGCTCTGCGTGTAAATCAGCGGCTGCAATCCCTCTAGCTCGTTTGAAAACGCCCGGTAAAGCGCCGACCAACCACCAGACACCTGGTCTTTGGAACGATAAGACGCCAAATGGGCACCATAATAGGTTTGGTCGCTAGCCGGCATGGCCTGCGACACAGGCGTACCCAAATTGCCCGTCTGCACGTCCGCGCTTGTTTGGGACGTTCCTGTTGGCGCAGTATCATTCTGCATGGACGTATCCTGCGGCTGAGCCTGCTGTTGCGCTGGCGCGGTGTCCTGCTTTGCAGGTGCAGCCTTCTGGTAATTCACATTGCGGTCGATCGCTTCAACTGAGAATAGCCGGTTTTCCAGCGACTTTACGTCTTTGCGCACGCCAGAAAGGTCGTTCCGCACACGCCTGAGTGCCGCTTCGGTTTCTGGGTCTTTTTGGAAGTTCGCCAGCTTCTTCTCTAGCGAGTCCAGGGCTTGGTCCTGGTTTCGTACATGACGAACAAGATCGACGTACAGCCGTTCAAGCGCATTGAAGCGGTCTTTCAGCGCCCTGTTATCTTCGGAGACACCCTCTACGTTTCGCTCAAGGGTAACTTGCCGTGCTTCAACAAGCACTTCCTCACCTTGCCAAAGGTCGCCCGTGCCACCGCACGCGCTTGTCGCAAATGCCAAACAGGCAACAATTGCCCCTTTCATGGGAAAAACTGCTGTTGCGCTATGTCCTTGTGTCATGATCGACGCCTTTCTACTCACCACTTTCACCTTACATTTCAAAGGGAAAGCCTATTCTCAGCCATCAGCGGCACTCTCTCACACAAATAATATGCAATGATGGTGCCAATCGGTAAGGGCATAAGAGGCTATTTAAACTAGGTGATGTTTTTCTGTTTCCGGCGGCGGGTGTAGGAAAGGTATGAGAATGGCATGCTCGCCACATAGCCTACCGCAATAACGCACAGCACGATCCATGGCCGCACGAACAATCCGGCAATCACAATGCCGATAATCAACATCACTGGCACAAACCATGCGCGTGGCACCCTGAAGGCTTTCAGGGAAATCGTTGGCAACGTAGAAACCATCAACACTGCCACAATCACAGCATAAGCCGAGACAATCAGGCCATACTGGCGAACAAGGCTCTGCTCAAACGCAAAGTCCACTACAAGCGGCATCAACAGCATAATGGCTCCTGCTGGCGCAGGCACACCCGTCAGGAAGCCGAACCGCTTGCGCGGCTCTTCCTCGTCATCCAACTTGGCATTGAAGCGTGCAAGGCGAAGCGCCATGGCAATAGCGTAAACGAGGGCAACCGCCCATCCAAGACGATCGAGCCCTTCAAGTACCCACAGGTACAGGATCACTGCAGGTGCCACACCGAAGGACACCACATCGGACAGTGAATCAAGCTCAGCCCCAAAACGGCTCGTACTTTTAAGAAGGCGCGCCACAGTTCCATCAAGGCCATCAAAGACGCCTGCAAGCAAAATGGCGAACACGGCATGCTCCCATTTTCCAGCAAGCGCAAACTTGATCGACGTAAGCCCGGCCATGAAGGCGAAAAGCGTTACAACATTCGGCAGAATGGTCCGAATGGAAATCGCTTTGAACATCAATGCTCGCTTTTCACCAGCCATGTATCTCTCCGGGCCTAAATCAGGATTTACTTCGCAGCCGTTTTGGTGCTTTTGCGGCGTGCTGGCGCCTTGCGCGCGATCACTGTCTCACCACCAATCATGGTCTGACCCACAGCCACAGCTGGCTGCAATTTCTTATCGAGATAAATATCTGTGCGGCTACCGAAGCGGATCAGACCGAAGCGTGCGCCCCGTTCCACGTCCTGCCCCACTTCCAGATCACAAAGGATACGGCGAGCAACAAGGCCAGCCACCTGTGCATAGGCAATGTCATAGCCATCTTCTGTAGTCATCCGAATCAACTGGCGCTCGTTCTCTTCGCTCGCCTCAGTTGCGGCAGCATTCAGGTACTTGCCCGGCACATAGGCCACGCCTGTAATCTCGCCGGCAGCGGGTGTGCGATTCACGTGCACGTTAAAGACCGATAGGAAAATCGAGATGCGCGTTACAGGATCATCCCCCATATCCAGTTCGGCAGGTGGCGTTGCTTCTGTTACCGCACAAACTGTTCCGTCTGCAGGACTAACAAGGACGCCTTTCTCGTCTGGAATCACACGCTCAGGGTCACGGAAAAAGTACAGGCACCAGGCAGTCAACAGCAAACCTGCCCACCCCAGAGGCTCTGCTACAAAAAACAGCCCCACTGAAACCGCGAAAAAGATCGCTACAAAAACATGCCCCTCACGGTGGATTGGCGTCATTACAACATCCATGGCCTTCATCGGCGAGTAACCTTCTTATATTTAGGTAAATTTGGCACACACTGGCGATTTGAAGCCGTTCCGTCAAGTATAACGGAATGTACACGACCTCAGGCTTAGTCAGGAAGTACCAAAAAACACTTGTCCCCCGCCCCTTGATGCCGCAAAAGAAATATCACCGTCTTAACGGTTACTTAAGCCAAGGCGGCAATGCTCGGCTGTATGCCAAGGGGCATAACAAGGCATGGCAAGCGGCCATGCAACAAGTTTGGTGTGTTTGGATACAAGGCAAGATGAAACTTCACGAATCACTTCAGAAAGTTCAAGGCCACCTTGAAAGCCTGGATGAGCCAAGTTTCGACCAAATCGAATTTGATTGGGAAGGCATTCATTTTCACGCAGTTGCCGATGAAGGTGGCGATGGTGCAGGCCTTATCAAGCTGAGCGCCACGCTGGGTCGCCTATATTACACCGTCGAAAACGCCGCCGAACGAACAATGGCCATTGAGCGCGTTTATTCCACCAACCGGGGCATTGATGGGGCATACATAATCAATCGCAAAGGTGATGTAAGCTATTCAAGTGTAACGCGCACGAATCAGCGCCTGCGTGGCAATGACCTTATGGGTGCCCTGACCCTAATTTTGCTGGAAGCGGAAACCCACTTGCGGGCTTTGAGAAGCCACCTTAAGCCGATTGAGGCCTAAGCTACCCTTCAGACTTTTCATCCTTGAGCGGCAGACGGAAAATCTGACCTGGATAGATCATGTCCGGGTCACGGATTTGCTCGCTGTTTTCTCGGAAGATGACCGTATAGCGCACGCCAGAGCCATATAGCTGGCGGGCAATCTGCCACAGGGTATTGCCCGGCCGCACGAATACGCCACCTTCCGCCACGGATTGGTCAATCGCTTCGCCGGTTTCAAAGGGTTGCTCAATACGCAGTTGCACCTGACCGTCCCCGATGGTTTGGTCCACACGGATCACATGACGGCCACCGGCCAGTTTCTGGCCCGTAAGCGGAATTTCCCAGCGGCCTTCGTCGCCCGCGCGCATGTTGCCTATGAACACATCGTCCAGATACAGGCGTACATCCACGCGCGGCAATGACCGGCCGGTAACAATGGCGTCACCACCATCACCATAATCGATTGTATCCACGCTGAGGCTTTCACCAACTTCGCCAAAGGCTGCAACACCGGGCTTCTGAAGCACAGTGCTCGCCCCTTCCCCGCTTTTCGGCGTTAACACGGCGACAACGCCGTTTTGTTCGCGCTCAAGAAAACGCTGGTTGTCGCGTTCCGGCACGGAAACGACCACCACATTGTCAGCTTCGGCGACATCACTGCCTGCAGTCTCACGGCCCTTCAGGTTCAACTCCACGGAGCCCGCTTCAAGCGGCTCTTCAAGAATCATCACCCACTCACCGTTTTCATCGGCGGTCACTTCCGACACCTTGTTGCCGTTCGCGAACAGTTCCACTTTCGCGCCGGGGGCCATACGGCCAGCGATCACGCCAGTGCCGCCGCGGGAGATGCGAACCAGATCAAATTCAGGAATAACGGGTGAGGATTGCTCATGCGCGGTTTGCTCGGTTTCCGCCTGAGGCCCCGCTACCGGCGTTTGAGGCGCCGGTTCATCTGAGAAAACGACGTAAAGAATCGCACCCAAACCAATGGCTGCGCTTACAGCGCCAATGGCTATCCGGCGCAGGTCATCGCTTTTGCTCTCAAGTGGGCCCATAACTCACCATATAACTCGTTCAACAAAGCCTTAACAATCGGGCCTATATAATGGAAGATGATTTTACGAAAAACATGTCAAAACTTTGACAACATGGCTATATCGCCCTGATTTGATGCTTTTTTTCATATTCGGGCAGATGAGATAACGCGCAAGAGGATTTATATGACATCAGCTTCCCCCACGCCTGCCCCTGTTCGGAATGTTTGCGTTTATTGCGGTTCCCGAATGGGCAGCAAGCCTTCCTTTGAAACGCTCGCCAGTGATCTCGGGAAAGGCATCGCTGAAAGCGGTTTGGGGCTTGTTTACGGGGCTGGCAGCATCGGGCTTATGGGCGTTGTGGCGCGTGCAGCCCGTGATGCAGGCGCACCGGTGATCGGCATTATCCCGGAGCACCTGGACGCGGTAGAGATCACACAGGAAGGCCTGGCGGAACTGCATGTCACCCAGAACATGCACGACCGCAAGAAGATGATGTTCGACCGGTCGGATGCCTTCGTGGTGCTGCCGGGCGGCTTGGGGACGCTCGACGAAACTTTCGAGATCATGACATGGGCGCAGCTCAGCCTTCACAAGAA
>JABXIV010000198.1 GCA_013372925.1 Alphaproteobacteria bacterium
CAGGGCGCTCGGCACCATGATGGCGGGCAAGGCCTCTACCAGACCCTTGAACACGCTGTGGCGGCCACTACTCCAGTGCGACACATGGACGGCCTCATCATCAAAGAAGCTGCCGATAACAATTTCCGGCTGCTGCATCACCAACTTCTCAAGCGGCAACACCCCCCAGCCCACAAGCCCCACATCTTCGGCAATGGGCGACAGGCCCGCAAGCCGGATAACCGTGTCAACAGACGTACCCGCCCCGGCGGAATAGCCACTGGGCGTCAAGTAAACAGCCTTCAGCGGCACTTCTGGGGCATTTTGCAGGGCCTCAAACCGCGCTTGGTGATCAGTCACAAATGCCCGGCCCTTCTCGCCCTCCCCCAAAAGGTCAGCTACTGCCTGAAAGTTCGCAAGACTGGCCTTGTAATCCATCGCGTAAGGGGGCTGGTATGCTGTTATGCCAACGCGTGAGAACAGCGCGTCAACCGCGGCACCACCGCCCCAACTGCGCACCAGAAGGGCAGGTTGAAGCGTCAGGATCTCTTCCACGCCGCCCCGAAGCTTGTGCAGCCCTTGTGCTCGCCCCCTGAAAAACGAATGGGGGCTTATGGCATCATTTGAAACCCCAACGATGCGACGCGGGTCGGCAAAGGCAAGGATGAACTGGTCAGCGCAGAAATCTGCCCCGGCAATGGTTTGGCCTTCTTCTGCTTTTGCTGCCGACAGGCAGATCGCTAAAGAAGCAAAAACAAGAGATATAAATTTGATGCCAGGTGGCATGCTGTTTCCCATCTGGTTGCGTTCCACAAAACCGCAAAGGAGACGGAGCATTGCCTTGATCAGAGGGACAATCTCCGCGCTCATGAGCGGGATTGTCGCCAACACGGGAAATCCGCTTCTGCACGGCTGACCCGGCCGACAGATGGGCGACATGGTGGCAGGTCTCCTGGCTTTTGGTTCTTCCGCTATCTCCCCCTTCCCAGGCCATTTTGCCCAGTGGGTATCGTTGAGACGCGTCCCCAATCACAGTTGCGGGTACAGCCACGGCACCGGTTGCGGGGCAACCTCCGTGTTCCCTCTTAGCCGCCCGACACTCCCATGCCGGGCATGACCACCTCATTCCGCTATACTGTATGGCCGGGACGCGGGCAAGTTTTGTTGGCTTGCCGTAAAAGAAAAGGCGGTGACCACGGAAGGTGCCACCGCCCACCGAGCCCGGTGTGGGGACCAGCCTCTGGAGAAGACTAAGCGTTAAAGCCCCCTATGCCGCACAAGCACGGGCAATCTGTTCGATATGACGAAAGTCGGTGCCGCAACAACCACCCAGCACGCGAAGGTGCGGGAACTGTGCAAGAAGCGCATGATATTGCTCTCCCAGCTCCTGCGGGTTTCCATCATCCAGTTCTTCTGCTTCATCAAGTTCCGCATGGCTGCAACGGGATGCATTGGCACGCAATCCCCTGATGCGTGTCATCCAGCCTGCGCCCTCTTCAAGGGCATCCAGGAAGTGATCGGGGTGCGCACAATTTATCATATAGTAAGCGGGCGCGGCGCCCGTTGCGGCATCCACGTCCGCAATCGCATCCTTGAGAACAGTGCCGCTCGGCAAACGTCCATCGGTTTCAACCGTGAAGGAAATCACGCAGGGCGCACCTGCCTTTTTGGCGGCAAGCGCCACGCCCACGGCCTCATTAACATTGGTCATTGTGATCGCGCTAACGACATCCGCGCCAGCAGCCGCAAAGGAGTTGACCTGCGCCTGATGATAGCCCTGCGCTTCTTCTGGCGTCATCGCCTCACCCGCAACATAGCCATCGCCTCGCGGGCCAACACAACCACTGATAACCACAGGCATATTGGCTGCTGCCCGTATCTGGTTGCGCCAGTCCTGCATCAGGCCAATAGCTTGCCGGTTGAGGGCATCAAGGCCTGCCTCGTCATACCCGAGCTTTCTGCCCCAATCGGGGTTTGAGCGCCACGTCGGTGCTTCCATCACAAAGCCGAAGTCACCCACTGCCGCAATGGCTGCGTGCTGTTTGAAATAATCTTCAAGGCGCTTGCGGCCTTTTTCCGATTTCAAAAGCTCGCACGCCGCAAATTCAGGCAATTCCCAACCTTCATGGAAAACCAACATGGTTTCAAGGCCACTGTCTGTCAGGTACAGGCGGTTGTCATTCACCAGTGCATTTATCATTTTTAGTTTCCTCGCTGTTTTCTTTATTGGTTGGCGCGCACCATAAAGACAGGTCCCTTACACTGCTACTGTACTTGTGGTACAGTTGCGCCAATCCTTTGATTTATTTGATTTTTACTGTGTGGAACCGGGGCCCGCGATGGAACAAAAGCAATCCAAACGTGACCTGATTTTGGAACTGGCGGAAGAAGCCGTTCTGCAGAAAGGCTTTGCCGCCACGTCGATTGAAGAACTGATTGCCGCAGCCGGCATCACCAAAAGCGGTTTCTTCTATCATTTCAAGGATAAGAACGCGCTCGCACTGGCACTGCTTCAGCGCTATGTCGACCGTGAGGAGGAGCTGTTCGACGATCTGTTCGGTCGGGCGCGCGAGCTTCATGACGACCCGCTGCATGCATTCCTGATCGGCCTCAAGCTTCTGTCCGAGCTGGTGGGCGATTTGCCGAATGGTCATCCCGGCTGCCTGGTCGCGACATACTGCTACAACGAACGCCTGTTCGATCGCGAGGTGCGTTCGCTTTACACCAATGCCCTGCTGACCTGGCGCGAACGCTTTCGCGGCTATCTCGCGGAAATCGCCGATCGCTATCCGCCGCGCGAGCCCGTCGCCCTCGATGCGCTCGCAGACATGGTCAACAACACGGTGGAGGGCGGGATCATCATGTCGAA
>JABXIV010000243.1 GCA_013372925.1 Alphaproteobacteria bacterium
AGAAACCATTTTCCTATAGGGCACAAAGCCTCTAAACAGGGGAAAACAAAGCCAGAACTATCGCAAGAGGGGGCAAATGCGGCGCGCTTTGAAAATACATATGTGGCCGGTGTGGGTGCTGCAACTGGCAACACAAGGCAAATCGTTCAAGGCTAATCCGCTGATTGGCTCAAGGCTTTTGAACACGCTTGGGCTACACATGATACGGGTGATGCTTGCCCGCCTTACCGCCCACATCAGATGGGCCATGCTGGCACACAAAATGCCCAAGGCGCTGCGGCAGGATTTTCAAAAGGACGGTTTCTGCGCCATTCCTGATTTTCTGGATGAAGAAACGCTTTCGGCCATTCGGCAGGAGGTTGCAAGCTATTCCGGCGAAGCCCGCCAGATGATCCAGGGCAACACGGCAACTCAGCGCATCCTGCTGGATGCCGAGGCCATTGAAAAAATGGCGCAGGTCTCAACCGTCGCGACAGACAAACGCTTTCTGGACTATCTAGCCTATGGCGGGGCAACCGCCATTTTGCCCATCCTTTATATTCAGCGCATTCGGAACGGTTTCCGGCAGGCGAAGGCCGACCCGCAAAAAACCATGCACGCCGACACCTTCCACCCCACCATGAAAGCGTGGCTGTTTCTTGAAGACGTGAAAATGGAAGACGGGCCTTTCACCTATGTTCGCGGGTCGAACCGCCTAACATGGAAACGTTTCAAATGGGAATACCAGCGGTCTCGCGTGGCCGCCAAAATTGGGGACGGCTATTCGGAAAAAGGGTCTTTCCGGGCGGATGACGATGACCTCAAGGCAATGGACTTGCCTGCACCCGAAGGGCTAACCGCCAAAGCGGGTACGCTTGTTATCGCCAACACAAATGGTTTCCACGGCCGCGGCCAGGCCAAGGATGGCGCCAACCGGATTGAGATGTGGGCCTACAGCCGCCACAATCCGTTCTCAATATTGCCCGGTTTTGGCCTCAAGTGGCGCAACGATCTGGAACATAAAATCCTGCACCGCTTTTGGCGGCATAAAGACCGCATCGCAGAAGAAAAAAACAGCCGCGCAAGCTGGCACCTGATTGATGCTCAGGACATGCTTGAATAGGCCAAAAAACCACAAATAAAGGCAACACAAAAAAAAGACCTAAATTCTGTTTAGAAATCAGGCTCCGGGCGCTATGCTGCGGGAAATTTGGCATCAGGGGGAAATGGTAGTTCCATGCCACACAAGAATATAGCCGCCGTTATTCTGGCTGCGGGCAAAGGCACCCGCATGAAATCGTCGCTCCACAAGGTGTTGCACCCTGTAGGTGGTCGGCCAATGCTGCATCACTTGCTGGAAACAGTGGATCAGCTTGAAGCCAGCCGAAAGATTTTGGTTGTTGGTGCCGGGCGCGAGCAGGTTGAAGCTGCCGCACAGGATTGCGAGATTGTTACGCAAACGGCACAACATGGCACGGGCCATGCTGTCATGGTGACTAAAGAAGCACTTTCCGGCCACAAAGGCGATGTGATCGTGCTTTATGGCGATGTGCCTTTCATTCCCCTTGATGTGATGCAGGCCATGATTGATGCCCGCCACCAGAATGCCAAAACGGGCATTGTTGTGCTGGGCTTCCGCCCTGCTGATCCAGGGAAATATGGCCGCCTTGTGTTGAATGAGACGGGCGAGCTTGAGCGCATTGTTGAATTCAAGGATGCAACTGAGGCTGAGCGCGCCATCACCCTTTGCAATAGCGGCATGATGGTGTTTGACGGGGCCTGCCTGTTTGACTGGCTTGACCAGATTTCAAACGACAATGCCTCGGGCGAATATTATCTGACAGACCTTGTTGAAATCGTCCACAAGGCTGGCCGCAAGGTTGCCGTGGTGGAAGCGCTTGAAGAAGATGTGTTGGGCGTGAACAGCCGGGCAGATTTGGCGCTTGCAGAAGCATGCTTCCAAAACACGCGCAGGCAGAAAGCAATGGACGATGGGGTTACCCTTATCGACCCGGCCACCACCTATTTCAGCTACGACACCCGGCTTGGGCAGGATGTTACCATTGAACCGGGCGTATTTTTTGGCCCCGGTGTAACGGTGGAAGACGGTGTTACCATCAAGGCCTATAGCCACATTGAAGGCGCGACCGTGCGCAAGGGCGCGAGTGTAGGGCCATTCGCCCGCCTCCGGCCTGCCGCCGACATTGGCGAAGGGGCGAAGATCGGCAACTTTGTTGAGATCAAGAAGGCAACACTTGATAAGGGCGTGAAGGTAAGCCACCTCAGCTACATCGGGGACGCCAAAATCGGGGCAGATGCCAACATCGGCGCAGGCACGATCACCTGCAATTATGACGGCTTCCTGAAGTTTGAAACCATTATCGGCAGTGGTGCCTTTATCGGGTCAAACACCGCGCTTGTGGCACCCGTATCGGTGGGGGCTGGCGCCCTTGTGGGTGCTGGCAGCGTGATTACCAAGGATGTTGATGCAGACGCGCTGGCAGTGGCCCGCGGCAAACAATCAGGTCGGGCTGGCTTCGCCGCCAAGTTCCGCGAAGAACAAGCTGCGAAAAAAGCAGCACAAAAGAATAAGAAAGGGGCCTAGGGCATGTGCGGCATCGTTGGAATATTGGGCCATGCGCCCGCTACACCCCGCATCCTTGAAAGCCTGAAACGGCTGGAATATCGCGGGTATGACAGCGCCGGCATCGCAGTTCATGATGGTGGTGAGCTGATCCGCCGCCGTGCACCGGGTAAACTGAGCGCCCTTGAAGAGGTACTGAGCGAAAACCCGCTTTCGGGCAACACCGGCATCGGCCACACGCGCTGGGCCACCCACGGTGAACCGACAGAAGCCAACGCCCACCCGCACATGACCGACCGCGTGGCGATCGTTCATAACGGCATCATTGAGAATTTCCGCCCCCTGAAAGAAGAGCTTCTTAAAAAAGGCGCATCTTTTGAGGGCGAGACCGACACGGAAGTGGTTGCACGTCTGCTGACCAGTTATCTGGATGAGGGCCTTGCACCAAAAGACGCGTTCCAGAAAACCCTGTCACGCCTTGTGGGCGCTTTCGCGCTGTGTGTGCTGATCAAGGGTGAAGACGACCTGATGTTCGGCGCCCGCGAAGGCAGCCCGCTGGTCGTTGGCCTTGGTGAAGGCGAAAACTACCTAGGGTCAGACGCCATGGCGCTCGCCAGCCTTTCAAGCAAGCTGATCTACCTTGAGGAAGGCGACTGGGCCGAACTGCACCACGATAGCGTTCAGGTTTTCGATGCTGCGGGTAATGCCGTTGAACGCACCGTCACCATCAGCCAGGTTGCGGCCACCATGGTGGATAAGGGCAACCATCGCCACTTCATGCAGAAAGAGATTTTCGAGCAGCCAACAGTGGTGGCGCAGGCATTGGGCCGATACCTTGACCCGAACGCGGGCAAGGTGCGCATGCCGCATATGCCGTTTGAACTGGCGACTGTCCCCAAGGTGACGCTGGTTGCCTGCGGCACAAGCTATTATGCCGCACAGGTTGCCCGCTACTGGATTGAGAAACTGGCACGCGTGCCGGTTGAAGTGGATATCGCCTCTGAATTCCGGTACCGCGAGCCAGTGTATGCGGATGGCGGATTGGCGATTTTCATCTCCCAGTCTGGTGAAACGGCAGATACGCTTGCGGCCCTCAGGCACGCCAAGGCGGCGGGGCAGCATGTTGCGGCTATCGTGAATGTGATGGGCTCCACCATGGCGCGCGAGGCTGACCTTGTGCTGCCTATTCACGCGGGTGCGGAAATAGGCGTGGCCAGCACCAAGGCCTTCACTTGCCAGCTAAGCGTTCTGGCCGCCCTTGCGGTAGACCTTGCCGCCGCCAAGGGGCAAATCAATGAAGAACAGGAAGCAGCTTTCGTACAGGAACTGGAAACCGCCCCCAAATTGATGGCGCAGGTGCTGCATAACGATGAAGCGATTGAAGAGATTGCCCGCAGCATTGCCCCTGCCCGCGACGTTCTGTTCGTGGGGCGCGGCATTCACTTCCCGATCGCGATGGAAGGTGCGCTAAAGCTGAAGGAAATCAGCTATATCCACGCTGAAGGCTATGCCGCTGGTGAACTGAAGCACGGCCCGATCGCGCTGATTGACGAAAATGTTCCGGTGATCGGTATCGCCCCGAAGGACGACCTGATCGACAAAACCGTTTCCAACCTTCAGGAAATCATGGCGCGCCAAGGCAAGGTAATCCTTCTGTCCGACAATGCCGAAGAGGAAGCCGAAGGCATGTTTGCACGCCTTGAAATGCCATCGGCGGGCGAACTGGTAACCCCAATCCTGTATGCGATCCCGGTTCAACTGCTGGCCTATTACGCTGCCGTTGAAAAAGGCACGGACGTTGACCAGCCCCGCAACCTGGCAAAATCGGTGACCGTGGAATAACCGACAACAGAAATTTTGATACTGCTGTACTTATTTTCATGACGATTTTTGAAACTTTCAAAAGGATGCTCGGGCTCAGGTCCTCACGGCCAAAGATCACCTTTGTCGTGCCTTTTTTCGCGAGTCATGCCCTTTTGGATGATTGTTTAAATTCCATTACTCAGCACTGTTCGCTACCCCATGAAATTCTTCTGATTGACGACGGCAATACTGGCTTTGATTTCGGCTCGGTAAAAAAACGAGACAATGTGCATCTGCTGCATATGCCCAAAAACCAGGGCCCCGGCGCATGCCGTAATGCAGGCATCAAAGCCGCGCGCGGCAGCTATATCCAGTTCATCGATAGTGATGACAAAATCATCGGTGATCCGGCTGCCTATCTGGAAAACCTGAAGCACGCATCGCCGAACAATCTGCCGGACATTATCACAGGCCATTTGGCTGATATATCCAATCCCAGACGACCGGACCCAAAGCTTCCACGCCTGTCCAGCGTGGCTGAAAGCCTGCGCCTTATCAAAATAGCCTGTTTCACCGCACACCTGTATCGCGCAGATTTTCTGCGTACTCAGGGAATAACCTTCCCGACAGATACCCGCACTGCAGAGGACACTGTTTTTCTGGCCCGTGCACTGCCGCGCGCCGCAAGCATACTTGAAACCAATGTTGCGCTTTATCACTATAGCGAAGTTGAAGAGAGCCTTTCACGGCTTCCAGTTACTCTGGACCTGTTCCGCCAGCGCTTTGAGGTTGCTGGCCTGCAAATAGCCGAAGCCCTGGCGCCTTTTCCCACAGCACAGGCAGCCAAATGCTCTGTGATCTTCAAATATGCCGTCGCACAAGTGAAACGACATCCCCATGTGTTTACTGGTGACGACGCTGCAACGGCCTTTACCACCCTTGCCGCACTTGCCGATGCAACTGATCTCATAGGCACCACGGCAACAGATGCCCGCAAAACAGCCCCTGTATATTGGGATGAAACCTTCGATGCGTGCGTGGAACTGCTGAAAACAGAAGACCAGAAGGCATTTTTCTCTTTCCTAAAAGACGCCGATGTTCGCATTTTCAAGGGCGAGAAAAAGAAAGCGCCAGCCAAACCGGCATAAAAAAGGAGGCCTCAGGCCTCCCTTTCCAATCTACTAAGCTTTGCCCAACCCTAGTTCCTGGGTGTTACCGTAATTGTAAGGTCGGTTGAACGCCCTCGTTCAATCTGGATAACGGCTACACGGGTCGGCTTCTGGAACGTCAGGATAATGTCGTCATCCTGAATTTCACTGATCAAGCCCCAACCCTGCGTGGGCATATTTTCCTTGTAGAACTGCATTACCTTGACCTGCTTGGCACGCACTTCAGCAATGATCTTGCCGTATGCGTTGTTGCCGTTACCTAGGATTATAGACCGCTTTGCGTCCATCGCAGAACCGGCAGGCATTACCACATCGCCAATCATTTCGCCGCTTGGCAGCGTCATGTCGGGTGCTGGTTCCGGCACACCATCATCAATGGCCATGGATGCCGGCCCACAGGCGCCAACGCCAAGAATAAGCAAAGCCCCTAAAATGCCCGGTTTCAACTGTGCCATTTATACCCTCCCTGGATCTTTATGAAATCACGCCCCAAATGGGTGCAACTTCTTCGCTATCCCCTTGTAATAAAGTCCGGTGGGGGGAGACAATGTAAAAATTGGCTGAATGCAACAAAACAGTGTGATACTTGGGCATAAGGCAATTATCTAGCCCCTCACCCGGGCAGGGAGAATACTATGAAGCGGGCCATCATTGATCTGAACCTCGACCCCCGGGTTTACACAATCGACAATTTCGTCAGTGACGCCGAATGCTCGCACCTGATCTCACGTGCCAAAAGCATGACGATGGAACGAGCCAAGGTATCCGGCACGGATAGTGGCATTCTCTCAAAGGGCCGCACCAATGATGTTTGCTGGATTGATCACGAAGAAGACACAGCCTGCAAACGGATCGCCCAGCGCGTTGCCGGGTTGGTTGGCCTGCCGCTCAATCATGCGGAACGGTTTCAGGTTATCCATTATGGCCCGAGTGAAGAATATCGCCCGCACTTCGACGCCTTTGACCCAAACACGGAATCAGGGCAGCGCAACTGGAAGGGCGGGGGCCAGCGGCTGATCACGGTTCTCGGGTACCTGACCAACGTTACCAAAGGTGGCGAAACGGAATTTACCAAACTGGGCATCAAAGTGCCCCCAGAGCGAGGGAAACTACTTGTTTTCCATAACTGCGAAGCCGGATCGCTGACGCGCCACCCTCTGTCGCTGCATGCTGGATGCCCGGTCATTGAAGGCGAAAAATGGGCCTTCAATCTGTGGTTTCGAGCAGAAAAGCGCCGACCCTGAAACCCTGTGGCGGCCATGTGGTTGCAAATTCACGTCACAGGAAAGACAATGCAGGCAGAGACCGGCATTGTCAGCGCTGTCATTTTTAGGTAACAGTCTTCCAACACTGCTGAAGGCCGCAAAATTTTGCTAAAGCGGGAATGTCTCATTATTGTCATGCTGTGTTGCTATGGCATG
Organism: Alphaproteobacteria bacterium; assembly: GCA_013372925.1. Lineage (GTDB taxonomy): Bacteria > Pseudomonadota > Alphaproteobacteria > Sphingomonadales > Kordiimonadaceae > Kordiimonas. Next base: position 6,957 of record JABXIV010000243.1, read on the forward strand.
TAACAGATGGTTTGGAAAATTTATGTTCAGTTATTCGTTCGGTCAGACAAGCTTGGAAAGCCAACTGGAAGCCTTCGGCATCACTGAAGCCTATGATCGCAACCTTGAAAAAGCTGTGTCTTATGCGAAAACCCTGAGCAAAGACGATCTTCTACCTTTTGCCCGCCAGCGTCATGATGGGCCTGACGTCGACCCCATTGCCAAGGCGGCCGACCGCATCAGAAAAAGCTGCGACGACCTGATCGTTTTGGGTACTGGCGGGTCAAGCCTTGGCGCGCAAGCAGCCATCGCCATTGCCCGTTTTAACAAAGGCCCGGTGCGCATCCACACGCCAGACAGCCTGTGCCCATTTGAAATGGACCTGCTGTTCAAGGAACTGGACACAGCGCGCACCCATGTTTTGGCCATCTCCAAATCCGGCACCACTGCCGAAACACTGGCACAACTTCTGGCTTGCCGCGCCTGGATTGAGGCCGGCCAGCATTCAGATAACCTTGGCGACCATTTCACGTTCATTACCGAACCGGGTGAACGCCCCTTGCGCACCTATGGCGAAAAACTGGGGTCCCCTATCCTGGATCACCCTACCGATGTGGGGGGGCGCTTCAGCGTTCTGACAAACGTGGGCATGCTGCCAGTTGCCGTATCCGGCTTGTCAGTTGAAAAGTTCCGCAAGGGTGCCGAAGAGGTGTGCGCCCAGTTCATGGCACAGCCGGAAAGCGCCACAGCCGTTGTAGGCGCCGCGCTAACGCACAGCCTTTACCAGGAAAAAGGCATCACCCAGGTTCTGGTCATGCCATATGCAGAAAGCCTGCGCGCCTTCACCCGCTGGCACGGCCAGCTTTGGGCGGAAAGCCTGGGCAAGGACGGCATCGGCACCACGCCCATCCGCGCAATCGGCCCGGTGGACCAGCATAGCCAGCTTCAGCTTTTCCTTGATGGCCCGAACGACAAGTTCTGCACATTCATCACCGTGCCAAGCTTTGGCAAAGGGCCACGCATTGATGCTGCGGAAGCGAAAGCCTATGGTCTGGACTATATGGCGAACCGCACAATCGGTGACACCGTTACCTGCCAGAGCAAAGCCACTCAGGAAACACTGCGAAAGAAGGGCCGCACGGTTCGGGAAATCGTGATCGATTCCCTTTCCGAGGAAAATTTGGGTGGTCTTTTTGTTTCCTTCATGCTTGAAACTGTGGTGACTGCCCACTTGATGGGCGTAAATGCTTTCGACCAGCCTGCCGTTGAGGAAGGCAAAATTCTGACCAGGCAGTATCTATCGGATCTGCCTGAATAAATGGGGATTTTTCATGCATAGGCCGATCAAGAAGATCGTTCTTCCTGTTGCCGGGCTCGGTACGCGCTTTCTGCCTGCCACCAAAGCCATTCCAAAGGAAATGCTACCGGTGCTTGATAAGCCGCTTATTCAATATGCCATTGAAGAAGCAGCCGAAGCAGGCATCGACCAGATTATTCTGGTGACAGGCCGCAACAAGCAAGTGATGGAAGATCATTTCGACCACGCCTATGAGCTTGAAAAAATCCTGCAGGAAAAAGGCAAGGAAGAGGCGCTGGGTGTAGCGCGGTCCATGCTGATGAAGGAAGGTCGGATCGTCTATGTGCGGCAGATGCGGCCGCTGGGGCTTGGCCATGCCATCTGGTGTGCGCGCCATCTGGTGAATGGCGACCCATTCGCGGTGGCCCTGCCCGATGACCTGATCAAAGGCAAGCCAGGTGCGCTTAAGCAAATGGTAGAAGCCTACAATGAGCTTGGCGGCAACATGGTTGCCACCATGGACGTCGCCCGCGAAGACACCGCAAAATACGGGGTGATCACACCAGGCATGGCAGAGGGCAAGCGGATTGAGGTAAAAGGCCTGGTGGAAAAACCGCACCCGGCAGACGCGCCTTCCACATCCGCTGTTGTGGGGCGCTATATCCTTCAGCCTGAAGTGATGGACATCCTGACAGAGACCAAGGCAGGTGCTGGTGGCGAAATCCAGCTAACGGACGCCATGGCTCAGCTTATTGGCAAACAGCCTTTCCATGCGCTTGAGTTTGACGGTCGCCGTTTCGATTGCGGCAGCAAGCTTGGCTGGCTGCAGGCGAATTTGGCAATGGCTGCAGAAGACCCACAGATGGCCGCTGGTGTGAAAGCAATGATCGGCACCTTCAAATAGGGCGCCGGTTGTCTGAAATGATCTTATTGGGCGGTTCCCTCTTTCTGGCACCGCCCACTTTCAAATCAATGCTTTCTGAGCCGATTAGCTATTTTTCGCCTTCGCGGTGAAAATCATCCTCCAGGCGCACGATATCATCTTCGCCCAAATAGGAACCGGATTGAACCTCGACAAGCCGTAGCGGAATCTTCCCCGGGTTTTCAAGCCGGTGCACAGCGCCCAGCGGCAGGTAAATCGACTGGTTCTCGCTCATCAAATGGGTTTCATCATCCCGTGTCACAACAGCCGAGCCTTCAACCACAACCCAGTGTTCAGCCCGGTGATGATGCTTCTGAAGGCTCAGGCGCTTACCAGGATAAACCTCAATTTCCTTCACCTGATATCGTTCCCCCATCGCAAGGGTCTTGTAGTTCCCCCAAGGACGATAGACGATGGAATGCACCTCTGCTTCACTACGGCCTTCGGCCTTCAGGCGCTCAACGATCTTTTTGACATCCTGATCACGGTTTTTGTTAGCCACCAGAACGGCGTCATCGGTTGTGACGATAATGAGGTCTTGCACCCCTAACGTCGCAACCATCATACCGTCCCCCTGATGGACCAAGCTGCCTTTTGTGCCCTCAAGCATCACATCACCTTTGGCTACATTGCCATCGGCATCCTTTTCTTGAACTTCCCAAAGGGCGGAGAAACTCCCCACATCCGACCAGCCGAACTCAGCAGGAACCACCGCCGCCTTTTCTGTGTGCTCCATGATGGCATAGTCGATTGATTCCGCAGGAACCGCCGCGAAATCGCTCTCTGTCATGCGAAGGAAATTCAGATCCACCCGAGCACCAGCCAATGCTTTTTTCGTGGCATCCAGCATATCGCCCTGCAGGCGCTCAAATTCTGCCAAAATAACATCGGCGCGGAACAGGAACATTCCGCTGTTCCAGCTATAGGAACCAGCATCAAGGTACGTCTGTGCAGTGTCCACATCAGGTTTTTCCTTGAAGGCATCAACGTGAAAGGCACCGTCATATCCGGGGATGGCCTCCCCCGCTGAAATATAGCCGTAGCCTGTTTCGGGTTTTGTTGGCGTCATGCCAAAACAGCATAGATTGCCAGCATCAGCCACCTCTGCGGCCAGCTTCACAGCTTTATGAAAGCCAGGGGTATCCAAAATCACATGGTCGGATGGCAGAAACAACAACAGGGCCTCTGGATCTTCTTTCGCTGCCAGAAGCGCTGCGGCGGCAATTGCTGGTCCTGTATTGCGGCCTAACGGCTCAAGCAATATCTGCTCGAGGGGCACCCCCACCTTTTCTGCCTGCTCATTCACGATAAAACGATGATCTTCGTTTGCTACCACCATGGGGCTCGCAAAGCCATAATCACTGCTAACCCGCTCAAGCGTCTGTACAAACAAGCTTTTCGTACCGATCATGGGCAGAAACTGTTTAGGGTATTTGGCGCGGGAAAGCGGCCAAAGGCGCGATCCCGATCCACCGGACAAAATGACAGGTTTAATTTTTTTCATCTGATGAGTTCACACCCGGCAATCAATTAATAAATTCAGTAAATTCAGTAAATTAGGCCTCAAATGCCCTGAATAAGAGATTGTATGGCCTTACCGCCATTTGTTTCAAGAAAAGTTGCACCTTTTTCGAATTTCAACCACGGCCCACAATCCTGAGCGGCATCAGAAAAAGCCTCAAGGTCAACTTTCAAATGGAGGCCTTTCACCGCCATCACCACCATCGCAGCAACAAGCAGGCGCCCCAGCCACATGTCACCTGCCGGTACTTCAATAACCGATACCTGCGCCAGCGGCATTGCCTGTGACACACGCCGGGCTTCGCCCTTGAGCGCCCGCCCGAGCGACAGGCAAGCTAGCTCTCTCTCGAGCATACAGCACTCATACCGGTACACCCCGTTGCCGCTCGCCGCCCCACCAACGCTACTTGGGCTGGGTCCAAACTTCAGGATACGCTCTGCGTCATCCAAACTCTCGAGCATGCGTTCGTGCGATGCGTCTTGTCCCAAATAAATCATGCGCCCCAAAAGCTGTCTGGCACGCTGGCTGTCGCTAGCGCGGATCAAGGCTTCAAGCACCATTGTCATGGCCGTCAGGTCACGCGTTTCCATAACCTGTTCAAGCTGGGTCGCGTCCGGTCGGATAGTTGCACGAATAAGCTTCAGGCGACCATCAAGGCCTACTTTCAGCCCTCGCTGCGCTCTGGAGAAACTGACAACCGCAAACACCGCCCCTTTGGGCGGATCAAGCCATAGGCGTTGTGGCCTAACTTCTGAAATCGGATCGGCAAAAAGGCGATGTATTGTGGATGTTTCGCTAATACCTCGCCCAAACCCAAAGTACCGGATTTCCACATCAACCACGCCTGGCGCTATCTGATCGGCGTTTGTGACAAACGCAACATCGATAAAGCAGGCTATACCGAAAGGCATAGCAAAAAGCCGCCGCACCGGACGACGTGCCAGCAAAACTCGTTGATGACCAAAGGCTCCAAAAGCAGAAAACCGCGACAACGCAAATTCGCGTGCACTTGCAGTCCGAAACCCTTCAAGGATGGTCATGACAGCTGCTCAAGCTTATTCCGGAGGGACATGAAAAAATTGTCCGATACACGGCGAGGATCATATTCCGAAGCCCAAGATTGCAGAGTATTTTTGCAGCCATCCGCTTCTTTGCCATCCACCGCGCGAAAACAAGCGTCCACACAGCTTGTCATATCGCCTGCTGCAAACGAGAAGACAGCGGCCTCAAGTCCCGGACAGGCATCCGCCATCATATCGGGCACCACAACAGGGCGGGCAAACGTCGCAGCCGTTGCCATCACACCGGAATTCAGCCCTTGCGGATAAGGGCACACCACCACATCAGACGCCTTGAAGAAAATCTGCACGGCTTGGTCGTCAATATGTTTCGGGAACAGCTTTACATCGCTACGGCCGGCCACCAACATCTGGAGTTCATCCATGAAAGCGGCATCCCCCGGGGAACCTGCCACCACAACAGTTGCCCGCCCCTTAAGAGTTCCCTGCAATCGGTCAATTTCCCCCAGAAATTGCCGGGTACCCTTGCGTTGCCCCAAGGAGCCGAACAACAAGAACGCCGTATCCTCGGGCTTCAGCCCCAACTCAAACCGTGCCTGCCGTGCACACACATAGTCGCCATAAACATCCTTGTAGGACGAATGGGGCACGCTGATAATCTTGCTCTCATCCAGTTGGTAACTTGGCTTGCACAGGTCTGCGGTGCGTGGGTTCATCACGTGGATTACATTGGCAATATTTGCAACAACTTCCCTCAGCGCCAACTCCTCATCCGGAAAGGCGGCTGCATGGGACAATACGTTATGCACTGTCCAGACAATCTGGTGACCGGCTTCTTTCTGTCGCTGCAACCGGTCACCAAAACGGGTTGCTACCTTTTTGGCCTCTCTTGCACTGTCAGCCTGATCAAAAATACGGTGCAGCCAGTGATAATGGAGAACAAGCTTCACATCGTCAGGCAAGGTCGTAACATCATCAACGGCCTTGAAAGGGAAACAGGCAAAACCATGGTCAAACGCCCGTGCATAAAGCATTGTTTGGAAGGGGTTACGGTGCACGAAAGGGAAAAAAGCCAACAAACGCCCCGAAGCAGGCTCATGTCCTGATGCCGTCAGTGCGTCCATGCCGTCCATGCATTCTTCATACAAAGAACGCTCTATACCATGCTGCCTGATTCCGCGCATAAATGCTGCCAACCCCAATTATCCCAAACTCTGCCTTTGCAAGGTTCAATCCTTTTAATATAAAGGCGATCATATTGATACCAGTTCTATTTTCCCAAGGGGCCAAGATGATTGTTGAAGAATTCCCGATTCAGGGGCTTTACGCCTTCACTCCGAAAAAATTCGGGGATGATCGAGGCTTTTTCTCAGAAACATTCAACGGCAAAGCCTTTGCCGAAGTGGTGCCGGATGTCACCTTTGTGCAGGACAATCATTCCCTTTCACGGGATGTGGGCGTCCTTAGGGGCCTCCATTTCCAGACACCGCCACATGCCCAGGGAAAGCTGGTTCGTGTGACCCGCGGGCGGGTGCTGGATGTTGCGGTTGATCTTCGAAAAGGTTCCCCCACCTATGGTCAGCACGCATCCGTGGAACTGAGCGCCGATAATTGGAAGCAACTTTGGGTGCCGCCGGGCTTTGCGCATGGCTTCTGCACGCTGGAGCCAGACACTGAGTTTCTCTATAAGGTGACGGACTATTATGCTCCTGAGTGTGATAGCGGGATTGCATTCGATGACCCAGACCTTGGCATCGATTGGCCCTTCAGCCGATCTGAGGCCATCCTTTCAGGCAAAGACACGGAACTACAGTCTTTCAGGGACTTCGTTTCGCCCTTCACATACGAAGAAAAAGCATAAGGCAGCAAACAGATGAAGATTTTGGTTACAGGCGGTGCAGGATTTATCGGGTCGGCCGTATGCCGCTATCTGGTTGGCGAACTTGGCCACACCGCAATTAATGTGGACAAGCTGACCTATGCGGGAAACCTAAGCACGCTCAAGGAAATTGAAGACAGCCCTAAGTATCATTTTGAAAAAGTGGACATCTGCGACCGGGCAGCCCTCGACGACGTTTTCAAACGCCACAAGCCGGATGCTGTGATGCACCTGGCAGCAGAAAGCCATGTGGACCGGTCAATCACTGGCGCTGCCGACTTTATCCAAACGAACATTGTCGGCACTTTCCAGATGCTTGAAGCCGCGCGTGACCATTTCAACACACTTGATGAGGCTGGCAAGAAAGCCTTCCGCTTCCTGCATGTCTCCACTGATGAAGTGTATGGCTCATTGGGGGCTGAGGGCCTGTTTGAAGAGACAACACCGTATGACCCGTCATCGCCCTACTCGGCCTCAAAGGCATCTGCCGATCATCTGGCGAATGCCTGGTTTGAAACCTATGGCCTGCCGGTGGTGATCTCCAATTGTTCAAACAACTATGGGCCTTACCATCTGCCGGAAAAACTGATTCCATTGATGATCCTCAATGCGCTGGACGGCAAGCAGCTGCCGGTTTATGGCGACGGATCAAACGTACGCGACTGGCTGTATGTGGATGATCACGCAAAGGCGCTGTTCACCATCATGACCACAGGAAAGCTGGGCGAAAAATATAATGTAGGCGGCAGGAACGAACGCACCAACCTTGAGGTTGTTGAACGCATCTGTGACATCCTTGAAGAACTGCGCCCGAAAAACACGCCATACCGCGAGCAGATCACCTTTGTAACCGACCGCCCTGGCCATGACGCACGCTATGCGATCGACGCCACCAAGCTTGAGGACGAGCTTGGATGGAAGGCTGAAGAAAATTTTGAAAGCGGCATCAAGAAAACCATTCAGTGGTATCTGGATAATGAATGGTGGTGGGGCCCGCTACGCGGACATGCGGAAGAACGCAAGGGCGTTTTGAAAGGCAAATAGATGCGGGTTTTCGTTGCCGGTTCATCGGGCCAGGTTGCCCTTTCCCTGAAGGAAGCTTCCGCAAAAGAAGGCATTGAGCTTATAACCGCTGGTCGGCCGGATTTTGATTTAACGGATGCCGACGGCACGCGGGCTGCCATCAAGGCCTTCGGCCCTACTGCCATCATCAATGCGGCGGCCTACACAGCCGTGGACGCCGCAGAAAATGATGAAGAAACCGCCATCATGATTAACGCCGACGGGGCCGCAACACTCGCAGCCATTGCACATGAACTTGAGGTGCCGTTCCTGCACATTTCAACCGACTATGTTTTTGACGGCATGAAAGAAGGGCCATACCAGGAAACCGATGCCCCGGCACCAACGGGCGCTTACGGGCGCAGCAAACTTGCCGGTGAAGTTGCGGTGATGGCTGCGAACCCGAACGCCATGATTTTCCGAACAGCCTGGGTCTACAGCCCGTTTGGTAAGAACTTCCTGAAAACCATGCTGATACTTGCGAAAACGCGGGAAGAACTCGGGGTCGTTGGGGATCAGATCGGCAACCCCACCTATGCCCCTGATATCGCTGAGGCCTTGCTGCAGGTTCTGAAAAGGATCGACCGCACCGGCTGGCAAGACAGCTATGCCGGCATTTATCACTTGGCCGGAACCGGCAGCGTAAGCTGGCACGGTTTTGCCGAAGCAATCTTCGAGGCCGGAGCAGCCAATGGCCACCCAAAACCATCGGTGAAATCTATTGCCACAGCAGACTATCCAACACCTGCCAAACGGCCTGCGAACTCACAGCTTGATTGCAGCAAACTTGGCGAAACGTTCGATGTTCATTTGCCATCCTGGGAACAGAGCACAGTCTTGTGTGTGAAACGCCTTTTCGAAAGCGGTGAACTGGGCTAGGTTGACCCAAACAAAGAGATACCGCCCGCTGTCGCGGGAAAGTTAGGTTTAAACGGGGGAAATGATGAAGGGTATTATCCTTGCCGGCGGCTTGGGCACACGCCTGTATCCGATCACCAAGGCGATCAGCAAACAGCTTTTGCCAGTGTATGACAAGCCGATGATCTATTATCCGCTGACAACGCTGATGCTGTCTGGCATCCGCGAGATCCTGCTTATTTCAAGCCCGGAACACTTGCCGCTTTACAAAGACCTGCTGGGCGACGGTTCCCAGTGGGGGATTGAACTTCAGTATGCAGAGCAGCCTGAACCCGGCGGACTCGCACAAGCCTTCCTGATCGGCGAAGACTTTGTGGCGGGCCAACCTTCGGCACTAGCCCTTGGCGACAACATCTATTACGCAGCCGGTTTCTCTACGTACCTCAAGAAGGCTGGCAAGGTGGAAAAAGGCGCCTATGTGTTTGCCTATCCCGTGGGCAACCCGGAAGCCTTTGGCGTTGTGGAAATGAGCAAGGACGGGCGCGCTATTTCGATCGAAGAAAAACCGACGAACCCGAAAAGCAATCTGGCTGTTACTGGCCTGTATTTTTACGACAACGATGTGGTTGATATTGCCAAGTCAGTGAAGCCATCAGCTCGTGGCGAACTGGAAATCACAAGCATCAATGACGTCTACCTGCAGCGCGGTGACCTGAATGTTATCAAGCTGCAGCGCGGCACCGCCTGGCTGGACACCGGCACGGTGGACAGCCTGCTTCAGGCCAGCCATTTCGTGCAAACCATTGAGGCACGACAAAGCCTCAAGATCGCCTGCCCTGAAGAAGTGGCGTGGCGATCCGGCTTTATCGATGATGCCAAGCTGGAGGAAATCGCTGCAGGCTACAAAAACAGCTATGGCGATTATCTGAAGGGCATCCTTAAATACGGGGCTGATGGCTATCTTTAAGGCCGCCAGCACCAAACCGCACAATCAGGACTTTCCAAGTTGATCGGACACTGGTTCAAAAAAAAGCAGAAGACCGAATGCACCGCAGACGATGTGCATTTCCTGCATCTTCTTTGCTTGGGCCGACCAGCGCTGAATGGCGATGAAACCAGCCCCCATATTGGGCAGGGATTTTTTGCCACGCTGAAATTGTTCCTTGGAAAACAGGAAACCCGCCAACTGGTATTCGCCCGACTTCGGATGGGCAAGATACCACCGCATGCCAAACTGGATAAAGACGCGTTAAGCCAACTGGCTGATGGACTGGAACGTCATTTCCGGGTCAAAGGCAAGATCCAGCGCAGTAATTGGCTGGAACTTTTAACCACCGCTTTTGATGCGCCCCGTTTCAAGCGTGCGTTCCTGCATCATTTCAGCGGCGAGCATTTTGAAATTCTGCAAACTGCGCTCAGGGGTCTACCCGCCAAGGTTCCCGACATCACATGCAGGATACTCTCGGTGAATGGCCTTGAGTGTCGGGGGCTGGTGCTTGATCAAGGATCGCCAAGCCACCCGATTACAATCGATTTCTTTTTGAACGGGCTCTATGTGGGTACTTCTTGCGCTGACCTGCCCGAACACCAATATGCCGCAGAGTTTGCGGGCACCACCCCTTTTGGCTTTACGCACACTGTTACAGTGCCCCCAGCGCTTCGGGGCTATGACCAGCTTTCCCTATCAGCGTATGAGAAAGAGAGCGGCGCACCGATTTTCACCGGCAAGGAACTTCTTGTTCACCCGACCTCAGGCCTGAACCAACTACAGCGCCTGAGCCGGAGCCTGGCACGCCTGCGCACACAAAATGGCAGCCAACCAGCTATTCTGGAAAAGCTGGACCAAATTGAAGCCCAACTGCCGCGTATTGAGAAATTGGGGTCTTTTCCGCTTGAGCAATATGAGGAATGGCGAGAGCTTGCCCCCCTGCCCGCACCAACATGGCATGGCAGCAATGATATTCGTTTTGATATCCTTGTTTACGACACTGGAGCCGAAGAAGCCCTGAAAGCAACGCTGGCGTGCCTTAAGGAACAGTCCTATCCGCCCTTGTCAGTCACGGTTATTGGCGAAGGGGGAAGCCTTACGCCGGGCGAAGCCTATACGAAAGCCCTGAAAGAACCGCGTGAAGGCAGCCACCTGCTGTTGCTGGCTGCAGGCGACACGCTTGAGCACCATGCGCTGGCATGGTTCGCAGCCAGCATTGAAGCGCACCCCGAACACCATCTGTATTCCGCTGACTATGAAACGCAGCAAGAGGGGAGATTGCTCCCCCATTTCCAAAGCAGGATCGATTATGATCTTCTGTTACAGAAAAATACATTCGGAAGGGCATTTGTTATGTCCCGCCTTGGGCTGGATGGCATTGGAGAACTGGACGAAGACACTGGCCACAGTTTTCATCAATATCTTCTTTTGCGGTGCTATGAAGCCTTCGGCGAAGCAGGTTTTCACCATATCCCGCAAATTTTGATGTGCGAAACCCCATACAGCGGGCCGGAACCAAGTAGTTCAGAACAGCTGAAAATCTTTGAGGGCCATGTAACACGGCGCGGCCTGAAGGCAACAGCGCGCGCTCACGAAGACAATTATGGCCGCTCGGTTGAAGATGCTATCCAAATTTCATGGCAAGCGGCTGAAAATACGCCCAAACTGGCGGTCATTATCCCCACCAAAGACAAACTGGGTCTCATCAAGCCCTGCGTAGAAAGCCTTCTTGCCACCCTCGCACACCCGGCACAAACCGACATTGTGATCATTGATAACGGCAGCTCCGACAATGACCTGTTGGCATGGTTCGGGGAGGTTCAGCACTCGGCCAATATAAAGATTGTACGAGAAGATACCGATTTTAACTGGTCTGCGCTGAATAATGCAGGCGTGCGTCACACTGATGCTGAATACCTGCTGTTCCTGAACGATGATACGCTGGCGATGGATAAGGGGTGGGACGATATTTTACGTGGCCATCTTGCGCGGGATACCATTGGCGCTATTGGGGCGCGCCTTCTTTACAAGAACGGCACAATCCAGCATGCCGGGATGATCTTCTATGGGCTTGAGGACGCTCGGCACGAAGGAATGGGCTATACGTGCGACGCGGCTTTCCCGCAGAACCGCATTCAGCTTGCCCACGCCTGTTCGGCCGTAACAGGCGCGTTTCTGGCCTGCCGCCGGGCTGACTTCGAAGCCATAGGTGGCTTTGACGAAGCATTTGCAATCACGTTTAACGACGTGGATTTCTGCTTCAAGATGCGGCAGCAGGGCCAAAAGGTCTTGTATGAACCGCAAATCACATTCCGGCATTTCCAATCAGAAAGCCGGGGCAAGGACACGCATGACATGCAGAAGATGGCGCGCCAGAGAAACGAGGCGAACCGGATGCATGCGCACTGGCACAGCTATTTTGAACGCGACCCCTATTATCCAGATGCCTTTGCCAAGTCCGGCATACCCTTTTCACGCCTGTCCTTTACCCTCGATAAAAAATAAGCACATTGTGTTTTGTTAACAATTATAGTCAAGCGGGCTTGTTTTTGAGCCGATTTTCAGCTAGGTCGCATATCTTGGCAATCACTTGAAAAAAAAGGCCCTATCTTTGATGTCTTCCGTTCTGAAAAAACGCGTAAAATCAGCTCTGCGAACCGTTACAGGTGACATCAAGGCACTAAAGAAAACAGGGCTATTTCAGGCTGACTGGTATCTGGCTACATACCCAGATGCAGCAACGTCAGAGTATTCACCTATTGAACATTATGTTCGCGTAGGTGACCGGAAGGGCTACAAGCCAAATCCATACTTTGACCGAGATTGGTACTTAGAACGCTCCCCTGCTGCACAACGTTTCCCAGGCCTACCCGTTGTTCATTATGCGACCAAAGGCTGGAAAAAGGGCAAAAACCCTTCTATCAATTTTTGGCTTTCCCTTTACTTGAGGTTTAACCCCGACGTCGCTGAAACCGGGCAAGAGCCGCTTCGACACTATCTGCTGGAGGGGAGACAAAATGGTTCCGTTGCAATGCCGCGGCGTTTCACTCGAGAGGCGTTCAAAAGCATTGCAATGGACATGGATTTGATCGCAAAATCCGGACTTTTCCAAGCTGATTGGTACCGTAATTTCCATACTGACCTATGGAACAGGGGGGAAGATCCACTTCTGCATTTTGTAACCAAGGGCGTCAAGGAAGGTAGAAACCCCAACCCCTTCTTCCATACAAATTGGTACAAAGAGACATATAAAGACCAAGTTGGCGATACCAACCCCTTGGCCTATTACATCAAAGAAGGCATGAAGCTGGATCACTGGCCCGCACCGGATTTCTCACCGAAGGTCTATTTCACGGAAAACAAGGACCTTGACGCCACAAAGGTAGGCGCTCTAGCCCATTATATCCACTATGGGATCAGGGAGAAACGCCGTTATCCAGCACCGACTGGAGCCCTGCTGGTAGACGGCAAAGTTGACCCAGCTGCCAAATTGCCAGTTCCACAAAATTTACGAAATATGCTGGACTTTGAGAAACGTGTACTAGCGCCTGAAAACACAACCTTCAATTCAAATGCATTAAACATTCACTGGGTAATCCCCGATTTTTCCGCGGGCGCCGGTGGTCATATGACCATCTTCCGAATGGCGCATCATTTGGAATTGAAAGGCCACAAGCTAACAATCTGGATCAATGAGCCGACGGCACATAAAACGCCAGAGGATGCCTATGACGATATCGTCAAGCATTTTCAGCATTTTGTTGGCGATGTGAAGTTTGTTGATGACAGTTTCAAAGATGCGGAAGGCGATGCCATAATAGCCACAGATTGCTGGACAGTATGGCCAACGCTATCCACCAGCAAATTCAAGCGCCGCTTCTATTTCGTTCAGGATTTCGAACCAAGCTTCCACCCAATGGGGTCAAGCTATCTGGCTGCGGAAGCCACCTATCGGGAAGACCTGGACTGCATCTGCGCGGGGCCATGGCTGTCAAACCTGATGCAGGAAAAATATGGCCGGTGGGCCAGGCACTTCTGGCTGGCTGCCGATCGAAACATCTATACGCCACCGGCAAAGGCCCTAGTTAATAAGGTACCTCGTATCGCATTTTATGCGCGACATTTCACAGCCCGGCGCGCCGTTGAACTCGCCATGCTGGCCCTTGAGGAACTGGCAAAACGCGACGTAGCGTTTGAAGTTGATTTCTTCGGAGCCCGTCTCAACCTTACAAGTGCGCCCTTCCCATTCATCGATCATGGCGTGGCAACACCTCATGAGTTGGCTGGTCTGTTCCAGAAAGCCGATATTGGCGTCGTCTTTTCTGCGACAAACTACTCACTCGTGCCACAAGAGATGATGGCCTGCGACCTTCCAATCGTTGAACTGAAGGGTGACAACACGACCTGCATCTTCCCAGAGGACACTGTTTCCTTGGCAGAACCACACCCAGCAAAAATCGCCGATGCCATGGAAGCGCTGCTGAAGGACCCAGCCCTTAGGGCCAGCCAAACAGCCGCAGCCCAAAAATGGGTAGAGCAGTTCTCATGGAAAGCCTCTGCAGAGCTCGTAGAAAGCGCCCTCATTGAGCGCCTTGGCGATTTTGGGGAAGATGTAGCAGACAAGATCGAGAAGCCCGCTGACGGGGTTCCCAAGGCCTCTGTCGTCATTCCAACACTGAATGCTGGCCCAATTCTTGACCGGGTACTGGCTGCAACCACCCAGCAAGTGGCCCCATGGCCCTATGAAGTGCTGGTGATCGACAGCGGCTCTACCGACGAAACGCTGGACATCGTTGCCAAATACCCAACCGTGAAGCTGCACAAGATCGACAAGAAAGATTTTGACCACGGCGACACCCGCAACCTGGGCGTGGAACTGACATCCGGCGAGTTTATCGCCTTCCTCACGCATGATGCTTTGCCCGCAAATGACCGCTGGCTCTATAACCTGGTGACATCGATCGAGCATTTCCCTAACGCGGCTGGCGCTTTCGGCAAACACCTGCCATGGCCGGACGCGTGCGACTACACAAAACGCGACCTGAATGCGCATTTTGACCTGATGGGCAAACAGCCCCTGTGCCTGACACAGGAAACTGACAAGGCTCGGTTCGAGAAACGCGACCCGCAGTGGATGCAGCTTCTGCATTTCTACAGCGATAACAACAGCTGCATGCGCCGCTCTGTGTGGAAGGAAATTCCCTATCGCCGCACCAAGTTC
>JABXIV010000143.1 GCA_013372925.1 Alphaproteobacteria bacterium
AAGGAAAGCCTGGAGTTTAAAGTTTTCTTCGGTCACATTTCCGCGAAGAAACAGAAAAGGGGCCTAAGCCCCTTTGCAAAACCTTATCTGTTGCACCGATTTTCAATTAGGTCATCAACGACCGAAGGATCAGCAAGGGTTGATGTGTCACCAAGGTTGCTGAAGTCATTTTCAGCAATCTTCCGCAGAATTCGGCGCATGATCTTGCCTGACCGAGTTTTGGGCAGTGAAGGCGCAAACTGGATATAATCCGGTGTCGCAATCGGGCCGATCTCTTGCCGCACCCACTGAACAAGTTCCTTGCGCAACTCTTCTGTCTGCTCAACGCCATCCGGCGATGTGACATACGCATAGATACCCTGACCCTTGATGTCGTGCGGGAATCCTACAACAGCGGCTTCCACAACGGCAGCATGCTCGTCCAGTGCCGCTTCAACTTCGGCAGTACCCATTCGGTGGCCGGACACATTGATTACATCGTCAACACGGCCCGTAATCCAATAGTAGCCGTCTTCATCGCGGCGGCATCCGTCCCCTGTGAAATAGAGGCCTTCATATGCTGAAAAATAGGTTTGCTTGAAACGATCATGGTCACCATACACACTGCGCATCTGCCCCGGCCAACTGTCTGTAATCACCAGATTGCCGGATGTAGCACCTTCCAGGAAGTTCCCATCCTGATCCACCAGCGCAGGCTTCACGCCAAAGAAGGGCTTTGTGGCAGAACCCGGTTTCAGATCCATCGCGCCTGGCAGAGGCGAAATCATCACACCACCTGTTTCCGTCTGCCACCATGTGTCCACGATTGGGCAGCGCTCTTCGCCAACCACGCGGTAATACCACATCCAGGCTTCCGGATTGATCGGCTCACCTACACTGCCAAGCAACCTGATGGAAGACCGGTCGTATTTCTTCACAGGCTCTTCGCCCATTCGCTCAAGCGCACGAATGGCTGTCGGTGCAGTATAGAAAATATTCACTTTGTGTTTTTCGCAGACCTGCCAAAAACGACCAGCATCCGGATATGTTGGTATACCCTCGAAGACGAGTGTCGTTGCCCCATTCGCAAGCGGACCATACACAATATAGCTGTGCCCGGTTACCCAACCCACATCAGCTGTACACCAGTAGATTTCGCCTTGCCTATAGTCGAAAACATACTCATGGGTAATAGACGCCCAAACCATGTATCCGCCCGTGGTATGCATCACGCCTTTTGGCTTACCGGTAGAGCCTGAGGTATAGAGAATGAAGAGCGGATCTTCGGCGCTCATCTCTTCAGGTGGGCAATCAGCAGAAACCTTTGCAGATTCTTCATGGTACCAGACATCCCGGCCCGATGACCAATTGATATCGCCCCCTGTACGCTTGACAACGATCACGCTGGCAACTTCAGGGCACTGCGCAAGCGCTTCATCGACGTTGGCTTTCAGCGGTACCTTCTTGGCGCCGCGCAGACCTTCATCCGCAGTGATCACAAGAGTTGAGGCACAATCCTGAATACGCCCGGCAAGGGCGTCTGGCGAAAAGCCACCAAACACAACAGAATGCACCGCACCGATCCGGGCACAGGCAAGCATGGAATAGACCGCTTCCGGGATCATGGGCATGTAGATAGTAACCCGGTCACCCTTCTTCGCGCCTTGGGCCTTCAGAACGTTGGCAAACCTGCACACATTTTCATGGAGTTCCGCATAAGTGATATGCTTGCTATCTGCGGGATCATCGCCCTCCCAGATAATGGCAACGTCGTCAGCCCGCTCAGGAAGGTGCCGGTCAATACAATTAACCGAAGCGTTGAGGGTGCCATCCTCAAACCATTTTACATGAACATTGCCTGTGAAACTGGTGTCCTTGACCTTTGTAAAGGGCTTCATCCAGTCTATTCGGCCAGCCTGCTCTTTCCAGAAGCCTTCCGGGTCTTCAATGGAACGCTCATACATGGCCTCATACTTGGCTTTTGTACAATATGTATTCGCC
Source organism: Alphaproteobacteria bacterium (assembly GCA_013372925.1). Lineage (GTDB taxonomy): Bacteria > Pseudomonadota > Alphaproteobacteria > Sphingomonadales > Kordiimonadaceae > Kordiimonas. Next base: position 1,981 of record JABXIV010000143.1, read on the forward strand.
AGTGCAGACTCTGGCACCGGAAAAACAAGTTCTTCACTCATCACAGGCTCCCTCCAATAAATGCATGGGTGATCATGCAACCTGAACAGGCAGGTTGCAAGCCCCCGCTCTTGGATATGCCTCACAATCTCTTCAAGTGAGATAGCGAAGAATCAAGATGGCAAATACGCAAAACTCTAAACAAAAACGCCCGGCAAATGCCGAGCGTCAAAATTAATTCCAGAAACCGAAAATTACCAGTCTGACATCATGGACGGTCCGCCGGATTTCTTGTTTGCCACGATACGCCAAAGCTTGAGGTCACCGCTTTCCAGAAGCTTCTTACGGCGAGTCCAGAACTCGGCCTCCCGCATCAACGTCTGGATCATCATGGTGCCATCCTCGCGCTTCGCAAGTTTCGCCGCCACTTCGTCGGCCCCGGCCCAAGCCTGATTGATCATTTCGATGTACTGTAGGCTGATGTCTTCGGAAACGCGCACCTGAAGGTGATTTTTCTTGAGCATCTCAACCAGTTCATCTGATAGCACCGGGAACGGATGGCGGCGTTCGCCCACAACCCATTCCTTGTATTTGTCCTTACCCAGAACAGCATCAGAACCAAGAACATACTCGGTCATCAGGAAAAGGCCACCGGGCTTCAACTTTTCCTCGATCTTGCCAATCATGTTTTCCTTGTCCTGAATAGTGAACAAGGCCTCTTTCGACAGGGCACGATCGTATTTCCTGTCAAACCCTTCGAAATTTTCAGCTTGATACTGCTCCAGCTGCGCCTTCTTCTCAAGGCCAGCCATCTTGGCCAGCTTTCGGCCCTTCTCGACAAGCATCTCGGATTCTTCAAATCCGGTAATCCAGACGCCGAACCGATCAACGAGTACGCGGCTGGGGCCACCCAACCCTGCACCGATCTGCAACATGGACATTTCCGGGCTCAGCGCCAGCAACTTGGAAAGCGAGACAATATACTCCGGGCCCCCAGGCCCACAGAAACCCTTGCCCCAGATATACTGGGCAATATCTACGGTCGCCGCATCCCAAGGATCAAGGTTTTCGGCCGAAAGGTTTTTCGGCTTACTGTCTTCCTTGGGTGCTTCTGTAAGTTCCTCAGGCTGGCCTGTTCGTTCATTGATACGTTTCTTGATTTCATCCGTATCATAGCCTTCCCACCAGGCTTTCAAGCGCAGCTTCAGAGGTACTTTAGCGTCCTGTTTATTTTGCTTCGTTGCCAAATTTTACACCCACGCAGTATTAAAGACGCGACAAAAGCCGCCTACTGTGTCCTCCCAAACAACAATATGAAAACCGATCGGGAACATTTTGCAAGCCCCGATCGATCTATTTCACAAAGATTTTTGTGCTTTTAGCTACGCAATACGGCCCCAACAGCCTTTTCCGCAGCCGCACAAACCTTCGCCCCAATGCCTTCAATGTCCTTTTCAGTGAAGGTTTCGCCCTTAGGTTCCAAAAGAATGCTAACAGCAATGGATTTTTGCCCTTCAGGAACACCCTTACCTTCGTAAACGTCAAAAATGCTTACATCCGCTATAAAGGCTTTATCTGATCCTCTTACAGCTCGAACAAGATCAGCCACTTTCGCGTCGCGATCCATAAGGAAGGCAAAATCCCGCTCAACAGACTGCAGGTTCGATACTGTAAGCGCACCCTTGGCTGCACCAGCTTTCTTTGGTGCAGGAATACGGTCCAGATACACTTCGAAACCAACAACTGGCCCATCAACATCCAAAGCCTTCAGAACTTTCGGATGAAGCTCACCAAAGCTCGCCAGGATATTCTTTGGGCCAAGTCGAAGCGTGCCAGAACGACCCGGGTGGTAATAATCTGGGGCCTCATCAAACACCTGAAGGCCAGACGGTGCGCCAACTGCTTCCAGTGCGGCCAGGGCATCTCTTTTTGCATCGAACACATCTACGCTACGGCTGGCCACAGCCCAATGACGCTCAGAGTTCTGACCTGTGCGAATACCCGCAGCCACAAGAAGCTGACCCTTCTCAGAATCGTCTTCATAAACAGGACCAACCTCAAACAGCGAGATAACATCCGCACCGCGATCGCGATTGCGCTGCCCTGCCAGCATCAAATTCGGCAGAATGCTCGGGCGCATGCAATCGAGCTCAGAAGAGATCGGATTATCGACCAAAAGCCGTTCATCACCGCCACCGAACAGTTCTGCGTGGGCGCAGGCCATGAAAGACCATGTGACGGCTTCGTGCATGCCAACACCTGCAAGGCGGCGCTTCGCAGCACGCGCACGTTTCTGCCGTGCGCTCAATGTGGTGCCCGCCTTGTGGTCCGTAACCGGCAACTGCGCGCTCGGGATGTTGTCGTATCCGTGGATGCGCAGCACCTCTTCAACGATATCCGGCTCACCTTCCACATCACACCGCCAGGACGGCACATGCACAGTGTATGGGTCATCGCCCTCAACCTTGAAACCAAGCTTGTCGAGGATAGCCAGGCTCTCACCAGCCGGGAGATCCACACCGCCCAATGTAAGAATACGTTCGCTGCGGAAAGGCACTGTGCGACCCCAGTCCGTATCCGCACCTGCTTCAAACACATGGCTCACTTCGCCGCCACACAGGTCGAGGATCATCTTGGTGGCAATTTCCATACCGTCACGGATGAAGAGCTCATCAACGCCGCGTTCAAACCTGTAACGCGCATCGGTGATCAGGCCGTGGTCGCGACCAGTAAAGGCCGTGCGCTTAGGATCAAACAGTGCCGCTTCAAGCACAACATCCGTTGTCTCTTCGGAACAACCGGATGCGAGGCCACCGATAATGCCACCAAAGCCCTGGGGGCCGGATGCGTCCGCAATTACCGTTTCACCACCCTTGGCGGTGTATTCCTGGTCATCGAGCGCGATGAATTTCTCGCCCGCTTGCGCAAGGCGTGCCTTCAAATCACCATTCAGCTTGCTTGCGTCATACACATGCAAGGGGCGACCAAGATCATGTGTGATATAGTTGGTCACATCCACGAGTCTTGAGATCGGGCGCAGGCCAATAGCCTTCAACCGGTCTTGAAGCCATTGCGGACTAGGACCGTTCTTCACACCTTTGAAGCGGCGACCAAGGAACTGCGTACAAGCGTTTTTCGCCTCTTCCGGCAGATCGATGGAAACTTTCACATCGCTTTCGAAAGAACCTTCAATCTTTACAACATTAAGAGGCTTGAGAGTGCCCAAACCCGCCGCCGCCAGATCGCGCGCAATGCCGTATACACCCAGGCAGTCCTGCCTGTTTGGAGTGATCTCGATATCAATCACAGGATCATCAAGCTTGGCATAATCAACGTAGGACATACCAACCGGTGCGTCTTCAGGCAGTTCGATAATGCCGTCATGATCATCACCAAGCTCTAGTTCGCGGGCAGAACACATCATGCCGATCGATTCTACGCCGCGAATCTTCGCTTTCTTGAGCGTGACATCAAGACCCGGCACATAATCGCCAGGGCGACCCAGTACTACTTTGATGCCAGCGCGCGCGTTCGGCGCACCACAAACAATCTGCATTTCTTCCGTGCCGTTCGACACTTTGCAGACCCTCAGCTTGTCAGCATCCGGATGTTTCTCGGCAGACAGAACCTCTGCCACTGTAAAAGGTGCCAGCGCCTCAGCCGGGTTTTCAACCGTATCAACCTCAAGGCCGATCGCGTTCAGTTTGGCAACAATTTCATCGAGGCTCGCATCTGTTTCCAGATAGTCCTTGAGCCAGCTTAGGGAGAATTTCATCGGCTGAGCCCTCCTGCAAGCGTTGGAAGATCAAGGGCGCGGAACCCATAGTGACGGAGCCAGCGAAGGTCTGCATCGAAGAAGGCCCGCAGATCGCTCATACCGTATTTGAGCATCGCCAAACGGTCGATGCCGCAACCAAACGCAAAGCCCTGATATTCATTAGGGTCCAGATTACAGGCCTTCAGCACATTCACATTGACCATGCCGGAACCCAGAATTTCAAGCCAGTCATTGCCGTCACCAATTTTCACTGTACCGCCGTCGAAGCTGCACTGCACGTCCACTTCCATGGAAGGTTCTGTGAAGGGGAAATAGCTCGGACGTAGACGCAGCGTCACAGCGTCTACTTCAAAGAAGGCTTTCAGGAATGCTTCTAGCGTGCCCTTGAGGTGACCAAGGTGCGTATCCCGGTCGATCACAAGGCCCTCCACCTGGTGGAACATGGGCGTGTGCGTCGCATCCGAGTCAGACCGGTAGGTACGGCCCGGGGCGATAATGCGGATCGGCGGTTCTTTCGACAGCATGGTCCTGATTTGCACAGGGCTTGTATGCGTACGTAAAACCTTGCGGTCCCCATTTTCATCTGGCTTCAGATAGAAAGTATCGTGATCCTGGCGGGCCGGATGCTCTTCAGGAATATTCAGCGCTGTAAAATTGTGGAAATCGGATTCGATATCTGGGCCTTCGGCCACATCGAAGCCCAGGTTCGCAAAAATTTCAGCGATTTCATCCATCACCTGGCTAATAGGATGCACACTGCCTTGCGGATGTTCCATCACAGGCAAGGTTACATCGACACGCTCCTCTGTCAGGCGCGCTTCAAGCGCCGCTTCTTCGAGCGTTTCCTTGCGCACGGCGATATCATTCGCCACCTGATTCTTGAGGCCGTTCAGAACCGGGCCCATCTCTTTGCGTTCCTCGGGTGTCATGCCCCCGAGACCCTTCATGAGCTGGGAAACGCTTCCCTTTTTGCCGAGCGCTGATACCCGGACTTCTTCAAGCGCGTTCAGGTCACCCGCCGCTGAAATCTGGGCTGCGATCTGTTCCTTGAGCGCTGAAATCTGTTCCTGCATGATTCTTCCGCTTTTTCGAGCAATTAAGTCATTAAAACAAATGATTGTTTCACTTGGCCCATAATAGAGAGACAAGCAAATAAAAAGAGGACCCCGCTAAGCGCCAGGCCCTCTTTAAAGTCTTGGTGTTTGCTGTTCGCAAACCAGCCTTAGTTGGCGAGGGCGGCCTTAGCCTGATCCACAAGCGCTTCAAAAGCTGTTGGTTCGTGAATAGCAAGGTCGCTCAGTACTTTGCGGTCCAGCTCAACACCTGCGAGCTTCAAACCATGCATGAACTGGCCGTATGGCAGGCCGAGAGCGCGCGCACCGGCGTTGATCCGCTG
>JABXIV010000207.1 GCA_013372925.1 Alphaproteobacteria bacterium
CGACCAAGCGCCACGCCAAGGCCGCTCATAGCCGCCTGAAGGGCAAGGTCGGTGCGGTCAAAGTTGCTGACAGCTTCAATTTCCTGGGTGAATTCAGGCTCCATTTCCTGAAATTCGCGCCAACCGAAGGGGATCGGGTCCACTTCGGTTGCATGGTCAACCAGAATGTCATGGTCTATGGTCCAGGGGTTGGCTGGGTCAAAGCCTTTTTCCTTCACATAGGCCGGGCTTGCGACAGCTTGCATCATTGATGTGTTCAGTCGCACGCAGCGCAAGCCGGGGTAGGGGCCGATGCCATAGCGAATGGCTGCGTCGGCTTCACCGCGGGTGAAATCCACCAGCCGTGTTTGCGCCTGAACGGAAAGGTTAAGCCCTGCGGCGCGCGCCTGCATCAGCCGGGGCACCATCCATTTCATGGCAAGGGATGGCGGCACGGAAACGCGAATGGCAGAGCCGTGACGGGCCTGAAGGATGCGCTCCAGCGTGTCTTCAAGGTCTGTCACGCTGGCGTAAGCGGCCCGACAGAGGATTTCTCCGGCATAGGTGAACTTCAAGCTGCGTGTGGTGCGTTCGAACAGGCGCAGTCCGAGCATGTCTTCCACGGCGCGAATGCGGTGGCTGACTGCGGTTTGATGCACGCCCAGTATTTCGGCGGCTTTTGTGAAATTTTGTTCCTGATGCAGGGCGGCCAGGAAGGGGCTGGCCTGCACCAGTTTCATCAATCGACTATTCATGAGTATAGCTCATATATTTAAGAGAAAAACCCGCCTTATAAAATCCATGTAATTAGCAGATATACTAACCTTAACGAGGATAAGGAGTAAAGAACATGTCTGTTAAACATGAATATATGTCGAGACCAATAACGCTTGGTCTGTTGTCTGCGTTGCTGGTTTTTCTGGCTTTCAGCATGCCAGTGCAGGCGCAGGCCCAGGTTATTTACGTAAACCCGGATAGAAATATCGAAGACGGCCAGAAAGCCATGTCGGAAGGCGACTATGCCCGCGCCAGCCGTTACTTCAAGAAGGCCGTGCGGCGCAATCTGTCTTCCGAGCATATGGCCATCGTCCAGAATTCGCTTTGTGCCTCTCTTTTCTTTGAAGGCGCATATGAGGATGCAGAGGGTGCTTGTTCTGCGGCAATTGAGGAAGATGGCCGTTACTGGAAAGCCTATGTGAACCGGGGCCATGCCCGAAAAGCGCTTGGCGATCAGGCTGGTGCACTTGCTGACTTCTGTAAGGCAAACACACTGAGCCCGGGGCACGTTAGCGGGGCATTTCAATCCCAGTGTGAAGGGTAAGGGTTACGCTACCCTTCACAACTGCGGGTCGGCCGAAGGAACCCCCGGTCGGCCCGCATTTTTATGGGCATGCGGATAAGCTCTCTTGCGAATTGAATTGTGCTGGCCTTAGAGTGGCACAGGGAAATTGGTGGAGAGGGCGGTCGTGCCAAACCTTCAAAAGCTTCATAATGTTAGCGATTTTCGCGCGGCAGCACGCCGGGCGTTGCCTACGCCCATGTTCCATTATCTGGATGGCGGCGCAGATGACGAGTGGACGCTGGCAAACAGCACCGATGCTTTCAGCAAATATCCGCTCGTTCCCGAATATCTGAAAGATCTGCGCACTGTTGAAACGCGTGTTCGTGTGCTGGGCGCTGATCTAAGCACCCCCGTCATCCTTTCGCCTACGGGCATGAACCGCCTGTTCCATCATGAAAAGGAAATTGCAGTGGCCAAGGCAGCTGCACGCCACGGCCTGATGTACAGCCTTTCCACGCTGGGCACGACCAGTATGGAGGATGTGGCCGGGGTTTGTGACGGCCCCAAGATGTTCCAGATATACATTCACAAGGACCGTGGGCTGACAATGGAATTCGTGGAACGGGCCAAGGCTGCCGGCTACACGGCCCTGTGCCTGACGGTGGACATGCCCACAGCCGGTAACCGTGAGCGAGACAAGCGCACAGGTTTCATCATGCCGCCCAAGTTGACGCCTGCAAGCTTCTTCAGTTTCGCAGCCCACCCAGGCTGGACAATGAACCTGCTACGCGATAGCGATTTTCGTCTCGCCAATGTGGCGCACCGGCAGGATGCGCTTGGTGAGAGCGCCATGGGGGTGATCGCCTATGTGAACAGCCAGTTCGACGCCAGCGTAACCTGGGATGACGCCGCGAAAGTGATCGAGGCATGGGGCGGCCCGTTTGCCATCAAGGGTATTCTTTCTGCAGCAGACGCCAAGCGTGCGCGGGATGCGGGCGCAACGGCTGTGATGATTTCAAACCACGGCGGCCGCCAGCTTGATGGTGCCGTGGCCCCGATCGATTGTGTGGCCCCGATGCGGGACGCAGTGGGGGGTGACCTGGAACTGATCGTGGACGGTGGCGTGCGCCGCGGTAGCCATGTGGTGAAGGCGCTTGCCGCGGGGGCGACTGCGGTTTCCTTCGGGCGGCCCTATCTGTATGGCCTGGCGGCGGGCGGTGAAGCCGGTGTGGATCGCGTGTTATCGCTCATGACAGAAGAGGTCAGGCGGTCCATGATCTTGACGGGCGCGCGGTCGGTAGACGAAATTGGCCCCCATGTGATAGCTGTTCAGCAAAAGTAAAGAAAACACGTGATAAGAATGGCTGAGCGAGGAATGGTTCTATGAAGAAAATGATGCTTCTGGTCGTATGTTTGTATGCCAGCCTGCAGGTGGCTGGGGCAGAAGATACACCTGCGCTGCGCCTGATCACCGAAGAGAATATGCCGATCAATTACCGGGATCGGGAAACCGGCGAAATTACCGGGGCTGCACATGATATGGTGATGGCCCTGATGGAGAAGGCCGGGGTTCCTTATACGGTGGAGTTGCTGCCCTGGCAGCGAGGGTACCGGCTGGCACTGGAAAGTGAAAACAGCTGTATCTACGGCATCAACCGTACCCACGACAGGGAAGAACTTTTCTCCTGGGTTGGCCCATTGATGCAAAGCAGTTGGGCTTTTTATTCTTATGATCAATCCTTGGAGCTTGATGACCTGACATCTATTCGGGACCAGATGGTGGTGGCCAAGGCGGGTGACGCCATTTCGATCGCCCTCAGGGCGGCGCGACCGGATATCAGCCTGATCACCGTTGAAACCGATGTGATGGCTGTGCGCTTGCTGGCACACGGGCGGGCCCAGCTTTGGCTCACGGGTATTGTGAATGCACCGCGCAATGCAGAAGAAGCCGGTGTGGACTTGCCTGACAGGAAGCTTTTGTGGCGCAAATCCGTGATTTATATGGGATGCAGCAAAAAGACCGACCCCAAGGTTATCGAGCGCCTGAAGGCAGCCATGCCCTTGTTGGAAGATCAGCGCGCGCAGGTACTGAAGCGCTACTGGGATTAGGACGCGCGCTGTACTTGGCGCAAGAAAGCCGCTAAAATCCCTGTACGGAAAGATAAGGACCCGCCAAAGATGACCAGCCAGACCATTGCCCGCGATTATTCCCTTGGGGAAGAGGTTGCCCATGCTATCAGCCACGGTGTGGCCGCGCTGGGTGCGATTGTTGCCCTGATTTTCCTAGTGATCAAGGCGGCAGAAGTGGGCGGCGCAACGGA
>JABXIV010000159.1 GCA_013372925.1 Alphaproteobacteria bacterium
GATGGCAACGCTATTCGGGAAATATGATGCCTATCTTGAGATGGCCAAGCAGGAACCCCCTGCCTTTCGCCCGCTTTATCAGATATTCTCAAAGAAGGGCCTGAAGGGCGATGTTGTCTTCACCTTCCAGCATGAAGGCGAAAGCAAATCCTTCAAAGCGAACAGCGATGGCTTCATCGATTTCCGCCCTGACATGGCGCTTCTGAAGGCCAATCCGCTTATCACACTAAACCAACCAAAAGAGCAGATGGGCATCAACCTGACCATCGGCGTGATTGAGGCCAGCCAGACAGAATATGCCATCGAAGCCCTGCACCAGCAGGTTCATAACGCATGGGGCCAAGCCAAAAGCATGGGCGGCGCGATGAGCATGTTTGCCCCGAAACACAGCGATGTTACGGCCGTTTTTGATGAAACATGCCCAAGCCCTGATTGGTCTATAACCTCAGGCGGGAAAGCTATCGCGGGCGGGAAAGCGAAAGGCCGCGTAACCATAAAATTCAAGGATAAGAAAATCCGCAAGGCAGACAGCCTCAGCTTTTCCTGTGCGCCAGCCTATTTCATCCTGTGATTTTATCCTTGAGCCAATAGGCTTGCCCGCTATGGTACCGGCAGAACCAAACCGGAGCCAACCATGACCCGCACGTACGCAAGCTTTCCAGCCATCTATGATCTGGTTCGGGAAATTCCCGAAGGCCAGGTGGCAAGCTACGGCATGGTGGCAAGCCTGCTGCCGGGTGTAACACCGCGCATCGTGGGGTTCGCCATGGCCGCCACACCCCAGGGGGAGGGTATCCCGTGGCAGCGGGTCATCAATAGCGCAGGCAAGATAAGCGAACGTGAGGGTGCCACGCGCCAGCGCGACCGTCTGGTTGAAGAAGGCATCAGTTTTAAAAAGAGTGGCGCTGTGGACTGGTCGGCTCACCGCTGGCAGGGGCCATCAGAAGCATGGCTGGACCGCAACAAGATCGACTTTATGGATTTCCTGACCATTCAGGCGAACTGGCCCGGCTAGACTCAAACCACAGGTGATCACTGGCTAAAAAGTGGCAGGGTGCACGTACACACCCCGCCAAAGGTAGGAACAAACCTTAGAAATTATATTCAACGCGCACGAATGCGTTGGTGCCAGCGCCCGGCAGGCGCGAACCAAGCGGCACGTCTGAACCAGCGATGCGGTTATAGCCCGCAAGATGATCCTGATAGTAACGATCGAACAGGTTCTCAACGCCTGCGGTCAGACTCACGCTTTCGTTCAGCCACCAGCCTGCGTAAAGGTCCACCAGTGCATAGCCGTCTGTTGCGGCTTCGCTATTGGTTGTTGATACCTTCTTTTGTGCAGCAACAAGGCGGCTAGCCGCTGTGACATACCAATCACCACCCTCATAGGTCAAGGCAACGGTGCCGCGCGCTGGCGCAATACGGTATAGGTTGTCGCTGATGTCATCGCGCTCTGCGCGGACATAGCTGAAGCTGCCGTCAAGATGCCAGCGGTCGCTCAGCGTCACGCCAAGATCAACATCAAGGCCATAAAGCGTGGCATCCACGTTAGCGAAGCGCAGAGGCGTTGGGTCACCATTCATGGCTGAGATCATCTCAACCGGTGTGTTCACAACACCCGGTGTATCGTCAAACGGAACCCCCTGGATGAAATCATCCACTTTCCGGTAGAAAACGGTCGGACGCATGTAGAAGCTGTCGCTCGCGTAATCCACACCCAACTCTGCGATCAAGGCGGTTTCCGCCTTCAGGTTCAGATCACCCACATAGGTGTTGCCATCAGCCAGGCCGCCGCTTGCAGGCGTTGGAAGCCATGCAAACTGTTCCACATAGCCCGGTGCTCGGTTCTTGCGTGCAAGCGTGGCACGAAGGGTGGTTTCTCCATTCACCGCATACCAGCCTTGTGCAACCAGATCGACAACATCGTGTGTCACATCCGTGTCGGCATTGGTGAAGGCCATGGCGAGCATGGCTGGCATGGCTGGAACTGCGCTCCCAACGGCTGCGCCGTCCGTGGTGCTGCTATAGTGGTCATAGCGTGCGCCGATCTCAAAACCGCTGCCGTCTTCTTCAAAGCGCCATTCAGCGAAGCCGCCGAAGCGCTCCATCTCAACGCCCTTGAAGCTATTGAGGAAGAAGTCAGCATTGTTCGGATTGGTGATCAGAAGTTCATGATCGCTCTTTTCAAAATCGCCGCCAACTTTCAGCTTGCCGCCCGCAACATCGGTTGTTGCAGACAGGTCTGCTGTCAAAGTTTCTGCCCATGCAAGGCTGCGGCGCTGCATCGGGGCCATCGGGGCCGGGCGCGATTGATAGTTCGTCATGGCGTGATCAATGTCGGCATAGCCAATATTCGCCTCAACTGACAGATCGTCGTATTTGCCGATATATTTGGCGCGCACGAAATCACCGTTGAAAAACTCAATATCCATGGCGAAAGGCGGGTTGCCCGTATCCCCCACCTGATTGTGGCGATAGTCCAGCCCCAGCTCGTGCTTGCCGTCTTCGCTGCGCCAGCCCAGGCCAACGCCGCCAACGGTACGCTTATGGAAAGTGTTCGCGATGTCGCCACCACTGAAGCGAATGTTGCCGCCATCCTCGTATGAGCCGAGCACATGCACACGCCATGTATCTGTGGAGGCACCAACAACACCGCCCACAGCCACGCTTTCATCAGCACTGCGGAGCGCACCAGACAGGCTGCCGCTGAACTGGGCGTCGCTACTGCCTGAGAAATCCACCTTCTTGTACACGGCATTTACACTGCCCGCGAGGCCAGGCCCTTTGGACACGGAACCAACACTGCGGGCAATTTCAAGGCTTTGGATAAGGGGCATCGGCGCATACTGAAGCGGCGGGTCCATCAGGTTCGGGCCGCCGGAGCCGAAACGCTGACCATCGATGGTTACATTGACGCGTGCGCCCATCAGGCCACGAAACTGAACCTGACCAGAAAGCGCACCGTTGTTGATAAGCGCACCACCCGGTACGGCAGACGCAAGTGCTGCCGCATCAGCGCGGGCCACACGCACAGGCTTAACTTCATCGGTAGTTGGGGTTGTTTGCACGCGGCGTGCGCCAACAACCAGAATTTCATAAAGGGCATCGCTATCGTCAGCCGCTGTTTCAGCAACAACAGGGGCAGAAAGCATCGTCGTGGACGCCAGTGCAGCCAGCACAAGGCGAGAACGTGAGAAAGTCATAAATTTCACTCCAGAAATCCGGGGGCTCAGCCCCGAAAGCAACAAAAAACAAAGATTTTAAGTGCGGAGTGAGTGTGGTGGGGCCCTGCCTTCATACGACCTGATAGCAAGGCTGTAAGCTGGCGTAATAACGGGTTCAAGGGTTAGCGTGTCGTCTGGAACAATCGCCAGGGCTGCACGGTCAATATCAGCAACGATTGCTGCACTTTGGCCCGTGCATTGGCGACAATCCGTGCAATCAGCCGTGTGGGCATCGCCATCCGAGGACTGGCTTGAAGCCGCGGCATCGGTTTTATCAATGCTACACCAGATGGAAGGATCAGAAGCCGAAAGCCCGTCGCCCATATGGTTCGTACCCACGCAGCAGCCGATCTGCAGAAAAACGTTCAGAAGCACGGCAACGATGGCCATGTCCCAAACGGCATTATCTTTTCTGA
>JABXIV010000250.1 GCA_013372925.1 Alphaproteobacteria bacterium
ATAGACAATATCCGCATGATAGCCCCCTAAATCCAGTTTCCCTTGGGGCGTCACATCGCACCCCCATTCACGTAAGCGTTACTACAACTAACAGAACACTAAACTAAAATCCATGAATGTGCCGTTCATCTCTGGTTCATCAGCGGAAAATATAGGCGCCTGATGCCTCTGGGTTTGTTCAACACCGATACAAAAAACACTGATAAGGTGTATAGTGGCTGATATCGAACTCTGGATCAGGAGCAAAACGATGCACACAAAGAAAACCCGGGATTGGATTTTGCTGGCCGATCGCGCTCACGCTAAAATCTATACACGAAACTATGTTGATGGGGCGATGCAGCAGTATATGGCACTGGAACACCCGGCTGCCCGCAAGTTCCAGCATGACCAAGGCACAGACAAGCCGGGCCGCGGCCATCAATCCTCATCTGGCGGCAAACACGCTTATGAAGATCACGCAGATTTCCCCGAGCAGGAAAGCCAAGCCTTTCTGCTCGGTATTGCTGAAGAGATAAACGACGCAGCGGCACAAAACGAGATGGACCGTTTGATCCTGGTGGCCCTTCCCAAGACCATGGCAACGCTTAAAAGCGCCTTGGGCCCGGAAGCATTGAAGAGGCTTGGGGGCGAATACGCCAAGAACCTGATTCACCTCTCTGACGCCGACTTTCAGGAGCAGTTGGCCGACTATGAAAGCTTGAAATAGCTGCAGAATGCCTTTGGTGCCATAGCCTAAGCCCAGACTGGTTCTGCCGATCCGAGTGAACAGGCTGGGCGATCCCACGCCATTTCCGCGCCCTCGATAACGAGTGGCGGCCTCAACCTCTTTGCCCTACCCCAAGGGGTTTGCTCGGTTTCAACGGCAAAATCTTTGGAACAGGCTTCCAAGGCAAACTTTCCGTGTTTTATTTGCGGGCTCGCCAAAAGCAGCTTCCCTGTTCGGGCAAGTGAAAGCCGCGCTGATCGCAATTCGCCTTTTTGAAGCCCCATCGCTAACGCCGTTATTGAGGCTGCTGCCATCAGATACCCAGTGGCATGATCCAGCGCCTGCACTGGTAATGGCACGGGCTTATTATCTTCCCGCCATTTCATGCCTGCATGTGCAATGCCGCAACTCATCTGAACAAGGCTGTCAAAGCCGCGTCTATTTCTCCAAGGTCCACACCAGCCATATGCATCCAGGGATATGTCGATCAAATTGCTATTCATCGCGCGCCTTGCATCTGTGCCGTATCCTAGACGCTCAAGGGCCCCTGGCCGATAGCCGTGCACCAGCACATCCGCTGTCTGCAACAAATTTTCAAATGCAAATCTATCATCTTTATCTTTTAAATTCAGCCTACTACATCTCTTTCCTAAAGTAATATCTGGCACAACATTGGCCTCTTCCCAGCCATAGGGATCAATCCGCAAGACTTCTGCACCAAAACCCGCGAGCGTGCGGGTGGCAACCGGACCAGCCAACACGCGCGTGAGGTCAAGAACCCGAAGACCATTCAACGGGCGAGCTTGTGTCAAGGGTATCTCGCGAATAACCGCCTTGCCGTTTTCGCTCCAATTGATCAAAGGTTCCGCAGCAACAGCGCGCCCCTGCGGATGAGCCGCCCAAGCTTCAGCGGAACGCATTGCGGCGGCTACACCGCCTGCTTCAACGATTGCCGTTTCAAGCTCTTCGGCATTCCAGTGGCGTACAGCACGCTCTACCGTTGCCTTGTCTGATGCACACCCCAAAACCCCAAGGGCTGCCCTTCGGTGGTGAGGCAGGTTGGTATGAAGTTTTATCCAGCCGTCTGCGGTTTCATAGTCACCAGCGATAGCATCCCAAGTCGCTGCCAACTCCCAACCTATCGGGTATATGGACCGCGAAAACCACAGAGACGCCAAGCGGCGGTCTACAGCCACAGCGCCAGGTTTCCCGCCCAGAACCTGCTGTAGCCTCGCTATTGCCTGCCCTACTGCACCAATAGACGCTACCGCCAAGTCAGTGACTGCGAAACAAGAAGGCAATGCGCCGTCGCCATGCAAGGCAACGCCTGGTTCCTGGTTAAGGGCGTTATATATCGCGTCCATAAACCTCCACGACATCTTGGGTGCGAAGAAGGCCTAGCCTAGCATGTATCAAGAGGTACTTGCGCCCAAAAAAAAGCGCGGGAACACTGCCCCGCGCTATAACTTCTCTATGAAGCATACAAGCTTAGAACGGGATCTCGTCATCGAGATCAGCACCGCCGCCCATGCCGCCGCCTTGGTTGCCGCCACCAAAGTTACCGCCCTGATTGCCGCCACCTGATGGGCCGCCAAAATCACCTGCACCATAGCCAGACTGGCTGTTGTCGGCGAAGCCGCCACCCTGGCTATCACCGCGGCCACCCAGCATGGTCAGCTCACCGCGATAGCGCTGCAGCACGATCTCAGTGGTGTATTTTTCCTGTCCTTGCTGGTCAGTCCACTTCCGGGTCTGCAATTGGCCTTCGATATAAACGGTAGAACCCTTTTTCAGATACTGCTGAGCCACTTTTGCAAGGTTCTCGTTGAAGATCACCACGCGGTGCCATTCGGTCCGCTCGCGGCGCTCACCTGAATTGCGGTCGCGCCAGCTCTCGGAAGTCGCGATGGAGAGGTTCACAACAGGTGATCCGTCATTCATCGTGCGCACTTCCGGGTCGCGCCCAAGGTTACCAACCAAAATTACTTTATTCACACTACCGGCCATTAGAGCCCCCTTATTAAACTGTTTGGAATGCTACCCTGCATCCGCGTGGCAGCGACAATAGAACAAGGCAGCGACTGCCGCAAACCCAAACATGGCTCATCCGCGAAAAAGTGCCGCAACACCAAATGTTCTTTGTTTGTTCTCATATTATCGAAAGGCTAATATCGCGTCAAGATTACTAGAAGCTCATCCTATCCACGCAACAAGCACGGCCTATCGCAAGGCCCTGTGTTAAAAAGGAAAGCTGGGTCACTATACCCTTGGGGATACTATCAGCCATGAGGGGGATGATATGAAAACAAGGGCTATCCTAATTGCCAGTATGCTGGCCGCCTGCCTGGGGCCTGCAAATATGGCGCATGCACAGCAGCAGCCAAAGTCAGTGTGCCAAACAGACCCGGCCTTTCACGATTTTGATTTCTGGCTTGGCGATTGGCGCGTCACCAGCCGCGCCGACGGCAGCTTCCAGGGCACAAACAAAATCTCAGCCATTGAGAACGGTTGCGCCCTGCGCGAGGAATGGACGAGCACGAACGGCGGCACCGGCCAGAGCATCAATTATTATAACCCAAATACCAAAAAATGGCGGCAGGTTTGGGTTTCGGCAGGTGGCAGTGGGTACCTGATCGATTTCGATGGCGGCTTCACTGAGGGTGCCATGCGGCTGGAGGGGAAGATTTTTTACTATAAACAAGGCACCACCCTTCCCTTCCGCGGCACCTGGAGCCAAAACCCCGATGGCACCGTGCGCCAGTTCTTCGAACAATATGATCCCGACAAGGAGGAATGGACCGTTTGGTTCGATGGGCTTTACGCACGGCAGAAAAAAGGCAAATAATACAAGCTTCACGATATCCGGGGAGCTTATATGACCATTCTGAAGCGTGAGTACAGGCTGGATTCAATCGATTTCCTGCGCGGTCTTGTCATGGTTATCATGGCGCTCGACCACGTGCGGGACTTTTTCACCGACGTCCGGTTCGACCCCACAGACCTCAGCCAGACCGATAGCGCCCTGTTCCTGACACGCTGGATCACCCATTTCTGCGCCCCGATCTTCGTTTTACTATCCGGGGTCAGCGCAGGCCTTATGGCTGAGCGCAAAAGCCCGGCCGAGCTTAGCCGTTTCCTCGTCATACGCGGCCTGTGGCTGATCGCTATTGAGGTCACGCTCGTAAGCTTCGGATGGCAGTTCAACCTTTCAAGCTTCTCAGTTGGCCTTCAGGTAATCTGGGTGATTGGTGCTTCCATGCTTGTGATGGCAGCCCTTGTGTGGCTGCCCTTCTGGGCCATGGTTGGCTTTGGCGCCATTGTCGTGTTTGGCCACAACATCCTTGATTATGGCCTGTTCCCGGCAACTGACTGGACC
>JABXIV010000288.1 GCA_013372925.1 Alphaproteobacteria bacterium
ATGTGACGCACCTTCACAACGGCAAGGAAACCTTTGATTTGCCCGAGGCAAGCGTTGATGTAGCGATGGCGGTGCTGGCGTACCACGATTATTACTTCACCCACGATGCGCGTCCAGGCGGCGGGCATGAGGATGTACCTGCGGTTCTCGCATCGCTCTACCGGGTGATCAGGCCGGGCGGGTCAGTGGTAATTGTAGATCATGTTGCCAAGGGAGGCGCCGGCCCGGCGGATTTTGACAAGCTGCACAGGATTGATCCTGCTGTCGTGCAGGCACAGATGGAAGCCGCGGGCTTCAGGCTCGCCGATCAGGCTGAATTCCTGAAAAATCAGGAGGATAACCTTGTGATGTCGCCTTTTGATCCGTCAATCCGGGGCAAGACAAGCCGGTTCGTCTATCGGTTCGAGAAGCCCTAAAGCGCGGGCAAAAAAAAGGGCTCTTCCGGGAGCCCTTTTCACTGCAGCATGTGCCTTGCCTTAGTTTTCAGTCAGGCCGCTGTCTTTGAAAAGTTGTTGCAGTTCGCCGCTTTCGAACATTTCGCGCACGATGTCGCAGCCGCCCACAAACTCACCCTTCACATAAAGCTGCGGGATGGTTGGCCAATCGGAATATTCCTTGATGCCTTCGCGCAGGTCAAAATCTTCGAGCACATTGTAGCTCTCATATGGCACTCCTACGTGTGTCAGCACCTGCGCCACAACGCTGGAAAACCCACATTGCGGGAAGATGGGGGTGCCTTTCATGAACAGCACAACATCATCTTTTGTCACGTATTCCTTGATGCGGTCAAAGGTTGGGTTTTCACTCATTACCGGTATCCTATCATTTGCGTTTCGGCCCATAGATAAGCCGCTTCTGCGCTCTTGCCAAGAGGGGGAGTGTCAAAAAGATGACAAATTCCATCAGGATTGCTTGAATTGGTACGCTACAGGCGCCAGATCCTATTCCAGCCCTATTCCGGAGCGCTGGTTTGAAGCGCCAGGGCATGCAGTTCACCGCCCATGCGGCCTTTCAGGCTTTTGTATACCATCTGGTGCTGTTGAACACGGCTTTTTCCTTTGAACCCTTCATAAATTACATGGGCGGCATAGTGGTCACCATCACCCCGCAAATCCTCAATCCGCACTTGGGCGCCGGGCAAGCTTTCTTTGATAAGTTTTTCGATTTCTTCGGCATGCATAGCCATTTGTGTTCCCCTCGATACCTTTAAATCTATCACGGTCATTTAATAGAGTACGTGAATTTACTTACTATTACTGGTCTAAAAGTTTGCTTTCAATGCTTTTGCATGGCTTCTTAGATGGGAAATAAGGAAAATGGATCAGACATGGAGAATGGCTACCTATTTTCTCGTTTGTTTGGGCCAAACTCTAGGAATGAGCTTTGACTAATAAAAAACAAAAATGCCTATTTGCGACAAGTCACTACGCGCCCTTGGTAGGAGGCGCTCAAACGGTCTACGACGCAGTGGCAAGTGTGGCTCCTCGTTATTTTGATGTTTTAACCGCCACTTCAAACTATGTGACAGGGCAAGAAGTAGCAGGTTGGCGTGAATTTGATAACAGTGCTCATTATAGCGTGATGCGTATTTCGGCGATGCGTACGCGTTTGCTTTGTAAGCCAAGTTACTTGCAAAAATTGACAAATTACATTCAAGGTTTTTGGATAAAATTCCATATTCTAAAAGCACTTAAGGGATTAATTCGTCGGAGGAATTATACCTCTGTTTGTATAGGTTCTCTTGATGCGTTGGGGTGGCTTGTCGGGTGGTTGCGTCATGTCAAAGTGGTGATTTATGTGCACGGTGAGGAGGTTTCGCAAGAGGCATATTCCAAGCGCGCGGAGGCCCGCCGCCGGAAGGCTTTGCAAAGTGCTGACGGCATCATCGCGGTGAGCCATTTCACGGCTGACCTTATCGCGAAAAAATATGGTGTAGACCCTGAAAAAATCGAAGTTGTCACCAACGGTGTGGACCTTTCCCGGTTCGAAGAAAAGCCCACGGAGAATGTGCGCACGCAGTTCGGTTTGGGGCATGGGCCGCTGGTGCTGGCGGTTGGGCGACTGGTGCCAAGGAAGGGCTTTGACAAGCTGCTGGAGGCGTGGCCGAGGGTGCTGGCAAGCGTGCCCGAGGCGCAACTGGCGATCGGCGGTACGGGCCCCCTGGGCGAGCAACTGGCGGCAGAGGCGCGGCAGCCTGAAATGGGCGAAAGCGTTCATATGCTTGGGTTTGTGCCCGATGAGGTGATGCCGTCCCTGTATGCAAGCGCTGACCTGTTCGCGATGCCAAATCGCACCATGCCGGACGGTGACACGGAAGGATTCGGCCTTGTGTTCCTAGAGGCTGCGGCGGCTGGGACACCGTCGATTGCAGGCAATGCCGGAGGGGCCGTTGACGCGGTGCTGGATGGTGAAACGGGGCGGCTGGTAGACGGCGAGGACGTGAGTGCCATCGCCTATGCCATCACGGATTTGCTGACCGACGAGGTGACGCGAAAGCGGATGGGGGAAGCGGCAAGAAAGCATGCATTGACCCAAGGCTGGCCCGACAAGGCGCAGCAAATTCTGGCGTTTCTTGACCGGCTTGAAAAGGCAGATTGAGCCCTCTGATATTCATGAAAATTCCCCGCATTTTTGGCACACTTGGGCGTGCCATTTTTTGCAAAGTGGCACGGTCATAGTGTCATAAGTGTGCCATTTTTTCGCCCGTGCGCCTATTAAGCCAATTGCCACCCTGTGCCGCATCGCTGCTTTCCCGATTGATTTCGGCGCGTGATAGGGCTAGCGTCTCGAATTACGAGACTTATCAGTATGATAAATGGGGCGAGGATGGATAGCTGGATTAGGATAGGGAGCGACGACGGCACTGATGTGCCCCTGTGTGCTTTTGAGGCAGACGCGCCAAAAGCCACTTTCCTGATGCTACCCGCTCTTGGGGTGAAGGCGCGTTTTTATCGTCATCTGGGCAAAGCGCTGGCAGAGCAGGGCATCACATGCTTTCTGTTCGAACAGCGCGGGCACGGCGAAAGCCCAGAGCGCGCCGGGCGGGGCAAAACCTTCGGCCTGAAGGCCTATCTTGAGAACGACCTGATGGCCGCCATCAATTATCTGAAGAGAGAGACCCCAAACACGCCCCTTTATCTGGCCGGGCATAGCATGGGCGGCCATCTGGCTGCGGTGATGGCGGGGCGCGAGGCGGGGGTTAAAGGCGTGGTGCAGCTTGCCTGCGGCTTCCCTTATCACGGTTTTTTTGGCACACGTCAGGCCAAGCAGATCAAATTTCTGAGCCGCATGCTGCCGCTTGTCACGCTGCTG
>JABXIV010000305.1 GCA_013372925.1 Alphaproteobacteria bacterium
GCACTTTTTCCGTATCCGGCATCGATAGTGCAAGCACCCGGGCGTCTTCAGCCAGAAAACGGTTTACGCGCCCAAGGACTGCATTCTGTTCATGCAAAACAAACGGAATACCCAGATTGCGCGCTGCCAAAACGGCTGGCAAGCTTGGATAACCACCAAATCCGACCACGACTGTAGGGCGATCTTTCTTGAACAGCTTACGCATTTGAAGCGTGCTACGCGCGACACTGATCAAGGCCTTGATACGGCCAACAATGCCCCCTGTGGCATAGCTCGATGTCTTCAACACGAAACGATCGGTATCAACCAAGGCATTCTTGATGTTGTCACCACGGATATCGGTGATCAGCGACACACGGTACCCATCCTGCACCAGCACGTCAGCGACAGCCTCGGCGGGCATCATATGCCCCCCGGTCCCGCCGGCTGCTAACATGATATTTGGTGCATGCATCAACATTATTCAGCCGCCTTCCATCCAAGAGGATCAAGGCCCGGCCTGATAAAGCGGTTCCGTTTTGTCAGTGCCAGCATCATTCCCATGCCAATCGCCAATGCCAACATGGAAGATCCGCCATAGGAAATGAACGGCAATGTCATGCCTTTTGACGGCAGGATGGCCAAATTCACACCTACGTTAATCAACGTCTGCAGCCCGAACTGCATGATCAGCCCCGCTGCAGCCAAAAGGCGAAACGGGCTTTCTTCTTCAAGAAGATGGCCCAAACCGCGCACCACAATGCCCGCGAACAAAATAAGCAGCAGTACGCAGGCGATCGCACCGAATTCCTCGCCAACAACTGCAAAAATATAATCTGTATGAGCATCCGGCAGATGCAGCTTCACAGCACCTTCACCCGGTCCCTTGCCCAGCATGCCACCAGCCTCAAAGGCCTCCATTGCCTTGTCCATCTGGTAAGTATCGCCGCTAGCAGGATTAATAAAACGATCAATACGGCTGGCCACATGGGGCAACAACGCATATCCAAGACCAAGCCCGAGAACACCAACACAGCCTGCCAAAACCATCCACATCATCGGCAGACCTGCCAGTGTCATCTGCGCAAACCACACGGTGCTCAGAAGGATTGTCTGGCCAAAATCAGGCTGCAAAATCAAAAGGCTGACTACAAATAGATAGAGTCCAAAAGCGACCTGCTTGGCTGGAATTTTCTCATCCGTAAAATGAGACGACAGTACCCACGCGGTTGAAACAATGAAGAAAGGCTTCATGAACTCGCTAGGCTGCAATGTGAAGCTTCCAATCTGGAGCCAACGCGTAGCACCCTTGATTTCCGGGCCAATCACCAAAGTCGCAACCATCAGAAGCAGCATCACAGGCAAGCCGAGAACAGCCATTCGCCGAACCTGCGTGGCAGACAACAGTGACACACCAATCACGGTCAAAAGCCCCGCCCCCATAAAGACAGACTGGCGCTTGACGAAGTGCATGGCATCAAGTCCCAAGCGCTCCGCAACAGCTGGGCTTGCAGTAAGCGTAAGCCAGATGCCTACACCGGCAAGCGCCAGGATAAGCGCGAGCATCCAGCGGTCTACGGTCCACCACCAGCGGGACAGAACAGAATTGTCAGTGCGGGAGAAAGCGATCATACCCTCTCTCCTTCCTGCAATTCTAGAACGACTGTGCGAAACGCTTCGCCCCGGGCTTCAAAATCGGTAAATTGATCAAACGCCGTACAGGCAGGCGACAACAGCACCACATCACCGGGTTTTGCATCATTGGCAGCCAAGGTGATAGCTTCCTTCATATCGCGGCAATCGACATACGGCGCGACCTCGCCCAGATCATGGACCATGGCGTCGGCGGCTTCACCCAGGAGATACATTTTCTTGACTGCACTCATGTGCGGCACAAGGCCCGCAAAAGATTTATCCTTCGGCCGCCCCCCCGCAATCCACAGGATGCTTCTGAAAGAACCGAGCGCGCGACTTGCTGCATCCACATTCGTTGCTTTGGAATCGTTTACAAAACGCACACCATCAATCTCGGCAACCAGCTCCTGCCTGTGGGCAAGGCCGGGGAAGCATTTGAACGCCTCAAACATAGCACTAGCCGCAAGCCCAAGCGACCGCCCGGCCGCATAGGCCGCAGCCACATTTTGCCAATTGTGGGCCCCGCGCAGTGTCGGCAACTCCATCAGATTGCCCACTTGCGCCTGCTTGCCTTCGAGATCGTCAATCAACCAACCATCTGCGGCATACACACCGCCCTGAACAGCCTTATCGGCTGATATGGGTGTGACATCCGCTTCAAGCCCTTGCGCGAGCGCCTTGCTGCTTTCGTCATCCATCCCGATGATGGCGGTCGTATCTTTTGCCTGCATCTCGAACAAGCGCTTTTTCGCAGCGACATAGCCAGCCATGTCACCGTGACGATCCAGATGGTCTGGTGTCAGGTTCAGCAGGATAGCAATATCGGCCTTGAAATCGCGGGTAAGTTCGATCTGGAAAGACGACATTTCAAAAACATACACGCCGCCTTCAGGCAAGGAATCAAGCGAAAGCACACCTTTGCCAATATTGCCGCCAATCGCCACAGGCATGCCGCAATGTTCTAACATATGGCCGATCAGGGCTGTCGTCGTTGATTTGCCGTTCGTACCGGTAATTGCCGCCACCTTGTGCGCAGGAAGGTCTGCACGGGCAGCTTGGAAAACGTCAAAGTCACTGATCAGGGGCACGCCAGCATCCACAGCCTTCTCGACAAGCGCATGGGGCTTGGGGTGCGTCAGCGGCACGCCCGGCGCAAGCAACAGGGCCGAAATTTCTTCAAAATCCGCTCGGTACAGGTCTTTTGCCATGGAGCCAACCTGCCCGCGGCGCTCGATCGTGTCATCCCAGGCCAGAACATTCGCACCTGATGCTTCCAGCGCCTGTACAGCAGCGATGCCGGTGCGGGCGAGGCCAAAGACCCCGACCGTTTTGCCCTTATATGCGGATGCAGTAATCACTCGTTCACTACCTCAGTTTCAGCGTTGCAAGCCCGGCAAGAGCCAGGATCAGGGCGATAATCCAGAAACGGATAACAATCGTGGGTTCGGCCCACCCTTTTTCTTCATAGTGATGATGCAGCGGCGCCATGCGGAAAACGCGCTTACCAGTCAGCTTGAAGCTGATCACCTGAACAATCACGGAAATGGTTTCCAGCCAGAACAGGCCACCGATAATGCCCAGAACAATCTCATGCTTGGTGATAACTGCGATCGAACCCAGCATACCGCCAAGCGCAAGTGACCCCGTATCGCCCATAAACACCATGGCCGGCGGCGCATTGAACCACAGGAACCCGAGGCCAGCGCCGATCATGGCGGCGCACAGCACTGTCAATTCACCTGAACCGCCCACATAAGGGATACCGAGATACTCGGCATACACTGTACTACCCACCATGTAGGCAATGAAACCAAGTGCCCCACACGCAATGATCACCGGCACGATAGCGAGGCCATCAAGCCCGTCTGTCAGGTTCACGGCATTGCCCGCCCACACCATGACAAGCATGGCGAATGGAACATAGAAGATACCAAGGTTCACTAGGAAATTTTTAGCGAAAGGCAGCGCGAGTTCCGTGCCATCCACGCTTGAAAGCCACCATGCAACGCCGCCCGCAATTGCAAATTCCAGCAGCAGCCGCACTTTACCAGGCACACCGCCTGAGGTGCGCTTTGTAACTTTCATATAATCATCGACAAAGCCGATCGCACCGAAACCGAGGGTCACGATCATCACGGCCCAAACATACCGGTTTGAAAGATCAGCCCATAGGAATGTGGAAACACCCAAGGCCAGCAAAATCATGAAACCGCCCATCGTAGGCGTACCCGCCTTCGCGACAATATGGCTTTGCGGGCCGTCTTCACGGATTGGCTGGCCCTTTTTCTGTTTTGCCTTTAGCCACCGGATAATCATTGGGCCAAAGATAAAGCAGATAATCAACGCAGTGACCACGGCGCCGCCGCTGCGGAACGTTAGGTACCTGAACAGGTTATAGACACCGCCCTGGTCTGCATATTGTGCGAAAAGACTATAAAGCATGGGCCACTCCTGCCATTCTGGCTACACCTTCGGGTTCTTCCTGTTGCCCCGCCTCTATCAGCCCCTCAACCAATCTTGCAAGGCCAGCACTGTTAGCCCCCTTCACCATCAGCGCATCACCATCACGCATGTCGCGAACCAACTGGCTCACTGTTCCTTCAATTGACGAACATTCGACCACATCAGCACCCGCAAGCTTGGCCGCTTCTGTCATCTGAGGTCCGAAAGCATAAATCCTGGAAACACCAAATTTCCGGAACTCTGTTACCAGCGCGTTATGCATGGACTGGCTTTCTTCGCCGAGTTCCTGCATATCCGCCAACACCGCAATGCGCCGGCCGAAATGATGCACGGGAGCCAAAGACAAGCGGCGCAACGCGGCCTTCATGCTGAGGGGATTAGCGTTATAGCTGTCATCCAATAACGTTGCAGAAGCATGCGGCAAATCAATCGTATGGGTTCGCCCCCGGCCTGGCTCAGCTTCCAGCGCTGCCAGCGCCAACGCAGCATGCCCAAGATCGCCTCCAACTGCCTGAATAGCAGCCAAAATCAGCAGACTGTTCTGCACCCACTCGCGCCCAGGCTGACCAATTTTGTATGTGATTGGCATACCGCAAACATCAGCGGTGAGGCATGTGCAATTATGATGTTCCGTCATCCGCAGGGGCTGCACATCCGCCTTGCCTGTTACCGAGACTGTCACCACTTTCCTGCCAAGCGCCTCGGCAACCTCAACCAGCCTTGATGCGTAAGCATGATCCATGTTGATGACAGCAACCCCATCATCAGCAAGTCCTTCAAAAATCTCGGCTTTTGCATCTGCAACAGCGCCCACATTTTCAAAGGAAGCCGTGTGTGCCGCACCAACGGCTGTTACGATCGCCACATGTGGGCGAACCAGCGCCGTATTCCGGCGAATTTCACCTGCAGCCCCCATGCCCAGTTCGAAAACACCAAACCTTGATGCTCGTGTCATTCGAGCCAGTGAGAGCGGAACACCAACAAAATTGTTGTAGCTCTTTATGCTTGCGTGGGTGCGATCAACACGCTCAAGCGCCTTTTTAAGCGCGTGAACCGTGCTGGTTTTGCCGGCACTGCCCGTAACACCAATCACTTTAACAGGCGCCCTACGGCGTGCTTCAGTAGCCATCAGGCGCAAGGCCTCAAGTGTATCCGGCACATGCACGAGGCGCGTATCGCTTTGGTCAAAACCATCAACGCTCTCGCTCACAAGTGCCGCAACGGCACCCCGCGCGAAAGCATCTGCCAAATAGGCGTGACCATTTTCATGCTCACCCTTCAAAGCCACAAAAAGGTCACCGGGCAGCACGTCCCTGCTGTCGGTTTGCACACCATCAGCGTACCATGGCCTTGCATTAATGCCCCCGCACATGGCCCCCAGCTCCGCCGATGTCCACAATGGTTCCTTGATAAACACCTCTCAGCCCCCGAGTTTCAAACCCTGGCCCCCCAGAATTTGTTTCACTGTTTCAATGTCAGAAAATGGCAGAACCTGCTCCCCAACAATCTGCCCTTCTTCGTGTCCTTTGCCTGCGACGATCAGCATGTCGCCCGCCGCGAGCGACTGGATCGCTTGACCTATGGCCTGTGCCCTGTCGGCCACCTCTGTGGCACTGCTGCAGGCTGTCTTGATGTCCGCGCGAATTGCTGACGCTTCTTCGCTGCGTGGATTATCGTCTGTGATGAAAACGTCGTCGGCGAGTTCTGCGGCGATCGCGCCCATCTGCGGGCGTTTGCCTGCGTCCCGGTCACCGCCACAGCCAAACACGACCTTCAGCCTGTTTGGCCCATGAGACCGCGCCGCCTGCAACACGGTGCGCAAACCATCAGGCGTGTGGGCATAATCAACGAACACAGCACCACCTGATTTGGTTTCACCGATCAGTTCCATGCGGCCAGGAACGCCTTCAAGATATTCCAGTGCCTCGAAAACCGGCTTGGGCTCAGCCCCACAAACAATCGCAAGCCCCGCTGCCATCAAAGCATTGTGTGCCTGAAAGGCCCCAACAAGCGGCAACATTACCTTGAACCGCTCGCCACCAAACAGGGCTTCAATTACCTGGCCCGTGGGTGTTACTTCCTGACTTAGCAGCCTCAGAACGGCTTTCTCATGCATCCCCACGCTAAGACGCCGCAAACCATGGGCCCATGCGATGTCTTCAAGGATTTGTCCCCAAGGATCATCAACATTAATAACAGCACCAGCGCCAGGCCCCAAAAGCTCACCGAACAGGCGGGCTTTTGCGTAAAAATAGCCCTGCTCCGTGCGGTGATAATCCATGTGGTCGCGCGTTAGGTTGGTAAACGCCGCCGCAGAAAGGCGCACGCCGTCAAGACGGTACTGATCAAGGCCGTGACTGGACGCCTCAATCGCGGCATGATCCACGCCTTTGTCAGCCAATTCATTCAATGCGGCATGCAGTGCCATTGGATCAGGCGTTGTTAGCCCACCGGGCTTGTGAACCACTTCGGAACGAACCCCTAGCGTACCAACACTGGCAGCCTGAAAACCGAGTTTCTGCCAAATCTGGCGCGTGAAGTCAGCAACGGATGTCTTGCCGTTTGTTCCCGTAACCGCAACCTGCATCGCTGGCTGATTTGGGTGGAAACGAGCGGCAAGTTCGGCATAGCGGCGGCGGGGATTGGCATCCTCGATAATGGGAACACCGTTCCCCTCAACCACCAAACCCTCGGTCGTCAGTATTGCGGCAGCCCCCGCCTTGATCGCATCTGGAATGAACTTGCGACCATCAACTTTGCTGCCAGGAAGAGCCACAAACAGATCGCCTGGTTTCACAGCGCGGCTGTCTACCGTCATGCCAGAGATATTTACATCCCCGGCTATTCGGCGCCCGCCCAAAAGCTGTGTAAGCGTTACTGTCATTGGTCCCTTCTATTCCTCAATCATCAGGGCGACCTGTTGGTACAGGCCTTCATCTTCCCGTTTCGGTGCCACCCCAAGAAGCGGAGCAGACCGCAAAATCACATTCTTGACCACAGGGGCGGCCACCCAGCCACCAGCCCTGTAGCCAAAGGTTTCTTTTGTGCCGCGTGGCTCATCCAAGAGTGCAAAAACCACATACTGCGGATCATCCATCGGGAACACGCCAACAAAGGATGAGATAAGCGCCCTGCGGTCATAGCCACCAGCAACTGGTTTTTCTGCCGTGCCCGTTTTGCCGCCCACGCGGTAGCCAATGGCGTCTGCCCGGCCACCTGTTCCTTTGGTAACCGCCAAACGCAGCAATTGCCGGATCTTGCGGCTAGTACCCTGTGAAATTACCTGCCTGCCTTGCTGCCAATTGTCATCGTTGTGGGTGAGTGTGGCAGGAATAAGCCGCCCACCGTTCACCATTGCGGCAATGCCGTTCACCAGCTGGATTGGGCTAACGGCAATGCCATGACCATAGGAGATCGTCATGGTAGAAGACTTGCGCCATGTCGCCGGATAGATCGGGCTGCCCACTTCTGCAATCTCAAGATTGGCTGGCTGCAGCATACCCAAGGCGCTCAGGAATTCCTGCTGGCGCTCTGCCCCCAGGTCAAGCGCCATCTGCGCGGTACCGATATTGCTTGAATAGGCAAAAATCTCAGGCAGCGTCATATAGCGAGCCTTGGGGTGATCATCGCGAATGGTGAAGCGCGCCACACGCAGCGGCTTGGTGGCGTCATAGCCGTCTTCGAGGGTTGCAATGCCCTGATCAAGCGCGGCTGCGAATGTGAAGGTCTTGAATGTGGAACCAAGTTCGTAAACGCCCTGGGTCGCACGATTGAAGCGCTCGACCCCCGCTACGCCGCGAACGTCATTCGGGTCATAATCAGGCAGAGACGCAAGCGCGATCACTTCGCCCGTATTCACATCCATAACAAGGCCCGCAGCACCCTTGGCCTGATGCGCGCTCATGGCAGCTTCAAGTTCATCCGTCAGGGCATATTGTACACGAATATCAAGGGAAAGCTGGATTGGCTGGTCCGTGCGGCCCTTGTCATTCAAGCGGTCATTGAAGAAATATTCAACACCGCCAAGACCGTTACCATCCACATCTACATAGCCAAGCGCGTGGGCAGCAAGGCGCCCGTGCGGATACACACGCTCTTCTTCACGCTGGAACTGCAGCGCGGGATAGCCAAGCGCATTCACCTGCCACTTTTCACGCGGGCTCAGCTTGCGCTTCAGCCATACGAACTGGCGCTTGGAAGACAGCTTTTCCTCAACTTCAGCCAATGTCAGATCCGGCAAAACGGAAACCAGCTTCGCGGCCACCTCCGCCGGATTTTTGATCTCGGTGGGATTCGCATACAAGGAAGACGTTTCAAGGTTTGTGGCCAGCACTTCGCCATTGCGGTCCAGCACATCAGCGCGCGCAACCTGCACCGGCGGAATGACAATTTTCCGCTCCGCCACCTGTTTGGTTTCAGGCGTGGACAGGCCAAGCTCGACCGTGCGCACCATCATCACAGCAAAAGCCGCAAAAAACAGCAAAACCACAACCATCAACCGGTTGCGGGCAACATCAAGTGCACTTTTGCGCTCCCCCTCAAGGGACAGGCGCTGATATGCCGTTGCTGCACTCACAAACTTTGTCCTTTCTTTTCCTTGTCTTTCTGAACTGGCTTTTCTTCCTCTTCCCGCTCATGCGCTGGCAGCAGAACACCTGGGTCTTCCTGCGCTTCCACACCACGAGGCCGAAACGGAATTCGCGAAATGTCTGACACGACCTGTTCCGCGCTTGGCGGCATCAAGGCGAGAAAACGGATAGACTTTTCCTGCAAGCTGCGCGGCGTGGTCAAAAAGGCCCACTCAGCTTCCAGAACCCTAAGCGCTTCCTGATCTTCATGAATTTGCTGTGCCAGCGCTTCAACACGCTCCGCCTTTTCCTGAACCGCAAGCTTGAGCTGAAGCACCGCCGCGCCAGACGCCAGCGCCGTAACTGCTGCACAAATGGTGAATACCCGCCGCATCAGTGACGCCCTCCCCTTCCTGCTTCCAGAAAATCAGCCGCGCCATGAGCAGGCGCATCTGTGCGAATTGCTGTGCGAAGCCGGGATGAACGTGCACGCGGATTTTGATCCAGCTCAGCGTCACCCGGCTTCACAGCTCCCTTATTCTTCAACTCAAACGATGGCACAGGGCCCGCACTTACAGGCCCCGGCATATGGCGACTGCCGCCAGACACTCGCCCGCTGCGCGCAGCCATAAAATTCTTTACAATGCGATCTTCCAGCGAATGGAACGACACAACGACCAAGCGCCCACCGGACGCCAGAACGGCTTCAGCCCCCACAAGCCCGCGGCGCAATTCGCCAAGCTCGTCATTCACGTGAATCCGAAGCGCCTGAAACGTGCGCGTTGCAGGATGAACAGATTTCTGCCCCTTGCGCTGTGGCGCACGGCCAATCACCCGCTCGATCATGTCAGCAAGCTGCTTGGTGCGTGTGAAGGGCTCTGTCGCGCGGTCTTTCACGATCGCAGCCGCGATACGGCGAGATTTCCGCTCTTCGCCGTAGTCATAGATAATATTTGCAAGGTCGGCTTCATCGTATGTGTTCACGACATCCGCTGCACTCTCACCCGACCGCGCCATGCGCATATCAAGCGGGCCATCGCCCTGGAACGAGAAGCCGCGCTCGGCCTCATCAAGCTGGAAGCTGGAAACACCGATATCAAGCATCACGCCATCAACAGACTCTATACCTGCCGCAAGCAGCAGTTCAGCCATATCACCGAAACAGCCTTCAAGAATCTGGAAACGTTCACCAAACTCCGCCTTCAGGCTTTCCGCACGCTTGATGGCGTCGGGATCGCGGTCGATGGCAATAACTTTGCAATTGGCAGCATTCAGAACCGCACGGGTATAGCCGCCAGCACCAAACGTGCCGTCCACATACACCTCTCCATCCCGGGGCGCCAGCGCCTCAACAACTTCGTTCAACAGAACAGGGATATGTCCGGGGTTACTTTTCGCTGGGTTGGAGGCGGCAATCATGCCTGCCCCCCGCCGCCGAAGGGCGGCAAATTGGGCGCTGTTTCAGAAGCGCGCGCCAATTGAT
Organism: Alphaproteobacteria bacterium; assembly: GCA_013372925.1. Lineage (GTDB taxonomy): Bacteria > Pseudomonadota > Alphaproteobacteria > Sphingomonadales > Kordiimonadaceae > Kordiimonas. The sequence goes on from JABXIV010000305.1 coordinate 10,129, forward strand.
CCTGCTTGTGGGCCTCATAAGCCTCACTTCCCCAAATCTGGAACTTACGACCGAGACCAACAAAGGTGGCATGGCCTTCAATCCCTGCGAATTCGCGAAGCTCCGCAGGCAGCATCACACGCCCCTCGGGGTCGAACTGGAGCTGACTGGCACCGGCAAGAATGGCAGTAGCAACAGACATCTGGTCGGGGTTGAAGGGCCCAAAGTCGCCGTAAAGCCGGTCAGAAAGCTGCTCAAGGAAAGACATGTCCGCGCCTTCGATGCACGGCAGATTGAGGGGTCTGTAAACAACGATACCAGGGAAGTTACTGGAGGAGACAGCCGAACGAAACGGAGCAGGAACGGACACACGCCCCTTCTTGTCGATCTTGTTCGTAAATGTGGACAGGAAAAATGCCATTGCCCATCGGTCCCCGTTTTCCTCCCCCCGCCATCGCTGCCAAACGAAAGACAGGCATCCGGATCGTCATCCGAACCTATTTGGGATAACATGGGTAATTATGGTTGGTCAATGGGATTACATGGGAAATATTGTATTTTTAATGGGCATCTGAATCCTACAACGCGCGTCATTTACCCATGTAAATCATGCAGTTAGTTACATATTTTCACCGTTTGTTCTCACTTTCTTTGAAAATCAACCACCCCTCGCAGCGCCTAAGCAAAAGAAAAGCGACCACCTCCGAACCCCTCCGGAAATGGCCGCTCATTGCGCTAAACTTTTATTTTAAGGCATCATGGGACCATGACGTCCCATTTTCTCCCAAGCTAGAACCCCACCGGGCCACAATGCCAACATGTGGAGGCCCCTCCAATCGGGCTTCCTGGCGGCACTTCCGGCGCCTTCGGCGGTTTCACGGCAGGTGTTTTGGCACGCGCAAGAGCATCATCAATGCGCGCAAGCAGCCCACCGGCAAACGCCGGATCAGCACGACGTGTGCGCTCAACCCGCTTCCGTACATCACCCAGCGCCGCGCGCGCCTCTTGACGAACCGCCACCGGCACAGCCTCCCCAAGCGACAAATCAATCAACCGCTCCGCATACTGACCAACAACCAACTGTCGCAAAGCCTCTTTCCGCTCAGCTGACAGAGGTCTACCCACAAGCTGATCAGTCACTTCCGTTAGGACCGCAGCAAGACCGGGATGACCATCACCAGCCAGGCCTTGCTGGCGCAGACGCGCCAGACGCGCAGGCGCAAGAAGCGCATCGAAACTAAGGTCCGTCGCCACAGATGCGGCCTCCATCAAACTAAACATTGGCCGCAATGACGCATCGAATGTCTCACGGTCAAACTGCGGATCGCCTGTTGCATATCCGAGCGGCGAAAGCTCAGCCAGCACGCCATCCGGAATATCCAGCGCATCCGGCGAAAGTGTTTGCAGCAACACATCCAGCGCACTGCGCTGCTGTTCCCAAGCCACAGCCTTCGGAGATGGACGACCGTCCCCTTCATGGCGATAGACAAAATCCATACCGCCCAACCATTTGGCAGCGGCCTGCAACTGATAGCGGTGATACAGGTAAAGCGGCACAAACTTGGTTTGCAGCGCCACCGTACTTTCGCCAGGGCGCAGGTTGCCGCTACCGAAGCGTGAAAGCGCCACACGCCGAACCGCGAGTATTTCCTTCAGGCTTTCAACTGCATCCGCACCCGTATCCCACAAGGCACCATGAATATGACCGCTCGCCACAGAGCGCGAATCTCCGTCAGATACGTAAAGGAGCCCAGCCTCATCCGCCTGCCGGACAAGTGCAGCCTGCGCGTCAGCATCAAGCTGGTTGCCATAATCGCCATAAAGGAAATTCACAGTCCACTTATCCCAGGAGCCGATACCCACACCGTAGGCATTCGAGAAATCAAGCGCATCGTCGCCAACAAGACGTACATCCGGCGCAGGATAATCCATCACACTCGCGCGTCCGCCGTAGGTGCTCGCTCCCATGTTATGCGCAAACCCCAGGGCATGCCCCACTTCATGGGCTGCCAACTGGCGAAGCCGCGCAAGCGCCACTTCAACAGGGTCATCGGCAGCACCTGTGCCTGTTTTCCCCGCGCCCGCAAGGGCCTCGAAAATCTTGATATCCTGACGCACGCGCAACGAGCCAAGCAGCACAACACCCCTCAGGATTTCACCCGTGCGCGGATCGGAAAGCGCAGCACCATAGGACCAGCCACGCGTTGCGCGGTGTACCCAGTTCACCACATTATAGCGCGCATCAAGCGGGTGAACGCCCTCAGGTAATATCTCTACACGGTAACCATCTGGAAAGCCTGCCGCATCAAAGGCATCAGCCCACCAGCTGGCCCCTTCCCGCAAAGCGCCGCGGATCGGTTCTGGCGCACCATTGTCGATATAGAAGACAATGGGGTTAATCACCTTGCCTTCAGCGTCTTTCTCAAGACGGAAGCGGTTAGCAACGCGCGTCACCACATCACCAGACAGCGGCGCAGACATATCAATGAATGTTTCCTCGAGAATACCTGCGCGCTCGTCATAGCGGCGTACTTGATAGCCATCATCTGGCAGTTCACGGAATGTGGTGTGCGCAATGAGGGTCACGGATTCAGGAACCGGCGTCGTGCCGCGAACCTCCGCCCCCGGCTTGGCACCTGTGAAGGTTACATACGCATCAAACTCACCATTGACCGGGAACATGAAAGCAGAACGGGTATCCACGTATGAGAGGTCTTTCTGCATTTTAAAGCTGCCCTGTCCGCGGCCACTTAGGCGCGCAGCGACACCAACAGCATCGCGCATCAGCAAGCTGCTTATATCCACGAGCAGCTTTCCGCTTGTTTCATCCGTTGCCAGAACATCACCCGACCAGATAATCGACTGTGCAAAGCTTGTTTCAACAGCTTTCCGCTCAGCCAGATTGTCACTGGATGCACGAAAACGACTATTCTCAATGAAGGCAATAACCTTCCCGCCAACTTGGCGGAAAGCAAGGATCACACTGCCGCGCGGTACGCTCCGGTCCAGCCCTACAGGGTTAGACCCCAAACCACCCGTCAGATAAGTGGCATATATATAGCGGCCCAGTGCACCACCCCTCGCTGGCGCATCGAACGCCACTAACACACGCGCCTTGCCGTGATCCACATAGGTTTCCAACAATCCATCTTGCGGCTCAAGGCCCGCAACAGCCTCCTGAAAGGTCTCTGCCCGGACAGGACCTGACACAACAGCGAATAAAAAGACAAAAACAAGGCAAGACACAAACGCGCCAACCGACCCACTTCTCATGAGGAAGCTCCCACTAAAATGATAATGATTAAAATGACTGTAGCAAGGAAGCGTCAAAATGGAAGCCCTCCGGCTTCAGAAAAAACGTCACACCATCAACACAAAAGCCGCCTATGTTTTTCACCCCCCACTCCACAGCTCGCACATAAAACTACCTATAGGAGCATTACTGCCCAGAAAAAGGTGCCGATTCGCGCCTTTAGTGTATTATTCTCCTTAAAATATTATTTATGATCACATTTTCTTGAAATATTGAACTCGTATCAGGACATTAACAGAAATATTATAGTTATTTTTTGTAATTTTATTCCATTTATCCCTATGAGCTTCGGATACACTTGCCCAAAACCCTCGCCTGGGGTTATCACACTTCAGCCATCTCGTTTAGATTTCAGACTATGTTTAAATCGCAGAAATTCAATGATTTCTGCGTGGCAATACTATTAATCTCAATCCAGACTTCCTATTGAATTGTGGAGTCTGGGAACAGAAAAAGTTTGCCTACCCTGAGCACTGGTCGAAATTTAAAACGTTATGGTTGTATTGAGTGGAATCAAACCAAATGCTGCATAAGACGCAAACTTCTGCAGTAGGGACGAACCGAATGCCTGCGCACGGCACTAAATTCAAGAGAGCCAAAAGTGCACATATGTGAGGCATTCCCAAACTCAAGGATCATACAATGGACGATCTCATCAAACGCAAGGCCCTGAAATCAGCAAAAGCCCTCAGCGCAACAGAAGACCCGACCTCCCAAGTGTACGCCGAATATATGGCCAATATAATAAAGCAGATGCCCAACCCAGGCGCTCTAACACTCCTAACCGGCACGGCAAATGCACAAGCGTCTTTCTATTTTAAGTCTCCGACCACGAGCGAAATCAACGACAATCTTTATAACAACATCCTGTCGCCTCGTGCCGCCGGCATGGGACAGCAATATGGCATCAACCAAGCCAAATTGGAGGCGTCCACTTTCATCAATGCCTATAATCAACTTTACCTCAGCCTGCGCTATCAGCTTTCGCAAGCTGATCAGGCGATCGAGCAAAAGCTGGTTGCAGCCGTTGCCGGCACTATTACGTCTTTGCGCCCAACATGGAATGCGTGGGTTCAGGCTTACGGTAGCTCAGCGACGCCGCCAATTCCTGCGCTGAATATGAACGACACCAATGTGGCCCTCATGCAGCTTACCGGCACCCTGCAAACGCAGTGGGTGAACCCGCAATATACTGAAAAGCTGCAGAATGACCCGTCCTACCCATATGTGCACATGAATGATTTCGATACGATCTTCAATCAGATCCCCCCGACTGTACCGGCACTGATGCGCGATCAGATCAAACAAGTGTATAATGCGCAGGGCGCTGAAGGTGGGCTGACAGCACAAGTTGCCAATGCCACCCAGACACTGAACGGCATCCGGAACAACATCCAGCACCCAACTGCAGCAAACGGCGGTCTGAAATTGACAGGTAGCAGCAAGATGATCCCCGGCATGACATTCCAGCCAGCCGACCCGATCACCCTTGTAAACGAACTTGCTGCCAACCCACCAACCCAGGTGTTCAAATACTCTTCCACCGTGACACGGTCCGAAGATGAGACACTTTCCGTATCAGTGTCCGGCAGCGGCGGCATCAATATCCCGATTTTGGATTTCTTCTCGATCGGCACCGGCGGCGGATTCAGCAGCAGCATCTTCCAGGAAGAGTTCGCTGGATCCAAATACAGTGTGGATGTAACCGTGAACAACGCAACTTTGCAGCCAATGTTCACCGTTGAACCACAGCTCTACAACATTTCCACCGCCCAAGGCTGGCTAAGCTCTGACCCTGTCAAGCAGGCGCTTGCAAATGGCGGCAACACAGATGTTACCGGCTATGTGTTTGATGGTGGTGTCCCCAGCTTCAACTTCGGCGAAGGCGGTGATCTCGGCTTTATCAACGCTATCGTCTTCAGCCAATTCCTTGAACTGAGCATCACGTTCGACCAATGCAACTCAAAACAAGTGAAGGAGTATTTCGAGCAGCATGCAAGCGCAACGCTGCGCTTCCTCGGCATTCCACTTGGCGGTGTCAGCGAAAGCTCAAGCTATAGCTACAACTATAGTGCGGAAACAGACACTTCGATCACTGTAACGATGAAGCCAAATGCCCCCGGGTATGTTCCAGGCGGCACAGACATTACGCAGTCACTCTGCAATCTGGTAGCTGTTGGCGTGAAATACCCATTCGCCTGATAGCTATCCGCGAACAAGAAAACCCAAGGGCCCTTAGGGGCCCTTTCCCGTTCGGGAAAATCCATGAAATTATATAGAGGAAATAGTGGCAGATGGCATGTAAGCCGGGTTCTGTACCAGTAAACTGGTGATGGCCATTCCTCTAGGCATGCTGTTGCCAACATGCTCAAGCAACCGACCCGGACGGCGGCGCGGAAACCCGCCTGCCCTAAGGCAACCATCCCTATTGGTCTTGCTCCCGGTGGGGTTTACCCTGCCATCCCTGTTACCAGGGACGCGGTGCGCTCTTACCGCACCCTTTCATCCTTACCATACGTATATGGCGGTTTGCTTTCTGTGGCACTTTCCCTGAGGTCGCCCTCGCCGGCCATTAACCGGCACCGTGTTTCCATGGAGCCCGGACTTTCCTCCCCTGCGCGAACGCAGCGGCGGCCATCCAGCCATCTGCCGCCGCGATTTCAACCATTTATATGAGGCTTCGTCAAGAAACACTTGTCCTGTGTATAATTTGACATCAACAGGGCCAGGCTTTAGGTACCCCTAATACTCCCCGATACACTAATAAACATACATTACATGACGCGAAATAGAAATTTGATGACTTTTACGACTACCGTTCAGCAAGCTAACAAAATCCTGATGGATCACCTCGAAAAGAGACCAAAGGGAATTCGAAAACATTTACCGGGCGCTGTTGCCGGCATGAGCGACTTTTTATGGCCTGTCAGCCTCAAGCTGAATCAGCCTTTCAAGGCAATCCGAATTGAATCGACGCACCCGCAAAACGAGATCCTGAATTTTTCACGTATTGAGTTCTTCGGTTTCGACCACGCAAAACACAACACGAAATCTCAAAGAACACTGATCGACGTTTCAACGACGGCGGAGTGCACCCAAAGCTCAACATACAAACATTTGCCTAACCCGGCAATGGGGGCCAAAGGGAATGTCTTTGCCTGCAATGTACACACCAACCGAGAGAAAAATCCTTGGTGGCAAGCAGATTTCCCTGACTTTATCGAATTGAAAAAAATGTATTTTTTCAACCGCATGGACAAGAATGGCATCCGCTCTGAACACATTAAGATTATCGGCATAGACAAAGATGGCGAAGCACACACACTATACCACCCACTTGCCCCAGGCAATTTGAGGCCACATGCGACTGAGCGCATTGCTGCCGCCATGAAAGGCCTGCAGGAGCTGCGCGGCACTCTTTCATTCGAAAAACAGCAACTATTCGATAAGCATTTGGATCGCTTTTCAAAAAAATCACAACCTTATTTTAAACTGGCATCCCCAACAATTCAGGAACGCCACGCGCTGGTCAAACCTGTTCTAAAAGCTGTAAACCTTTGCCTTAGAAACTATCCTGAATTTGGCATGACCCGTGACACAGGCAAACTCATCCAGTTTTCAAAAAGATCAGTACGATATGTTCGGGTTCGGACCGTAGGCCGGGACGCAACCCATATTGGCGGCGTTGAAATTTCCAGAAAAGGCAAGTGGCTCCACCCTAAATGGTCTACCGGCGACAAAGTTCAGGCTCTAACTTATAAACGAGCAGGCCAATTAAATCAGATTCCCTATCAATATAACCTGCGCGGAAAATCTGCATCACGACTGTTTGATTTTAACAAGCCACGAAACATCAACGAGATCCGAATCTGGAATATGAGCAAAGAAGCTGCAGGTAAAACCAGCTTCCTTGAAGTTTATGTCAGCACGGACAAAAAAAACTGGACTTGTGTCTATGACAGCTGGCTCGTCTTTAGGAACACTCTAGAGGCCTTGAAGCTACCTTCTATGATCGTGAAGACAGATTGGCCGCCCCTGTACTCGGAGACATTGGGAAAACTGTTCAGCTTGTATCGCTGCCAGAACATGATCAATCCTACCCTGAAGATGATCCGAGGCACTCCAGAACTCGAAAAAGCGTTCGGCAAAGGCACCCAAGCGGGCAGCAAATTAGCTAGATATGCTGCGCCCTTGCACTTAACAAAGCATGGCCTTCAGGTACCCCTTCGGCATCGGAATGTAGAAAAAGTTATGGGCCGCTTCATTGAAACACGTGACGCCATTCTGGCAGCTGGATACTCGCCTATCTTGCTTTATGGAACCTTACTTGGCGCCATCAGGGAAAAAGACTTTATCGCCCATGACGATGACCTGGATATTGCCATCATCCTAGACGGCATAGCCCCTGAAAACATTGATAGAGCAAAAATAAAGGTCGCGGAAGAGCTACAAGAGCAGGGCTTACCTTGCCGAGCTGGAGGGCTTTCGGCACCTATCGTCCACTACAGAAGCAAGGATGTAAACATCGACATCTTTATCCTCGGAAAAGTGGATGAAACTGTCTATTGGCCACACAAGAAACTGAAGATCGTTCCAGAAAAAGCTGATATTTTCCTTCCTCTTAGACCCATTAGATTTAAGGGCCATGACTTTCTAGCCCCAAAAGACCCAGAAGCGGTCTCTGAAGCACGGTACGGCAAAAACTGGAAAACACCCGATCCTCTGTTTGAACTATGAGCAGAACAATAGAGCAATGGTGACTTGATGCCGCCATAATTTTAGGGCACAGTCCGCGGCAAATATTGATTGAGGATATAAAAATGAAAAAGTTGATCCCTGCTGTCGCGCTTCTGGCCCTTGCCGCTTGCTCTGACAAAGGCGATGAAATTGTCTTCGACACAACGCTCGGCCCTCGCACCGAAGATCAGGTCAAGACACTTCCCGGAACCCTTAAAGGTGACAGCGAAAATGCTCGCTATTCC
>JABXIV010000141.1 GCA_013372925.1 Alphaproteobacteria bacterium
ATGATTTCATCATCTGCTTCGGCAGTGAGCCAGGCGTTTTCCTGAATTTCTTGTTCAAGCTGTCCTGAGCCCCATCCTGCATATCCAAGTGCAAGAAGGTGGTTGATGGGGCCCTTGCCTTGGGCCAATGCCGTCAGGATGTCAACCGTAGCCGTTAATGCCAAGGTTTCACTGACAACAAGCGTGGATTCTTGAACATAATCAGCCGAATGCAGCACAAAACCGCGTCCTGGTTCAACAGGCCCCCCGGTATGGATCGAAAGCTGGGGCACTGGGTCTGTAGTCTCGATCTCCAGTTGTTCAAGCAAATCAGGAAAAGTCAGGCTCTTGAAAGGCTGATTAATTACCAGCCCCATTGCGCCGGATTCATCATGAGAGCACACATAGATAACACTCCGATCAAAACGTGGATCGTTCATGTTTGGCATCGCCAGCAGCAGTTTGCTGTCAAGATACGTCGAAGATGTCATAGAGCCTCTCTTTTCTATGGTTCAAGCTTAACGCGTATCAGGTGATTGTGCAATCAGGCAACAGTTGTATTGAAGGAGGGAGCTGTGGCGACTTTGACGCCAATGTGATCGATTGCGATTGGCAAAGCCCATGGTCCGATTGTATGTATAAGCTCTGTAATTTGGAGTTTGAAATGCGATCTATAGTTCTGTTGTTGTCTGGTATTTATGTATTTGCCTCATCCGCTATTGCTGCGGAAACGCCGTGGCACGAGCATCTCGATATGGTTCGCAGTCGAATTGTAGTTACGTCGAATGATATGCAGGATGCGGATACGGGGCCATTGCTTGCGTGGGAAGCTGTGCTGGCACCGGGTTGGAAAACCTACTGGCGGTCCCCGGGGGAGGCTGGTCTACCTGTGCGTCTGTCCCAAAATGAAGAAGAAATAGAGATCATGTATCCTATGCCAGAGCGGTTTGAGCTGTTTGGCCTCGAGACATACGGATACAGCCATTCAGTAATGCTGCCTTTTCATTTGAAAAATGTTGAGGGCGAGTCTGCTACCGTTCAGGCCAGCTTTATGGTTTGTAAGGATATCTGTGTACCTTTTGACGCCTCTTATACCGTTACTCTATCGGATTTGAATGCTGACTTTTCGCCCCATGATATTCGCGTGGCTGCCTGGATGAAAAAGGTACCGGAAAAGGACACGGATGATGGCGCTGGGCTTGCGATTGACGCTGTCCGCGTGACTGGCCCTGTTGGCCGCCAACGGATCATTGTTGATGCCCGTGCGGATACGCAACTCGACGGTGCTGATATGCTGGCAGAGGTGAATGATATGGTTCACTTCGGCGCGCCAACCATGAAGCTGATGGGGGATGGCACGCAGGTGCGGTTTGTATTGGTCGCCCAGACCGGCAAGAAGGCGATGGACCTTCGTGGCCAGAGCGTAAGGCTGACTTTCACTGATGGTAAAGGTCATGCAATCGACCGTCTGGTGCCTTTGCCAAAGAAATAGCGTTTGTGGTCGCGCGAATTGTGGCTAAAGTCGCATTCAAGATTTCGCCCCAAGGGCAGTTTCAAAGGAGCTAAAAATGACCATTCAAGTTGGTGACAAGATTCCAGGCGCTACGCTTACAACCATGACCGCGGATGGTCCTGGCCCGGTTTCAACGGATGATTTTTTTGCTGGTCGCAAGGTTGTTCTGTTTTCCGTGCCGGGTGCCTTCACACCAACATGCTCGGCCAAGCACCTGCCGGGCTTTGTTGATCATGCAGACGAAATTCTGGCCAAAGGTGCGGATGTTATTGCCTGCATGTCAGTGAATGATGTGTTTGTAATGCACGCATGGGGTAAGGATGCGGGTGTGTCCGACAAGGTGTCGATGCTGGCTGATGGCAATGCTGAATTCACAAAAGCTTTGGGGCTCGAGATGGATGCATCCGGCTTTGGTATGGGACTTCGGTCAAAGCGTTTCTCGATGATTGTGGAAGATGGTGTTGTAAAAGAGCTGAATATTGAAGAGCCCGGCGCTTTCCAGGTTTCCTCTGCCGAGCATGCCCTCACGCAACTGTAGAATTTTGCTCTGATAGAGCTGAAAGTTTGGAGGCGGCTTTTGCTGCCTCTTTTTTTTTGGTCATTTTTTGAACGGTTAGAGGTTTCTGCTGTTGATGCACCTTCGATGGTGATAGAAGCAAAAAAAGGGGATCAATAAAAGAACGCCGTTTTATGAGTATTGGAACGATGTTGAAGTCGGGCGTTGCTGCCTGGCTTACTAGCGAGACAAGGCTGAACCTGGCTCGCGCTCGGGAGGAAGTGTCCAGGCGCTTTGCGCGCCGGGGACGCGAAGTGCTGTATTTTCACCGCACAGACGACCCCTATTGCCAGCTCATGGTTCAGGCGCTCCCCGACCTTGCAAGCCGCTTCGACATAAAGATCAAGCCTTTGGTGATCGAGCGATTGCCTGCGAATATGTATCCTGACCCCCAGCGTTTTGAGGCATACAGCATTTTGGATGCAACGCGGCTGGCGCGGCTTTATGGGCTTGGGTTTCCCTCAACAGCCATGGTGCCGGACCGCTTGTCAGTGGGAATGGCGAACAGATATCTGGTCAGCCTGCAGGAAGACCCGCGCTTTTTCACGGCCGCTGAAGAAGTGGGAGAGGCGCTCTGGCGGAATGACCATAAAACCGTCCGCAGCCAGTGCGTGGCTGCCGATATTGACGAGATGGCACTGGAAAAGAATGAGGCGCAACTAAGGGCGCTGGGGCACTATGCCAGTGCCTCAGTTCATTATGGCGGCGAGTTTTATGTAGGACTGGATCGCCTGGACCATCTTGAGCGTCGCCTGAACAAGGCGGGGGTTGGTGACGGGGAAGTCCATTTTGAGCTGACCCGGCTGTGGCGATACGGTCTTCAGAATATGGAAAGGTCGGTTTCCGGCCGTGCTGTCGAACTGTTTTTCTCGGTCAGAAGCCCCTACAGCTATCTTGGGCTGCATATGGCAGCAGAGCTTGCGGAGAAATCCGGTATTCGGTTGAAGCTTCGGCCTGTGTTGCCAATGTTGATGCGCGGCATGAAGGTGCCTCCAGCGAAAAGCCGCTACATTCTCATGGATACCGCCCGTGAGGCGAGGGAAGAGGGTATCCCGTTCGGACGCATAGTTGACCCGCTTGGCTTGGCCACCCGCCGTGCCATGGCTCTTGGCTTTGCGCTGGCGCAGACGGATCAGGACCTGGCTTTTTTCAAGGCCTTTACCAAAGGCGTTTGGGCGGAAGGTATTGATGGCTCCACCGATCAGGGGCTTAGGAAAATTCTTGAACGTGCTGGTGTTGGATCGGCCAAATTGTCTTTGGCGCTGCCAGACGACGTTTGGGAGCCACTTGCGGAAAAGAACCGTCAGGCGATGCTGATGAGTGGTGCGTGGGGAGTGCCGACATTCAGGGTAGGTGCCGAAACCCTTTGGGGGCAGGACAGGCTTTGGGCTGTCGTTGACACTTTAAAGCAGCAATGAAACGCTTCATCGCACTTGCCTTTCAAGCCAATTGACTAGATGCGAAAGCTGCTTATTGTCATGTGTCTTGCCGCTTTTGAGAGCGAAGGGGCATGGGTGGTTGCCTGGAAGGGGATTTAAGCCGGGCTGAGGCTAATGAAATTGGGAAACAAGAATAGTGATAATCAAGAATAATATGCGTGCAAGTCTTTCTGCGCTTTCTTTGCTGGCGCTGACGGCATGTGCCGGAAGCGGCGCTATCAACACAACATCTGCTGACAGGGCAGAATCCTTCAGTGCGGAACGTATTGAGGCGGACGTACGCTTCCTTGCTGATGACACCATGAAAGGCCGCGACACAGGCAGCGCAGAATATAGAATCGCCGCCAACTATGTGGCTGCAGAATTCGCGCAGCTAGGCTTGAAGCCTGCGGGTGACGCAGGAACCTATTTCCAGGAAGTGCCATTCAAGACTGCCAAGCTTGATCTGGACACTGCTTCGATGAGCGTTACTGTTGCAGGCAAAGAGAAAAAGTTGGCACTGGGCGACGATTTTTACGTTGGCGGTGATGTGCAAACACCGAATGGTGACGTAAGTGGTCAGGTGGTATTCGTCGGCTACGGTGTGCACGCGCCTGATCTTGGGCATGACGATTTGGCTGGCCTCGACCTTGAAGGCAAGATTGCGCTCGTTATTTCCGGTGCCCCGAAAAGTTTCCATACTGAAATTCGGGCGCATCACGGGTCATCGACTACCAAAAAGACTGAATTGGCCCGCCGTGGTGCAGTCGGCACTTTGTTTGTGGGATCGCTGGAAAGCGAAAAGCGCCGCCCGTTCTCGCGCTACAAGAAATATCTTGGCTCGGAGGTTTTCGATTGGGTAGTGCCAGAGGGTGACGAAAGTGTAGCTCCAACTGTTGCAGTATCAGCCGCGATCAGCCATGACGTAGCGCGTAGCCTTTTTGAAGGTTCGGGTACGACGTTTGATGATGTTATGGCCACAGCATCGGAAGGCACGCCAGAGGCGGTGGCCCTGGCAGCGACCGTTTCCGTGAAGCAAAACAGCAATCTTTCGGAAACTTTCCATAGCCCGAACGTGCTTGCCGTTCTTGAAGGTTCAGACCCTGAACTGAAAAACGAATATGTCGTGATGTCAGCGCACCTTGATCATATCGGTGTTTCCGAACACGCTGAAGGCGATGACAAGATCAACAATGGTGCGCTTGACAATGCGTCTGGTATTGCTGTGATGCTTGAAGTGGCGCGTGCCTATGCTCGTTCGGGTGAACGGCCACGCCGGTCAATCCTGTTTGCAGCTGTTGCAGCGGAAGAGAAGGGCCTTCTGGGGGCAGAGTATTTCGCGCACTACCCAACTGTTGAGAAAAGCCAGATGGTTGCCAACGTGAACGTTGATATGCCGATACTGTTGTATGATTTCTCGGACATCGTGGCGTTTGGTGCAGATCGTAGCAGCCTTGGCCCTGTAACAGAGAAAGCTGTTAGCAAGATTGGCGTAACCTTGAGCCCTGACCCGATGCCGGAAGAGGGTATTTTTACGCGTAGCGATCACTACCGTTTCGTACAGCAGGGTGTCCCGTCGGTGTTTTTGGTAACCGGTTGGGGTGAAACGGCTGACGGCCAAGACGGTGGCGCGATCTTCCGGGAATTCTTGGGAAAAACCTACCACAAACCTCATGACTCGCTGGA
>JABXIV010000263.1 GCA_013372925.1 Alphaproteobacteria bacterium
CCCAGATAGAGGAAGTTCGCCGGGGTCTTGTCGATCAAATACGCCTTTTCAACACCGCGTGCGCGGGTGCTTTCAAGATACGCCGCGCCAAGGGCCGGCATATCCACGCGCGTGGATTTTTCAATCAAGTCTTTCTTGTTTTGCGCCTGCCCGCAAAGCCTTGTTAGCGCCGCAACGAAATCATGGATTTCTCCCAGGCTGCCCACGTCTGTGTGTGAGCTTAGAACCCGGTCCACAAGCGTGGTGCCGGTGCGCGGCAGGCCAACGATAAAGATCGGGCCGGGGCCATCCTCTGCCTTTGGCAGGTCAGCATAAAAGCCTTCATCAAACGCGGCTGCAATATCAGCCATCGCATCCGTGTCAGTGCTGACGTGATAGGCCATCATCGACGCCCGCAGGTCTGCCCCGCGCCTGAGGTGCGCGAAGGCGTTCGGCGCATCACCCAGGTCTTCATATTCCTTGGCCAACGCATGGAAAAGCTGCACTGCACCCTTGCGGTCAGGAATGCCAGCCTTCAGAAGGCCTTCCATCTCTGCGATGTGATTGTCATCCGCTGTCCACTTCCGAAGCGTGGAGCGGTTATAATAGGCGTCATAGTCATCAGGCTTGACCGCAATGACGCGGCTGAACAATTTTTCCGCTTCTTCAAGCTTGCCAAGGGCTGTCGCCCCAGTCGCCAGATTATAGAGCGCCTGCGCATCATCCGGGCGGATTTCCACGGCACAGGCTAAGCAATTATAAGCTTCGGGATAGAGCGCGAGATGGGTATAAAGCTGGCCCGCCTGCAACAGGAGAAAGGCGTCTGCGCCCGCGCCCTTAACCACCGCTTCAAGCATGGGCAGGGCTTTATTGGGTGCGCCCTGCTGCACATGGGCCTGCGCCAGTTTCAGGCGCGCTTTGGCGTCGTTGGGCGTAAGCTTGCAAAGCGCCTCAAAGCTGTGCTGCATGCCCTGAAAATCGCCGGTGGCCTCCTGCACCTGCCCCAGCGAGCGCCACACACCGGCATGATCCGGGTGCTGTTTCGCCGCCTGGGCCGCTATCTGCGCTGCCTCACCGAACCGGCGGGCACGCATCAGCGTGTCGATCTGTTGCAGGGCTGCCATGATTTCCACTGAATTTCCTCCGCATCGCTTACCGATTGTGGGAGCATGCGGCATTGATGGATGGGAAGGAAGCCTTCCCATCCAAAAATTTGGCTAGAAGTTATATTTAAGCGCGAGGCCAAGCGTGCGTGGCAAGGTGATCTCGTTCTTCGCACCGCTGCCAAAGTAATTCTGGTCAGGATCGGTACCCATATAGGCTTCGCCATAAACGGCCGTGATGCCGCGGGTGTTGAAGATGTTCTTGGCGAACAGCGTCAGGTCGAAATTGCCTTTTGTAAAGGCAACGCTCGCACCCCAGATCGAGAAACCATCGTGGCGATGCCCGAAGGTGGCGCTATCGTTGTTGATATAGTTTTCGCTCTTGCTTTGAACATAACCGTCAACACGGGCCACCATCATGATATCGGAGGTGATTTCCGTGGTGTAATCGAAGGCCACATTGAACATATGCTTCGGAATGCCCGGCAGGGTGCTGCCGTCTGCCGCGATCAAAGACCCGGTTGGGGACATGAAATCAGCCGTCAGTTCTGCATCCACATAGGCATAGCCCAGGTTATAGTGCAGCGCGTCGGTCAGATAGCCTTCAACCTCGGCCTCAATACCCATGGAGCGGGCCTTGTCACCGTTCGCCACGGTGAAGAAACCCCAATTGCTGGTGGCCGTGTTGATCTGCGGATCATTCCAGTTCACGAGGAACGCGCTGACCGTATAGCGGAAGTCGGAGTTCGCGCCCTTCAGGCCGATCTCATAGTTGCGCGTGGTGTCAGAGCCATAAGAAAGCCACGCTGGATCTTCCGCGAAGTTACCAGTGAGCGGCACAGCCGTTGCACCGCCGCGGCGATAACCTTCAGACACGGTACCATAAAGCATGGTTTCTTCTGAAAGGTCGTAGGACATGTTCAATTTGAACAGCACGTCTTCCTTGCCAGAGGTTTCGCCCTCGATCACGGCAGGCGGGAACAGTGAGTTCCAGAACGGCAGGTCAACCGTTGCATCAGCCGTTACCTTGCTATCGAAATAGCGGATACCACCAGTGATGTGGAAACGGTCGCTCAGGTCATAGGTGGCTTCACCAAAGAAAGCAGTTTCCTTGATTTTGGTAAGGCTGTCGAAATCGAAATCATTGTCGATATCGGAATAGCCATAGCCGTCAGACATCCAGGAGAACGTTTCGGACGCCCAGGCCTTGTAGCCCGCAAGCGTGGAAACCTGATCCGCTGTTTGTTCCTGATCGTGATAATAGAAACCGGCCACCCAGTTGAATGGGCCATCATTTTGGGAAACAAGGCGCGCTTCCTGAATGAAGGCTTCGTCTGTGTATCCACGGTCGGCACGCGCCAGTGGGCGTGGTGAGTTATAATAGAAACCGGAAAGCCAGTTTTTCTGCGCGTAGAAGCCTGTGTTTTCGCTGATCGAACGGCCATCACGCTCATAATAGCTGGTGGATGACGTGAGCGTTGCGAAGCCAAGGTCGATGTTCATCTCAAGGCTTGCCATTTCAAGGTCGGAATGCGCAGGCTCAAGCTGAACGGCACCCGCTTCATAGCGGCCATAGGCGTCACCATCACCATTGAGGAAACCTTCAGCAGAACCGCGGCGAGACCCCACATCATCGCTCTGGCGCGTGTAGGTAAGAAGCGCATCGAACTTGTCGTTTGGCTCAAACAGCGCACTGATGCGCAGGAAGTCGATATCAACCGTATCGGCATCTTTAACTGACGTATAAACCGCGTCTGTGTCTGATACATCGCCCGGCACCACTGGGGCACCGTTCGCGTCCAGCTCATAGATGTTCACATAATCAATGATACCGGCAGCATCCAGTTTACTGGCCACAGCGCGGATCGCAAATTTGTCACCAAGCGGGATGTTCACAACAGCATCCGCTGTCCAGCTTACACCGCCGGAGCCGTCTGTTGTGGCGATGGAGCCTGCAGCATAACCTTCAAATTCACCGAGCGCGGGCTTCTTCGTGATATAGCGCACAGCGCCGCCAAGCGCGCCAGAGCCATAAAGCGTGCCCTGCGGGCCGCGCAGCACTTCAACGCGCTCAAGGTCTTTCAGCATCATGTTGGTGAAAACAGGCGTATCGTTGATATAGGTGCCAACCGTCGGCGCGGATGTAACCGGAATGTCGGAGCGAATCGCAGAATCAACGCTAAGGCCGCGGATTCGAATGCCGTTTACCTGGCCTGCGTTCCGCGCGCCCTTGTCGCTTACTGCCACACCGGGAATAGACCGCAGCAGTTCGGACGCATCGATCATTTTCGCGGCTTCGATGTTCGCACCGGACACGGCAGAGATATTATAAGGGATATCCTGCACCGTGGTGGAACGACGGGTCGCCGTTACCATGATTTCTTCAAAACTGATGTTGGTGTCAGCCGCTTCCTGGGCAAGGACAGGCTGGGCGGCAAACGACGAAAGGGCTGTCGTCGACAGAAGCGCCGCTGTTGAAATTGTACCGATAGCCTTCATGGCTACTCCTCCCATATTTATATTGCGTGACAAAAATATGGCAGGCTAATTTTTTTTAGTCAACTAAATTTTTATCAGTATATATTTTTTTAGTCACCTAAAACATATGGTCGCAAAATCAATTTCACATCATCGGCAATGGCTGCGTGCAACGCCTCGACCGCCATTTCCCGCAGGTACACAAAATTCAGGAAATGAATACGTTCCATGCGGGTGAGCAAAAAAGCCAGGTCATGCACGTCCACATCCGTCGAGAAGCGCCCGCTTTTCTGATATTCCCGTAACACTGCCTCAATCGCCGCGCCAAGGCCGCCTGCGATGGTATCGATATAGCGGGGCGCTACATCAGGATCATTGGACGTTGCCACGAAGGCCACCACATGGCCCCACAGCTCCCGCGACAGGGCAGACAGCGTGTCATTCACATTGGAACTGATCACTTTGGTCACCAGATCAATGGGCTCATGGTCTGCTGCCTGGTCAGGGAAATTACCGATGGCTTCCTCGATGCCCTCTTCGCCGCGCGCTACAAGCGCCAGCAGCAGATCGCCTTTGGTGCCATAGTAATTATAGACGGTTGGCGCAGACACCAGCGCCCGTTCGGCGATTTCTTCAATCGTCGTATCCACAAAGCCTTTTTCAACAAAAAGCTCGCTAGCTGCCTTCTCGATAAGTGCGCGGCGCTGTGCCTTCTGTTTCGCCCTGAGCCCCGACATACCCATACTCCAATGGTTTTAAAAATTTAACTTCAGTATTTTTTTATAGCCAAATAAATTATTTTTACAACTGGTGAGATAGATATATCGCGGCTTGAAGGAAAATCCTGATCCATGGGCCTGCCTGCAATCGCTTGCCAGCCCTTTGGGCCCGCCCTAAAGTGCGGGCAGACAGCAATGGGCATCGCCCGCATATAACGCCGGAAACCGGGGAATGACCAAACCACACCGCAGCCTGTTCCTGATACGCGCCATCATGGGTCTGCTGTTGCCTTTCCTTGCGGCGACAGGCCTGAAGGCCGCAGAAACACGGGCAGCCGTTGCAGCCAACTTCACGCTGGCCGCCAAGGAAATCGGCAATGCGTTTGAGAAAGAGACCAGCCACCGGGTGATGTTCAGTTTCGCCTCCACGGGCCAGCTTTATACACAGATCAGCCACGGGGCCCCGTTTGACCTGTTCCTCGCCGCCGATCAGGACCGCGCGGACAAAACCGTCGCCAACGGACTGGCCGTGCCTGATAGCCGCTTTACCTATGCGCTTGGGCGCATTGCGCTTTATTCCAACACGCTGGGGGGCAGCGTAAGCGCTGAAACCCTGCTCAACACAGAGGTGCGCAAAATCGCCATTGCCAATCCTGCCACTGCCCCCTATGGCGCGGCGGCAGTTACGGCGCTCCGGCGACTCGGTTTCCATGAACAGCTACAGGGCAAGCTGGTGTTCGGGGCCAACATTGCGCAGGCCTTTCAGTTTGTGCACACACGGAATGCGGAACTTGGCATTATCGCCCTGTCGCAAATTGCTACCAGTCGTGATGGCGCACGCTGGATTATCCCGGAAGATCTGTACCCGCCCATCGCGCAAGATGCTGTGCTGCTAAAGCGCGGGGCGGATAACGAAGCCGCCAAGGCCTTCATGGCCTTCCTGAAAGGTGCCGAAGCGCTGGCGATCATCAGGAAATATGGCTACGGTTCCCCCGAACAGAACGCCACCCCGAACCATGAGGCAAAGCCCTGAGTCTGGACGCAAACATATGGTCCCCGATTTTCCTGACAGTGAAACTGGCGGGCATCACCACGCTTGTGCTGCTGGTAATCGGCACGCCCATCGCCTGGTGGCTGGCCCGTTCAGCCGCGAGCTGGAAAGAGGCCGTTGCCGCCATTGTGGGCCTGCCGCTTGTGCTGCCGCCCACCGTGCTCGGGTTCTATCTGTTGATGGCGCTGGGCCCTGATGGGCCGGGCGGTGCCATTGCCGGCCTGTTTGGTGGCCGGTCGCTTGCCTTCACATTCGAAGGGCTTGTGATCGGATCGGTTATCTATTCCCTGCCCTTTGTGGTGCAGCCCATCAGGAACGCCTTTGAAGCCATTGGCGACCGCCCGCTTGAAGTGGCCGCCACACTGGGCGCAAGCCCATGGGACCGGTTCTGGAGCGTGGCTGTACCGCTGGCGCGCCCCGGTTTCCTGACAGGGGCTGTGCTGGGTTTCACCCACACGGTTGGTGAGTTTGGCGTGGTGCTGATGATCGGCGGCAACATCCTGGGCGAGACCAAAGTGCTGTCTGTTGCCATCTATGATTATGTGGAAACGCTGCAGTGGGCACCGGCGCATCTGCTTGCGGGCGGCATGGTGGCCTTTGCCTTCATCGTGGTTTTCTCGGTGATGATGCTTGAAAAACGGTTGAGGCATCGGCATGGCGATTAAGGGCATCAGCGCTGCGTTCCGGGGCAACAACCGGGGTTTCGAGGTCGATCTTGCGTTCGAGATGCCGCATGAGGGCATCACCGCGCTTTTTGGCGCATCCGGCAGCGGCAAGACCACAATCCTGCGCGCAATCGCAGGCCTGCAATCGCTTGATGGCCGCCTGCAAGTGGGCGCAGATGTGTGGCAGGACAGCACTGAAAATATCTTCCTGCCCCCGCATGAACGGCCTGTGGGCTATGTGTTTCAGGAAGCCAGCCTGTTCCCGCACCTGTCTGTGGAACAGAATATCCGGTACGGGCTAAACCGCGCGGTAAAAGCCACCGGAAACGCCCCCATGGCGCTTGATGATATTGTCAGCCTGCTAAAGCTTGAAAAACTGATGCACCGTGCTCCGAACGGCCTGTCGGGGGGCGAACGGCAACGGGTGGCACTGGCAAGGGCCCTGGCCCGTGCACCCAAGCTGCTGCTGCTTGATGAACCCCTTTCGGCGCTTGATGCCGCAGGCCGGCAAGAGGTACTTGCCCATCTGGAAGACCTGCACAGGGAACTGGCCATTCCCATGCTTTATGTCAGCCACGATTTTGCCGAGGTCGCGCGCCTGGCCGATCATCTGGTTTTGGTCTCAAACGGGCGCAAGCAAGCGGAAGGCCCGGCAAGAAAACTGTTTGAAAGCCTAGATTTCCAGGCCCCCGATGGCCGCTTTGAAACCAGCGTGGTGCTGAACGCCACAGTGACAGGCCATAACAGGGACGCCTTCATCACACGCCTACGGCTAGGCGAACAGGCGGTAACGATCCCGCTTGTGGAAGCAAAAGAGGGCGACGCGGTTTCCCTGCGCCTGCGCGCCCGCGATGTGGCGCTGGCAACCAAGCGCCCGGAAGCCATCAGCATACGCAACATTCTGGAAGGCACCATCAGCGATATTCACACGCACCCTGCCTCATGCCTGGCTGAAGTGCAGGTTGATATCGGGTGCGGACATATCCGGGCGCAGGTAACGCTGGATGCCATGGCAGATCTCGGCCTCAAGGTTGGCGACCCTGTTTTCGCGCTGGTGAAAAGCATGTCGTTCGACGGTTTTGGCGGCTAAACGCACGCCACTGTTGTTCTGGCCGGACACTATGAAAGCGCGCTTGCTGTAACCATGGGTACAACCCTTGGCATGCTGGCGGCGAATGTACCTGTTGTGATGTTCGGGCAGAAGGCGATTGCGAAAATGCCGGTGAAATATATCCACATCTTCGCGTTCGTTATTTTTATCGCCATGGCGGCTGCGACACTTCTGGTTGTCTAAAAGGCGACCCTAAAGGGAAAGAAACAGCTTAACTTAATAAAAAAGGGACGTTTTGTCGCAGCATACTGGCAATGTTACTTATCCGTTATTAAGTATCTTTTAAGACCAGCTAATTTATGATTAAATTAGTTAAATAGACATCCAATCGTTGGGAGTTGGATTAATGAACAAGATTTATCAGGCCTTCAAGACTGCATCCGGGAAACTGCTGGCGCTTGCCTCAGTCATGCTACTTGGAGCTTTTGCCGCCAGCGCCCCGGCGGCTGCACAAACAGATACCTTTCAGGTAACAGCAACAGTGAACGCTTCCTGTTCCGTTACTGCCACCGACCTGGCGTTCGGGGTGTATGACCCCTTTTCCGCCACTGATATCGACGGCACAGTAACGCTGCAGGTGCTGTGCACCAACACCACCGATTACGATATCGGGCTGGATGAAGGTGTCGGCCAAGGTGCTACCGTTGCGGTTCGCGTTATGGAATCCGGCGCAAACGACCTGACCTATTCCATCTACCAGAACACACAGCGCACCACCGTTTGGGGTGACACTGTGGGTGTGGACACGGTTTCCGATACCGGCACCGGCACAACGCAAACCTTCACGGCCTACGCGCGGCTGTTTGCCCTGCAGAACGCCGCACCCGGCGCCTATAGCGATACAGTGACGGTAACCGTAACTTTCTAGAGGTTGCCCCAACAACAGCACAGAGGAGCATGTGCCCGCATGTCAGGAAAGGACGACAAGTCATGATACTGTCGGAATTGCTGAGACGGCATATGCTCCGCCCCACTGCCAGAAGCACGTTGATGCTGCTGGCCTGGTCGCATCTGGTGGCCAACGGGGCGCTGGCAGCAGACCAAAACAGCCCCAACCAACAACGCGTTCCGCACAAACGACCGCAAGCCCGCATCGGGGTTTCCGCGGTCGTTTTGCCGAAATGCGTGGTGCGCATCGAAAGCCGCACAATCAGCCAAAGCGGCCAACCGCTTGAGGTGCGCTGCACCAAAAACACCGACTACCAGCTAAACGTTGGCTCAGACAACACTGGTAAAGTTGGCATTCAGATAGTAGAATCAACCACATCACAGGAAACCCGGACCAATGGGAACAGCAACAGCCAGCCCACGCTGTACGAGGTTTCCAGAAACGACGATAATGTAAAGGCTGGCAAATCAGGCACGGGGATAGCTATCCTATCCCTTGATTTTTAGGGCAAATCCGGAACGATTTTATGATCAAAACATTCCGCCTACTGGCTTTCTTCCTTCTGCTGTCGCTGCCTGTTGGCACAGCCTACGCCGCCGCTTCGCTCGAAGTAAGCCCCATCCGCGTGACCCTGACCAAGAACGGCCCCGTTGCCGCACTGCGGCTTCACAACCGCGGCACAGAAAAGGCTGTGGTTCAGCTGTCGATCATGAAATGGTCGCAGATAAAAGGCGAAGATCAATATAACGAAGTCGATTCCATGATGGTGCTGGCGTGCCCGCCAATTGCCACCATCGAGGCCGGCAAGGAACAAGTGGTTCGCGTGGCCTTTATGGACCACCCCAATGACTGGTCGGTGGAACAATCCTACCGCCTGTTCATTCAGGAAGTGCCACCCGCCCCGGATGAGAGCAAAACCAATCAGGTACAATTCGCCATGCGGATCAGCCTGCCTGTTTTTGTGAAACCTTTCCCTGAAGTAACACAGCAACCCCATATCGATTGGAATATCGAACAACGCGATGGCGGCGTTTGGGTAACTGCACGCAACAGCGGGCGGCTTCACGTGCTGATCAACGGCATGCGGTTCTCGAGCGACAACAAGATTTTCTATGAAACCAAGGCCTACCAATATGTATTGCCGGGCTCTACAGTTTCATGGCAGCTGGACAACTCTAAGCCATTCGAAGGAACGCTTCCTGACCTCTTCACGTTCGCAGCTTCGACAGATCAGGGTATCTATCAGGAGACGCTGCACGGCCACAGATGATAGCGGCCCTGCCCTTCAAGCCTTTATTCGGGATTGCGGCCTTTTTCATGGCCGCAGCCCTTCCCACAAAAGCCGCACAAGACACTCCGCCAGCCGAAACGGCGGGCACAACCCTCACTTTCGTCACCATCACCATCAACAACCTGCCGCAGCGCGGCATCTATGCTGTTCTTGAAACGCCCACGGGCTTTCTTCTCGAAAACAGGTCGTTTGATACGCTCGGGCTTTTGGAACCAGCGGGCACGCCCACGCCCTTCCAGCGCTACAGCATGCTGCCGCTTTCAAGCGTGCCGGGGCTAACGTATCAATACGACAGCGGCCAGCTTCATATCAGCATCACCTGCACCGCAGACTGTTTCCCGGGCCAAACACTGGGGAGCGACTGGCGCTACAGGCCGCCTGACCCGACACCGCTTGGCTTTTTCATGAATTACGACCTTGTGGCGGAAGTGAGCAGCGGCAGCGATTACGCCAGCGGCCTTTTGGAACTGGCCGTGTTCTCCGGCAAGGGCGTTGGCACCACCACCTTCGCCGGGCAAGACCTGACAGGCAGCGCCAAGCTTGTGCGCCTTGAAAGCAGCTGGACGATGGATTTCCCCGACAAGCGCCGCCAGCTTCAGCTGGGCGACAGCATCACAAACGCGGGCGGCTGGGGCAGCCCGGTGCGCTTCGCTGGCGCGCGCTATGGCACCGATTTCACGTTGCAGCCCGGCTTTATAACCTTCCCCACGCCTGTGATTGCGGGCTCTGCCGCCCTGCCGTCCACGGCGGAGGTTTTCGTGAACGGGATCAAGCGGTCCAGCCTTGCGGTTGACCCGGGGCCCTTCTCAATCGAGCACCTGCCGGTTATTACCGGCGCGGGTGACCTGAAAGTGGTGGTGAAGGACCTGTTGGGCAGGGAGACCGTGCTGGTGCAGCCCTTCTATGCCACCCGCAATCTGCTAAAAAAGGGGCTGTCGGCCTATTCGGTTTCGGCTGGTGTGCTGCGTGAAAACTTTGGCCGCCAAAGCAACCAGTATGAAGAACCTTTCTTCACAGGCACCTACCGCAAAGGCCTGGGCGAGAAATTTACCGCGGGGCTGCAAGTTGAAGCCTCAACCAAACGGGCGGGTTTCGGCCCCTATGTGGATTGGCAATTGCCGTTCGGTGGTTTGCTGTCCACCGCTGCTGCCGTCAGCCTGAAGGGCGGCGATGTGGGCACGCTTTTTGAAACCGACCTAAGTTGGTCGTCTGAGACTTTCGGCTTCTATCTTTCGAACCAATATGCCTCCAGCAAATTCACAAGGCTGGGTGCGGTTGATGACCTGCGGCCCGCACGCCTGCGCAGCAGTGCAAACCTTGGCATTGACCTGCAAAGGCGTGGATCGCTCGCCTTCAATTATACCCGCGTTGACGAACGGGACCGGGACGATTTTGAGCTGGTCGGCGCAACCTATTCGGTACAACTGGGCAAGATCGGCGGGCTGGGCATCAATGTATCGCGCCGCTTCGGCACATTCGCAGAAACCACGGCCTATTTCAGCTTCACGACCCGGCTGGGGCAGCGCACATCCGGCAACGCCATGGTTGAAAAGAACGGCAAAGACTGGGCCGGCACGCTTCGGGTGAACCGCAATGCATCGTGGGAAGGCGGTTTTGGATTCCGGGCTGAAGCCCGGCAGGACGACACCCAAAGCGCCCGCGCTGGTGCCACATACAACACCCCTAAAGGGATCGTTTCCCTTGATGTCAGCCACTGGAAAGGGACTGAGGCAGCCCGTCTGGGCATGAAGGGCGGCATTGTCATGCTGGGTGGCAGCCGACACCTGTCGCGCCCAGTGGACACCAGCTTCGCCCTTGTCAAAGTAGACGATTTTGAAGGCATTGGCGTATTGCAGGATAACCGCCGGATTACGGAGACCAACAAGAAGGGCGAGGCACTTGTGACCGGCCTGCGGCCCTATGAAGAAAACCGCATCGGCATCAACCCGCTGGACCTGCCGCTTTCTGCCGAAGTGGGCGATACGCTTCTGAAGGTGGTGCCGCGAAGGCGCAGCGGCTTGATCCTGGATTTCCCGGCCAGCCGAATGCGGGCGGCCCTTGTTCGCGTGCTGGATGAAAACGGCACCCCACTGCCGCCCGGCACAACATTGCACGCCGCAGACGGCGGCGAAGACGCGCCTGTTGGCTTCCGGGGTCAGTCCTACATCACAGGGCTGTCGCGGGCCCGGTCTTTTTTTGCCCACATTGAGGGTGAAACCTGTAGAATAGAGGTGGACGCACTGGCAGCCACGGAAGGCCCCGTGCGACAGCCTGACCTCATCTGCAGGAAGGACACGCCATGATGCGCGCATGCCTGGCCGCAACCCTTTGGATACTTGTCTTGCTGGCGCCCCTGTCGGCGGCGGATGCAAGCTGCACCGGCACAGGCTGTTATTGCACCGTTACCTCCACCGCCGTGAATTTCGGCAGCTATAATGCATTGACGCAACAAGCCGTCTACAGCACCGGAAACCTTGAGGTAAGCTGCGGCTCCGACACCATCGGCGACACCGTTGGCTATGCCCTAATTCTTAGCATGGGCGATAACGGCAAGAAGACCCAGCGCAAACTGGCGTCCGGCCGACTAACCCTGAACTATAACCTTTATACCGATGCCAGCCACACGGCCATCTGGGCAGACGGCGGCGGCGGCACGTCCACCGTGACCGACAGCCTAACCATGACCGTGCTGTGCTGTGAAATCCAGAACTATACAGTGTATGGGCGAATCGATTCGGGGCAGAACGCTGCGCCCGGCAGCTATACAGATGCCATCGTTGTCACCGTAAGCTATTAGAGTAAGTTATTAGGACAAGCTATCAGGCTATTCCACTGGCAGGGCGAACAACAGCGTGCCCAGCAGAACCGACGCCAGCAGCAAGAGGCCCGAAAGCCACAGCACGCGCACAATCCCTTCCTGCCTGAGCGCCACGATGCGGGCCGCTATCAGTGTTTGCAGCAAATAGTAGCCAGCAAACGCACGGGAAGCGATGGCGACAATCTCAAAGATATTCGCGCTCCATACCAGGAAAATGCCCACAAGGGTCACGCCAAGATAGGCCTTGCCTTCGGTAACCCGGCCATCTGTTTGCTCCTCAACCAGCCCGCCTGCACCAACCGTGTCGGCCACCGCGGCGCTGAACTGGCTCATGACCGCAGCAAGCACCAGCATGAACGGCAGCACCGTGGCTGCCTGCGCGGAAAGCGTGATGATCGCAGTCTCGTCCGGCTTGCCGAATTCCATATTTGGCATCAGCGGCAAGGCCAGCCACAGGAACAAAAGATAGATCACCGACGCCACAAGCTGTGCGAGCCGCATGCTGCGAATGCGGATTGTGGCTGTGTAGTTGTTGGCCAGATAGCGCGATGTCTCGAACCCCTGCACCACCAGCAGCATCCCCGCCAGCATGCGTAGCTGTTCAATGGGTGTGTGATGTTCGGGCTTAAGCCCATCCAGCGCGAAGCCGGTTTCTATATCATGGTGCCACAGGCCCACCAGAAGCGCGACAATGATCGCAAGCTTCAGGGATACCGACGCGGTTTCCAGTTTTTCAAGCCCATCCAGCCCGCGGATTGATCCTGAAATGCCGATAAACAGCAAAACCGCGCTTGTCAGAAGCGCCGCGTTCGTCTGCGTGTTCAGGCCCACCATATCGAGAACGAAAGAGCCCATCAGGCGCAGATAAAAAGCAATGGAAACAATATAGGCCAGCGCCAGCACCACCCGCCCCAGATCCTCAACCCGCGTGATCACCGGGGCGGCCCCTACGGCCTTGATGCGTGGTTCGGCATGCCGGATGTTGTAGCGCATCACACCGCCCACCGCGTATGCGACCAACAGGATCGCCATCATGGCGAAGATGGCCATCTTGCCGGTGATGGCTGCAAGCAGGGGCGCAATGATCAGGAAGCCGCTGCCGATGATGGACGCAAGCGGCGTAACAGTGGCCCGCCAGAACGGGTTGCGCCGGATTTTCGGCAACAGAAGAACGGAGAAGCAAAGCGCCGCGATAAGAACGAGGATGATATTCAGATACTGCGCCATCAGCTACCCAGCGAACCAAGCGGGCAGCCCAGCGCTACACCGCACTTCAGCAAAACCACATAGCCGCAAAGGCATCAAGCCTTAAATCCATGCCCGGCAAAAGGCCGCAGGCGCTAGGCCCCATGCCTTCGGAACGCCAGTTGAAGGGCAAAAGGCACCAACAGGCACGTCAGGATGGAAACAAAAATCATGCCGCCGAACAGCTCGCCCGGCACAGCTGCTGGCCCCAATGCGGCCGCCTGCTGCAGGATCACCAGCGTGATCTCTGCCCTTGGGATCATGCTGATGCCGATCAAGATGGCTGTCTTGCGGTCAGCCACCATCCAGGTGGCCCCGCCCACACCGACAAGCTTGCCAACAATCGCCGCCACAGCCAGCACACCCCCAACCGCGAGGCCTTCGATCCACAATGACGGATCGGCCACCATGCCCAGATGGATGAAGAAAAAGGGCGAAAACAGCAGGAAAAGATACTCAAAGCCCTTGTCGATACTGTGTTCGGCCGGGTCACGGCTGAAGGCCAGCCCCGCGAACAGTGCCCCAACGGCAAGCGAAAAGCCCATGAAATCCGCAAGCGTGCTGATGGCGAAACACAGCCCCAGCACCACAATGATCACCGTTGGCCGCGGCTGGGTTGCGCGGAACCAGCCCGTGATCGGGCGCTCCAGATAGCGCGCGAACAGGAAACAGAAGGCGCAGAAGGCGAAAAATTTCACCAGCAACACCAATGTTACTTCACCGATCACCTCCGGCCCCACCGTGCCGCCATCCAACAGCCGCGGCAACACCGCCAGCATAACCGCCAGCGCCAGAATGCCAGACAGATCATCCAGCTCGGCAATGTCTGTAAGGAGGGCGCCACGATCGGTTTTGAGCGCGCCGCGGTCGCGCCAGAAGGCAGCCGCCACACCAAGGCTGGTGGCGCTCAGGGCCGATGCCGCCACAAGCGACGGCACAAGCCCATAGCCAAGCACCTGGCTGGCCACACCATAAGCCACAGCAAAGCTGACGACAAAATCCCCCACCCAGACAAAGCTTGCACGGCGGATCTGAGCCATCAGCCGGGTGAAATTGCTTTCAAGCCCCACCCGGAACAGCAGCACCACAATCCCGGCATCCGCCAGAAAGGCAAAGCTGAAACGGTCAGGTTCGCTGAGGAACGACCAGCGCGCATCCGCAACGCCAATGCCAAGGCCGATCAGCATATAGCCCACAATGGCGGGCAGTTTCAGAAGGTCGGAAAGGCGGCGGGTCAGCACCGCGGCAATCACAAGGCCGCCGACAAGCGCCAACATCCAGACATCATCTTTTGGCATTGCCGCGTCCACGCGCGCTCCCTTGCTTGCCGCACCCCGTTCCCTGCCTTTCTAGCATGAAGGCAAAGCGGCTGCCAGATGATGAAGCAGGTCTAGCGGAAAGCCGGGCCGTGCGCCCATGCGGCAAGGGAATAGCGTACGCCTTTTGTCACAGGGCTGACCCGGTGCAGCACAAAGCTTGGGAACGCCGTAAGGCAACCGATAGCCCGTGGCTGGGCTTCAACATTGCCGGCAGCATTTACTTCAAGCAACCCCCCTTCATAGTCGGACGGATCGCTCAGTTGCACCACAAGGCTGAGCTTGCGCGATGCATTGACGCCCGACCGCCCAATATCGATATGCCAGTCATAGAAATCCGGCTCGCCGTCCACCTCAAGACCGTCATAGCGCAGCAACTGAAAGCCTTCTTCAAAACCGGTGAGGTCATAGTCAAACGACTGGCGCGCAAGCGTGGCAAGGCCGCGGATCATCTTGTCAGCAAGCCAGGAAACATCGTCTTCATCGATCCAGCAACTGCTGGCCGAGCGGATGTTGCCCGCCTTCAGGCCGCCCGTGAGGCCGGCCCGCGCCATGCCGCGATCCTCCGCGACTGCGATCAGCTGGGCGCATTCATCGGCGGAGAGGAACCCCGGCACGGTTACAGCGGAAATCATGCTGGCAGATTGAGCGCTTCCCGGAAGCAGGATGCCAATATCACGCGGCATCGGGGCTAGCGCAAATCATAGAGGTCAACGAGATCGGCCACGTCTGAAACGCTGACACCATAGCGGCGGGCGATCTCACCCATTGTCTGCCCTTGTTCAAGCGCGTCTGCCAGTTCAGTTTCGTCGATAGGCCAGTCAAACCCGTACCGACCGCCGAAATCGTCGTCGAGACCAAGCTCAAAATCGCCATCTATCAAACCAGACCGAGCCATCGCTTTTACCTTTCAGGAAATGGGCCTCTGATCGTTCTGCGCTTGCTTCTTTCATTTGAAAAGCGGATAAATTAGATAGTTAATATCGAAAAACCAGATAATAGGAAGCGCCCATGGATATCCTGCAAGCCCGCACGTTCCTTGCGGTTCTGGAAACGGGCACCTTCCTGGGTGCAGCCGAACGGGTGAATGTGGCGCAATCAACGGTCAGCACCCGCATCAAGGCGCTTGAAGACCAGCTTGGCCAGCAGCTTTTCGTACGCAACCGGGCAGGTGCCGCGCCGACACGGATCGGCATTGCTTTCGCTCGCCATGCCCGAGCCATCGTGCGGCAATGGGATCAGGCCAAGCTGGGGCTGGCGCTGCCTGAAGGCCAGGATACCCGGCTTGCCATCGGCGGCCAGCCAAGCCTGTGGGACGGCTTTCTGCTGCAGTGGCTGCCATGGATGCGCAAGCACGCGCCCGAAATTGCCATCCGGGCGCAGATGATCGCCGCCTCCAGCCTTTTGATGCAGCAACTGGCAGAAGACACGCTTGATCTTGTGGTCCTGTATCGGCCCGATGCCCGGCCCGGAATCCTGATCAAACAACTGTTTGAGGAACAACTGGTTCTGGTGACAAGCAATCTCGTGCACCGGGGGTTTGATGAAGCAACCTATGTCTATATCGACTGGGGCCCGGAATTTGAGGCCGACCACGCGCTGAATTTCCCGAACCTGACCACGCCGACCCTGAACCTGAATGTGGGATCGCTTGGGGTGTCATTCCTGCTGTCCACGCCTGCGTCGGGCTATTTCCCGGCCCGGATCGTCGCCCCCTTTGTCGAAAGCGGGGAACTGGCCATTGTGGATGATACCCCCGTGTTCACCTATCCGGTTTACGCCGCCTATCCGGAAGAGCATGACAAGGCAGTGATTGAGAAAGTGCTCAAGGGGCTCAAGGACACGGTGACGACCAACCTGCCAAGCCTCTTCTAAGAGGGCAGGCGCATCACCGCGCCTTAGCCAGATGGCTTTTCACTAGGGCCGCTGTGTGGTCCAGCAATGTGATGTCGCCAACATCGCCGTGGCCGGGCACAACAATCTTCGCGTCACCATAGCGTGCCTGCGCAAGCGTCATGGCCGCGCCCCATGTGGTGGGGTCACCATGTTCGTAATAGCCCAGGCCTTTGGCATCACCGGGGCGTACAGCACACCCGCCGAACAGCAGCTTCTGCTTTGGCAACCACACAAGCAAATTATCGGTGGCATGCCCCGCGCCCGGATACATCACTTCCACAGGGCCAAGTGCCAGCGTAGCACCTGCTTCAAAGGGCATGTCCAGGACTAGTTCAGGCGCAATCATGCCGCGCTCCACCGCC
>JABXIV010000116.1 GCA_013372925.1 Alphaproteobacteria bacterium
ACTTGCTGTATCTGTTCGAGCGGGACGAAGGCGTGCGCCTGATGCAGTCGGGCTAGGGCACCGGTTGACATTCGCGGGACCACGCTATTTCACCATTTAAACAAGGTTTTAGGGGACGTGACCAAATGGCGTGGGAAAAAGAACTCCGGGAAATGCAAGCGCGCGTGGCGCTGAATGAGAAGATGGGCGGCGAGGAGAAGGTTGCGCGCCAGCACAGCCGCGGCAAGCTGGATGTGCGCCAGCGCCTTGCCCGCATGGCAGACCCCGGTTCCTTCCGCGAGATCGGCAAGCTGGCGGGCAAGGGCCGCTATGATGAAAATGGTGACCTTATAGACGCCACCCCCGCCAACTTCCTGTTTGGCCGCGCTGACGTGAACCGCAGGCCTGTGGTGCTGACGGGCGATGATTTCACCGTTAGGGGCGGGGCAGCAGACGCCGCCATCTGGCGCAAGGCCGAACAGGCCGAGCAGATGGCGCACGAATACGGGCTGCCGCTCATTCGGCTTATTGACGGCACCGGCGGCGGTGGCAGCGTCAAGATGCTGGAAGACATGGGCCTCACGTACGTGCCCTATCTGCCGGGCTGGCAGCATGTGGTGAAAAATTTGGAGACCGTGCCGGTTGTTGCGCTGGCGCTTGGATCCGTCGCCGGGCTTGGCGCCGCGCGCGTGGTGGCCAGCCACTATAGCGTGATGGTCAAGGGTATGAGCCACATGTTCACCGCCGGGCCGGCGGTGGTGGCGGCCATTGGCGAAAATCTGGACAAGGAAGCGCTTGGGGGCGCAGACATCCATGCCCGGAACGGCGCGGTGGATGAGCTGGTTGAAAGCGAAGAAGCGGCGTTTGAGGCCGCGAAACGATTCCTTTCGTACCTGCCGTCGGCAGCGGGCCTGCCCGCGCCAAGGGGCGACACAAGTGACGGCGTGGAGCGGCGCGACGAAAAGCTATTGGACGCTGTGCCCGAAGACCGCCGCAAGGCCTATAGCATGCGCCGGATTTTGGAAAGTGTCATGGACCGCGGCAGTGTGTTCGAAATCGGCAGGCGTTGGGGCCAGTCGGCCATCACGGCGCTCGCGCGGCTTGACGGCTGGCCTGTGGCGGTGATCGCATCCGACCCATCCTTCATGGGCGGGTCATGGACGGCGGATGCGGCGCGCAAGATTGAACGGTTCGTGAAGCTTGCGAACACTTTCCGCCTGCCGGTGGTGCATTTTGTTGATAACCCCGGCTTCATGATCGGGCTCGAGGCTGAAAAAGCCGCCACCATCCGCTTTGGGGTTGAGGCCTTGAACGGCATCTACAGATCCACCGTGCCGTGGGCCAGCGTGATTGTGCGCAAGGCATATGGCGTTGCGGGCGCGGCCATGAGCGACCACACCAAATTCCAATACCGCTTCGCCTGGCCGTCAGGCGACTGGGGCAGCCTGCCGCTCGAAGGCGGAATTGAAGTGGCCTATAAAGCTGAGCTTGAAAAAGCCGATGACCCGCAGGCGGCACTGGCGGAAATCAAAGCACGGCTTGATAAGGTGCGCAGCCCGTTCCGCACCGCCGAGGCCTTCATGGTTGAGGACGTCATCGACCCCCGCGAAACAAGGCCGCTCCTATGCGAATTCGCAAACCTCGCACAAGGCAAGCTGGCGGTGGAGGGGTAGACTAGGTATTAGCGTTGAGCCATCGTTGGGCCTCAGAGAGGATTTCTTGTTTGATGACTTCTGGAGGCCCAGGATCATAGGGGACTGGGTGTTGCAGCGCCGCACGGGCGTGGCACATTTCATGTTCCAGAAAAACAAACTCTCTCATGCCAAGCTCTTCGCTGAATTTTGAAGCTGCGCCTACTTGGGAGCTATTTAGTGAAAAATTATGGCATAGAAACTGACAACCAGCTTCTGTGTCAATTTCCTCATCTGCGATTTGTTGAATGATGACACGGGCAGCAGTGAATGCGGCATCATGCAGAGAGCGGACCCCAACACCAAGTTCTGCGGTGGCTGCCTTAAATAATCGGTGCGCGCGTTCTGGTGAGGTTTCGGGTGTGTCGTCCAAGGTGTCTATTGAGGCTGTATATTGACCATTGTTCAGCATGTGGCCCGCCCAAGCGATTAACTCGCTGCTATTGAGGATGCCAATCGCTTCCAGCGCTGCGGCTTCTTCAATAGAGGATATCTTTAGCTCAAAACCTTGGCGTTGAATGACAAAAGGTTCCACTACCCAATCGCTTTCTCGTACACCCGATAGGTCTTGTAAATCTCGCAGCCGATCTCTTCCAGGATGCTGATCATCCCTTCGTTGTCCTCAAGAATCCAGCCCAGTTCGCCAAAATAGGCCCCGCGGTCCATCACATTGCGCTGGGATACCTGGATCATCCACATGGCCATGGCGGCCCCTAGTGGGCCTTTCTGGAACTTTTTGCGGACACCCATCAACGGCACGCGGCAGCGGTCTTCCTTGCCGTTCATCATGCGCCACGCCACCTTGGCCCAGCCGAATGGCAGCAATTTGCCGTCCAGGTCGCGAATTTTGTGGTTCACATCCGGGATTGTCAGCATGAAGGCCACAGGCTCACCGTCATATTCCACGATCATGGTGCGGTAAGGCTTCACCACGGGCTTCAACGCCTTGGCACCATGCTCAACCTCATGCTTGGTGAAAGGCACATAGCCCCAGTTGTCCGACCATGCCTCGTTATAAATATCCAGAACGGTGGCGACCTCTTCGTCGAACCGCTTCATGTCAATCTCGCGCAGGGTGGTGTGCTTGTTCTTTTCCGCCATCTTCACGATGCGGGCCGCACGCTCGGGTGCGGGCTTCAACAGGTCAAGCCGGAAGGCGTGCATGTCCTTGGCTTTATCAAGCCCAAATGCCTTCAGCCAGCCGTCATATTCCGGCCTGCCATGGGGCATCATGAACACGGGCGGCGTGTCGAACCCCTTGATCAGCGTGCCAACCTCCTCTGCGGTGTTCAGGGACCATGGCCCCTGCATGCGCTTCATGCCGCGCGCCTTCAGCCAATCTTCGGCTGTGGCGAGAAGCTGGTCAGCAACCTCCTTGGTTGTGGCTTCAAAAAAGCCGAAATGGCCAAGGTTAGGCCCCCATTTTTCCTGCGCGAGGCTATCGATTTGGGCAGTGATGCGGCCAACGGGCTTCGCGCCTTCATAGGCCACCCAGTGGGCAACTTCGGCGTGCTCGTAATAGGGGTTCTTGTCGCGGCGGATGGCGTCCATCCGTTCCATCATCAGGGGCTGAATCCAGTTGGGATCGTTCGCGTACACCTGCCGGGTGGCGTTCACAAAATCTTTCAGGCCCGCAGTATTTGTGATTTCTTTGATGATGATGTCGCTCACGCGTCGCTCCCCGGAAAAATTCTTTGAATAGTGACTTAAGGCAGGAAGGGCCTTAAAGCAAGCGGGTGCCGTTCGGCACGGGCTTTGACGGTGTGATCAACACCGTGCGGCCATCCTCTTCCATGGTCGCCAGCGTCAGCACTTCTGATTTCACGCCCGCGACGCGCTTGGACGGAAAGTTCACAACCGCCAGCACCTGCATGCCCACAAGGCTTTCCTTTGTGTGCTCTTCGGTGATCTGGGCTGAGGTTGTCTTGACGCCGAATTCAGGCCCGAAATCCACCTCAAGCACATAGGCTGGCTTGCGTGCTTTGGCGTTATCGGTGGCGGAAAGGATGGTGCCCGCGCGGATGTCCACACGCAGGAAATCATCGAATGTGATTTCTGGTATTGCCTTAGCCGTCATGGTTATTGCGCCAGCTTCTTCAGTTTCTTCAGCTTGCCCAGCTTCCCGAGCGCCTCTGCGTCTTCGTGGCTGAGGCCATAGCGGATCAGGATCACGACAGACAGCATCAATCCGATAATCGCGCCCAGGATGCCCACAGGCACAGGCCAGTGGTTGCTGGCTGGGATCAGCGACAGCATGGCCCCCGATGTGACAAGGGATACCAGAAGCGGCCGGGTTGCGTGCCAGTCATAGGGCCACAAGCGGAACATGATCATGGCCTGGATAAAGCCCGCGATGGCGGTAACATTCAGCCCGGATGCAGCGGCGATGGCGGCCCCGGTTACGCCGTAAAGCGGGATCAGCCAGTTGCCCAGCAGCAGCAGGGTGATAAGCCCCAGCGCGCCGTTCAGCGGCGGCAGCAGCCGGTGGCCCAGCATTTCGACCACAGCGGAAGAGGGGCCTGTGGCAGCCTCCAGTACGCGGCCCGCGCACAGGATCGACATGGCGGCGGCGGCGGCCTGGAACTCGGGCTCCATAGTGGCGAGAATATCGTTTCGCGCCAGCACAAGCGCGGCACCAAACGGCAGCGCCAGCGTAACCGACAGGCGCGTTGCATAGCCGTACATGTCCTTCAGGGCCTCGCGGTCTCCGTGGCCATCCTTCTCTGCCGCCAGCGGCGCCATGACATACTCGAAGGTCATCCGCACGGCCTGCAGGGCGCTTGCGATCTTTCGGGCCACGGCATAATAGCCGCCCGCCGCAGCACCAGCCGCACCGGGCAGCAGGTAATTCAGGAACATCACAGGGAATTCGCTGAACAGCTTTTTGGTCAGGTTCGCGGGCATCACCGTGAAGCCGTATTGGCGCATGTCACGCGCGAGCGGGCTGATCAGCGGGGCCTTCAGTACCTGCTTGAAATCATAATGCTTGGCCACAAGCCGGAGGGCGAGTGCGGCTGACAGCACCACGCTGACAAGATGCGCGATGAACAGGCCATATGTCATGAAGCCCGCCAGCGCGAAGCCAACGGCGGCAATCAGGCGCAGGCCTTGCTCGTAAAACACGCGGACGCGGATTTCGGGGCCGAACTTGCGCCGCGCACGAATGGCGGCAGTGGCTACTTCAACCATGGTCCAGAACGGCAGCACCCACACATAAATGCGGATCACATGGATCAGGTGGTCGGCATCGTCATCGGCGGCGCTGATGATGGTTGCAAGTTTGGGGGCCGCGAAAAAGGTGGCTGTAGCAATCACCATGGCGATCAGGAAGCTGAGCTTCAGCGCGTGCCCTGCCACCAATTCGGCCTCGCCGTCGCGGGCTTTTGGCACAAAGCGCTGCAGCGCGGTTGTCATGGCGGCGTCGGATACGGCAGTGGATACCTTCACGTATGACCACAGCACCGCGAACAGGCCAAAGGTGGCTGCGCCATACGCCCAGGTGAATACGATTAGCGAAACGGCTTCGATCAGGGCACCCATACGGCCGAGGAAGGCGAAACCAGCGCCACCGGCCACGCGGGCGCGGTGCTCGTTTCTGCCGGGCTTCAGCGGCGGCTGGGTTTCCGCAATATCACTCACCGGCGACAGGCTTCTGTTTCGGCTTTTTGGCAGGTAGGGTGCCTTCTTCCGAGTTGAAGATCACGGCATAGCCAAGCACAAGGAACAGGAAGAAGGGCGCCCAGGCCGCAAGGAACGGTGGGGCAACGCCAAATTCGCCCATGGCCAGCATGAAATTGTCTGCCACAAAGAAGCTGAAGCCAAGCGCCATGCCGAACACGATACGGATCACCAGATTGCCGGCCCGGTGTACGCCAAAGGCGGCAACGGCAGCCAGAAGCGGCATCAGAAGCGATGAGGCAGGCCCCGCAATTTTTTGCAGGAAACTAGCCATAAGGCGCTCTGTCGGCAGGCCGTCTTTCTTCAGTTCTTTCATGGAATCCCACAGTTTCGGGAAGGACACATGATCGGGTTTTACCGTTAGCGCCTGAAAGCGTTCGGGGCGGGTTTCAATGTTCCAGCGCTGGCTGGCGGCAATGGTCATCTCGTGGGTGGCGGCATCGAACCGGCGCACTTCATGCAGGGTCCACTGGCCGTCCTGATACCAGGCGAAATCTGCATGCACCATGGCCTGCAGCTTGCCTTTGTCGTCCCGTTCATAAAGCGAGACCTTATCAAGCACCACACGGTTCCTGATCTGGCTGACAGCTTCAACAAGCACAACTGTTCCACCTTCTCTCAGCCACACGCGCCCTGTGGGCCCGGTGCTGGGCGGCAGGTCAACTGCATAGCCGTGATCCTGCCAGTACTCAAGGTCGGCGTTGGCATTCACAACAATGGTTTCATTAAAGATGAAATGCCCCGCGCCAATAAGGAAGGATGCCATGCCAAGCGGCAGCAGGATGCGGTGCGCAGACAGGCCGCTGGCCTTCATCACCACGACTTCTGAATTCTGGTTCAGTGTGGCAAGGGTGAGCAGCGTTGCCAGCAGGGCCGTGAACGGCACGAACTGGCTGATTAGCTGCGGTGCCCGCATGCTGATATAGGATACGATCGATACCCAGTTTGCGCCTTCCGCGGCCATGATCTCATCCGACTGCGCCAGCAGGTCAAGCATCTGCAGCACGGCCGTAAGGCCAATCAGAATGCCGAAAAAACGCCCAAGGTGCATGCGCACCATGTAGCGCGCGAGGGTGCGCGAGGGCACAAACATACGGCGAAGTGTGCGTGAAGTGAACATCAGTCACGTACCCCCATAGCCCGTTTCGACAGGCGTTTGATTGGCCCGCTGAGAACAGCCCAGCTTTTATCCACCCAGGCAAGCGGTTCGCCGCCCACTTTATGGGCTGCAATATGGAACAGGCTGAAGCTTAGAAGCGTGAAACCCGCAAACAGAAGCCAGATGCTGCCATAGGGCGATGCCCCGCCTTGAACGGCGGTTTCCATGGCTTCCATGAACTCGTTATAGAGAATGAGGAGTGTAAGCCCCACCACGATGCCAGACCCTTTACCTGTTCGCTTGTTCGTAAGGCCCAGCGGGATCGCAAGAAACGGCAAGACAAGGAAAGTGATGCTGTGCATAACGCGCCAATGAAAGTTTCCGGTGTAGGCCGCTCGTTCTTCGGTCGTGTGAATGGGATTATCCTTTTCGCGCCAAAGCTCGTTCAGGGTCATCTCCAGTTCTTCCCCCCCTCGCTCGCGGAAGGCTTCCTTGGCGGGTAGCTTGACCGTAAGGTCCTGCTGGTCGAACTTCAGAACACGGGGCTTGTTCTGCCCTTCGTTAAGATCAATCAACACACCGTTATAGAGGCGGAGCAGGATGGTATTTTCATCATCTGTTGCGAAGAAGCCGCCGCGTTCAGCGCTGACCGCCAGGCTGCGGCCATCGCTGCGCCGTTCCATGAAGATGCCCAGAAGCTCTGCCCCTTTATCGCGTGATTCTTCAATCATTAGTGTGATGTCATCGCCGATGTCGACAAATTCGCCAACCCGGATGCTTGCACCCAATGCGCCACTCCTGAGATCAAACACAAGGCTGCGATATGCATATCGGCCATAGGGCTGGATCCAGCCCACCAGAATTGTGTTCACGACCAGAAGCACAAGAGCGAGCCCCAGCACAGGCCGAACAAGACGGCTTAGGCCCATGCCCGCAGAGGTGATCGCGTCAAATTCGCTAGAGAGCGATATTTTGCGAAACGCGAGCAGGGTACCCAGCATCAAACCGATTGGCAGTGCCAGCCCCATATAGTGCGGGACCTGATTTGCCAGCATCTGGAAAACGACCTCAACCGGGCCGCCCTGGTTCACGACAAAATCAAACAACCTGAGCATGCGCTCCAGAATCAGCAGAAGCGCGGCAATTCCAAGCGTTGTGAAGAGCGGCCCCAGAATCTGCCGCAGGACATATCGATCAATGCGAGTAAACATGCGTTGGCGCTACACCTCTTAAAGCCTTGTTGCAAGAGCCTTTCTTTATCTTTGCACTAGCAAAGAAGGCAAAAGCATGTTGAGTTATAACCAATTTGTAAACATATGGGACATATTTTCGCCACCATCGCCACCCATTTCCTTATGCATGAGGCGTTGCCCGGAGAAGTTTATGCTGAAGACGTTGAGTAAAGTTTCGAGTAAAGCGCTGGTGGTCGGCTTGGGATTGGCGTTTCTAAAGGCGCCTATAGTGTTGGCCCTAACAACTGATTCCGCAACTGTGCCACATGATATCAAAGCCTGTGAAACACCAGCTCCAGGTGATGTTTTCGTGCGCGTGCGCGTTGAACAGCTAAAGGACACGGAAGGGAATATCCGCGTTCAGGTTTATGGACCAACAGCGGATGATTTCCTTGAAAAAGGTAAGAAACTGGTGCGTGTGGACGTAAAAACAGAAGGCGATGGCCAGAAAATTTGCGTGCCGATGCCTTCTGAAGGTGAATACACATTGGTGGTTATGCATGACCGCAATGCGAACGGTAAGGCTGATTTCTTCTCTGAAGGATTCGGTTTTTCCAATAATCCGAAACTTGGCCTTGGAAAGCCGGATGCGGAAGAGGTTGTTTTTTCCGTTGAGGCAGGCGTTACCGATATGCCTGTGCGACTGAAATATATATTTGGGGCGGATGAAGAGCAGAAGCAAAAGCGCCGCAATCTTCGCCGGCGCTAATCAGTTTTCAGCAGAATTCTGCGGCCAAAGGCCGCGCACCCACCGTCGCAGTTTGCTTCTGAGTGGGTTTCGCTGTATGAAGGCGGCGAAACATGAATGGGAAAGCCGCATTGAACGTTTATAGGCGGCGATTGTTACAAGAGTTTGACACGCATGCAGTTGGAAAAAGAGAGCCTCCAATCTGGCGCAACATTGCCGTTGATCGGGATTATTTCAAATCCGCTTAGTACAACGAATTCGGCCCGGATCGATTCCATTCGCCGTGTGGTGGATGAAAGCGCAAACGTAGTGCATTTCGAGCTCAACGGCATTGAGAGCATTGACGAAGCGCTGGCGCTTTTCGCGCGGGCCAACCCCGCTGTGCTGATCGTCAATGGTGGTGACGGCACGATCGGTGCTGTGCTTGCCTCAATTCTGCACCGCAATCCGTTCAGTGTGATCCCACCCATCGCGTTCTTGCCGGGCGGCAAAACCAACATGACGGCGGCAGACCTTGGCTTCAAAGGAAAGCCTGAAAAGGTGTTGCGCCGATTAATTCAGATCACCAAGGAAGGTGGCATCGCCGATCGGCTTGTGAAGAAGAACCTGATCGAGATGGACCTAGGTGACGGGGAACCGCCGCGCGTTGGTACGTTTTTCGGGTCAGCTGGTGTGGTGAAGGGCATTCACTGGTGCCGGGATCATGCGTATGATGCTGGTATGCCGAATGGTCTTGCGCACGTGATGGCGATTGGCAAGTTGATGCTTTCTGCCTTCGGGATTGGAAAAGACAAGCGCCTGATGGTTTCTGACCCGATGACTGTAACAATCCCCGGCGGTGGCCGACTCACTGGCGAATTTGCTTCAGTTACCAGCACAACACTGGATCGGTTGCTTCTGGGCATGCGGCCTTACAGCCGTGAAGGAAAGGGCGGTTTGCGCTTTTCTGCTGTTGAAGCGGGCGGTGGCAATGTGTTCCGTGCGATGAAGGGACTGATGACCGGCGCATTCGGAAAGAAAACCATTGTAGGGGTTCACACGCGCCGAGCTGATGAAGTTCGCATTGATGGTAGTGATCCTGTAACATTGGACGGCGAAATTTACTATCCGAGCCCCGGGAAAGAAATTATACTGCGGGGCAACCGAGCGTTAACATTTGTTTCGCTAAAATAGGGCCTGAAATGACTACGAAAGCTGATCAAGAATTAACAACCTTTATCCTGGACGAATGGAAGCGCCCAGTGCCGGATGCTGTTTTGCAGGCGGCGCAGGCTGTTGCTGACAAACTGGGAGACTGTGTTTCCGGCATTCTGTTCTATGGCTCGTGTCTTCGCACTGGTGATATCGAAGAAAAAGTTCTCGATTTTTATGTCATCGTGGACAGCTATAAAGAGGCCTATGAAAAACGCTGGCTGGCGATTGCCAACCAAGTTTGCCCTCCGAACGTATTTTATCATGAGATGGAAGTCGCAGGCATGACCGTGCGGTCGAAATATGCTGTTCTATCGCGTGATGATTTTGCCTTCCGGGTGCGCCCGGAATGCTTGAATGTTTCTGTGTGGGCGCGTTTCTGCCAGCCGTGCATTCTGCTGCTTGCACGTGACGAGATGACCAAACAGTCAATCGCAGGTGATATTGCGCAGGCGATCAAAACCATGATCGGTAACCTGCTGGAACTTATTCCAGGGGCCACCAATTCACGTGACCTGTGGGTTGAAGCCTTTGAGGCCACGTATGCTGCTGAACTGCGCTCTGAGCGCCGGGGCAAAGGGCTGGAGATTTATCTGCTGGATCAGGACCGCTATGACGCACTGACAGCACTGGCTGAAGAAGCTATGGGTATCGTTCCTGGCCCGATCCCGCCAATCAAGCAACCACCACGGACAGAGCGGCTTGTGCCGCGCCTCAAGTGGTTTGCTCGCCGCTGCAACGGGAAGGTGGTAAGCTTCCTGCGCCTTGTGAAGGCAGCGATGACATTCGATGGTGGCATCGACTATCTGGCCTGGAAGATCAAACGCCATTCAGGCGTGGAAATCACGGTGACAGACCGCATGCGCAGGCATCCGATCCTTTCCGGGATTTCACTGTTCTGGGGGCTTAAGCGCAAAGGCGCTTTCAAATAAAAGCTTTCAAACAAGAATTAAAAAAGGCGGCTTTTGAGCCGCCTTTTTCTTTAGATTTCTTGCGCTGGCTTACGCCTTCAGTTCAAGGCCAACCTTTTCAGCCGTAATCTTGAAGCGCTTGATAATCTCGTCGATCTGCTCTGTTGTGTGCTGCGCACAAACGCTGACACGCATCAGGAACATGCCCGCAGGTGTGGCTGGTGGTGCCGCCATATTCACATAAACGCCCTCAAGGAACAGTTGCTCCCAGAATTTGGTGCCAATCATTGCATCGGGCAGGTGCACGGCAATGATCGGGCTTTCAGCCTTATCGGTGCACAGGTCGAACCCGGCTTCCTTGAGGCCAGCATGCAGGCGCTTTGCGTTTTCCCAAAGGTGGGCACGGCGGTTGCCACCATTCTTGATCGCTTCAATCGCCTTGATTGCTCCGGCAACCACGCTTGGTGGTGGGCTGGCTGTGAAGATATAGGGCCGGCTTGTATAACGCAGCACGTCAAATTTCGGATGGTTCGATACGGCAAAGCCGCCCACAGTGCCAACAGACTTGGAAAAAGTGCCGACATAAAAATCGACCAGATGTTCAACGCCTTCGGCTTCGGCAACACCGCGACCATGCTCGCCGCAGAACCCCATGGAATGGGCTTCATCCACAAGAGTCATGCAGCCGTATTTCTTGGCAACTTCAAGGAGTTCTTTCACGGGGGCCGCATCGCCCAGCATGGAATAGATGCCTTCGATTACAACAAGCTTGCATGCATCTTCTGGCAGGCGCTTGAGGCGACGTTCCATGTTTTCCACGTCATTGTGCTTGAAGCGCACGATGGTGGCGTTGCTCATGGAACAACCATCATAGATCGAGGCGTGGCTGTCGGCGTCGATGATGACATAATCATCCTTGCCGCCAAGGGCAGAGATCATGCCCAAGTTTGCTTGATAGCCCGTTGAGAAGACCATGCAATGTTCCATGCCGTAGAAATCGGCGATGGTTTGCTCAAGTTTCTTGTGGCTTGCATAAGTGCCGTTCAGGGAACGGCTGCCAGTCGTGCCTGTGCCAAAGTCATCCAGTGCTTGCTTCGCCGCCGTGATGGCTTCTTCGTTGAAGGTCATGCCCATATAGTTGTTGGTGCCGGCGAGGATCGTGCGGCGGCCGCCAATAACGGCTTCAGTTTCAGAAATGATCTCGTCCATCACCACTGTGAATGGGTCAGCCTTTTCGAAAGGCAATGAGGCGCGCAGTTCAGCAACTGCATCAAACTTATCAAGCAAATCCACGGTGTATCAGCCTTTGTCTACGATTTTTTCCACGGCATCGGCAACATGGGCGATGGTTTCAAGCTCAGGCAGAAGATTGAGGGGAAGAACGATGTCAAACTCGTCTTCAATTTCAGCCACCAGATCCATTACGGTCAGGGAATCAAGTTCCAGGTCAGACGCGAATGTTACGTCAGGGGCCAGATCGATACCTTTTTTATTCAGCGGTTCGATCAATTCATAAATCTTTTCAATGGTTTCCGCTTTAGCCATCGTTTCTGCTTTCAGTCTTGAATTTTGCGGGATTGCTTATGCGTCCTTATATCGGTACGCGCGCAATCATAAAAGCCCGTTTTTTCGATACCAGTCGATCGTGTTCTTTAGGCCGGCTTTAAGGTCATATTGCGGCGACCAATTGGTCATGTTTGGGCGCCTTGCATTCCGCACAGTCCAGTCTTTGTGGCAAAGGTATCTTGCGGTGGACAGGGTTAGCATGGCAGGGCGGCGCAAGATGTTTGCAATGAGGCCATTGATGAAGCCCATGAAACCCAACACAGGGAAAGGGATAGGCACTAGGAATGGCGCTTTTGAGCCCTTTGGAGCAAGAATTTCAGCAATCTCTGCCAATGTGTACCCACCGGCTTTGCCATCGTCGATCTCAAGCACATCACTAATGTGATTGCCTTCAGCGAGGGCCACAAGTGCAGACGCCATATCGCGGCCATGGATCATTGCCACACGGTTATAGCGGCTGCCCGGTACAGGTAAGATGCCGAACTTTAGCGCCTTGAAGAACTTCAGGATTTCTTTATCGCCGGGGCCGTAGATGCCGGGTGGGCGAACAATGGTCCAGCTGAAGGGCCAGTTTCGGGCAGAGAGAACAAGTTCTGACGCGCGCTTGCTGGCACCATAGTGCGAAAGCAGCGGCTCGCGCGCTGCCATCGATGATACATGGACAACATGTTTCACGCCGTGCTTGGCTGCGGCGTCAAGAACATGCCGCGTACCGCCCACATTCACGTCGAAAAATACGTCGCGATTGAGCGCTTTCGTAAGGCCCGCGATGTGGACAAGAATATCAGCACCTTGGCAAAGTTCTTTCAGGCCCTTTTTGTCATCAAGGTCGCCGAGTATCCAGGATACGCCTTCGCGGTCATCCTGTGGACGGCGGGTGAGGGCCTTGACGTCATAGCCGGCATCCAGAAAACAGTCGATCGCATGGCCACCAAGGAAACCCGTGGCACCTGTTAGTGCAACTGTCCTTTTGGCACCACTCGTGGTGTTTTTCTTTGTCATGCCTAGCTTGCGATTGCTTGAAGATTACCGGCCAGATATTCGTTACGGGCTTTCACACGGCTCAGTTTGCCTGAAGATGTACGCGGCAAAGACCGTGGCGGCACCAGTTCGATCATGCAATTGATGCCGGTCGAGGACTGGATATGTTTCTTGAGCGCTGCAACGAACTTGATCCGATCGTCGGTTTCGAGAATGCGGCACTGCGCAAGAATGAGCGGTACTTCTTCAGCATTCTCACCGGGAACGGAAATCGCAGCAACATCGCCGGTTTTAACACCGGGAAGCTGCTCAGCCGCCCATTCGATGTCTTGTGGCCAGTGGTTACGGCCATTGACGATGATCATATCTTTGGCGCGGCCAAC
This sequence comes from Alphaproteobacteria bacterium, assembly GCA_013372925.1. Taxonomy (GTDB): domain Bacteria; phylum Pseudomonadota; class Alphaproteobacteria; order Sphingomonadales; family Kordiimonadaceae; genus Kordiimonas. Next base: position 13,400 of record JABXIV010000116.1, read on the forward strand.
AATATAGATGCAGCCGTCTTTCATGTAGCCCATGTCGCCGGTGTCGAGCCAGCCTTCGGGGCTAAGCACGGCGCTGGTCGTTTCAGGATCATTGAAATATTCGCGCATCACGGACGTGCCGCGCAGGAACACACGGCCAACGGTGTGATCGGGCACCACATTGCCGTCTTCATCGCGCATTTCAACGTCATATTCTGGTAGCGGTTTGCCGCAGTTTACAACTTCGCGCATGCGCGGCGCATCATCGGAACCATTTACAAGCACGTGCTTGTCGCCTGTCAGCTTGGCTTCTTCAATGAGGTCTACCTCAATGCCTTTGCCGACAGCGCCAAAGCTTACGCCCAGCGTACATTCCGCCAGGCCGTAGCTTGGCAGGAAGGCTTCCATCTTGAAACCGATGTCCTTGAAGGTGTCATAGAACATGCGCATCACTTCGGGGCGGATCATTTCCGCACCACACCCTGCAACCCGCACGCTTGAAAGGTCCAGCCCTTCCATGGCGCTAGAACGCAGCGCAGCGCGACGCGCACAAATGTCAAAGCCGAAGGTTGGGCTGTATGTGATTGTGCCTTTGTTGGCGCTTAGAACCCGAAGCCAGCTCAGCGGGCGGCGGGCGAATTCTTCGGTCGGGATAAAGTCCACCGACACCTGACACGTCAGGGTCGTCAGCAGCGTGCCCACAAGGCCCATGTCATGATAGAAGGGCAGCCACGAGCAGCAGCGATCGTCTTCGTTCATCTTCACGCCGTGATAGGCCATGCCGTGCGTGTTCGACAGAAGCGAGCGGTGCGTTACAGAAACACCGTGCGGAAAGCGGGTGCTGCCCGAGCTATATTGCAGGTAGGCCAGATCATCAGGCTCAGGAAGGCGGTGTTCGCCTTCGCCTTCTGCGTTCAGATAGTCCTGATAGGAACCGTTGAAGCGAAGGTCCATGCCGTCAATGGCTTCTGCGACGATCTCATCCATGAAGCTGGGTGCCATGAGGCCATTTGCCATGCAGCTTTGCATTTGCAGTTGAAGCTGAGCCACATAGCCATCTTTACCACCGAAAGAAGTTGGCAGTGGCAGTGGCACCGGCAGAACGCTTGCGTACTGACAGCCTACGAAGAATGCTACGAAATCTGCGCTGGTTTCGGCGATCAGGGCGATACGGTCGCCTTTCTCGAACCCCATACCGACGAGCTTGCGGCCGATAACGGCTGCACGGTCACGAATTTCCCGCCAGGGAACGGATTCCACAAGATCACCGCGCGCATTGTAAAAGTTAGGCCCACGAAGGCCCTTGGCGGCATACTCGATTGCGTCAACGAGTGTATCAAAATCCGAATAGCGCCGTTCCAGCGTTGGATCTTGCGTCGGTGTCACTGCATTCATTACGTCGGCTTCAACCATATTTGCCCCAAGTTAGTACCTTGGCCAGACTAATCACAACAAAAATAAAGCCTTCGGCGTGCCGAGACTTTAAACAAACTACATATTTGGCACACATATGCCTAGGCCAAAAAAGCGCTTGATTTTGACCTGCCATAGCCTGTTCACTCAGAAACAGTTGTGTGCCTGGATATTACGGCTGAATTACAGTCTGTGAACCCGCTGCGCAAGCGATTTTTGTTCCCGTGAGCACACGGGGAAGCGGAATAAAAGAGGATTAAGGCTAAAAAATGACATCCCTGTCATCCACATTTTCCGGTGATTTGCTCCAAGTCGTGCGGGATCAAACACCAGGCACAAACACCAGCCTTCATATGGATAACTGCGGTTCAGCGCTTATGCCCGTGCCTGTCATCGAAGCTATTCAGAACCATCTTGATCGTGAAATTGCCGTGGGTGGCTATGTTGCGCAAGAGCAACAGTCAGAGGCGCTTGAGGGTGCCTATCGGTCGATCGCGACACTGTTAGGTGCAAAACGGAGCGAAATTGCCCTTACCGGCAGCGCGGTTGAGGCATGGGCGAAGGCTTTTTATAGCATCCCGTTTGAGCGGGGTGACAATCTCGTGACCGCCTTCAATGAATATTGCAGCAATTTTGTCTCGTTCCTGCAGATCGAAAAACGCTTTGGTGTTGAAGTGCGGGTTGCGCGCGCAGGCGAGGGCGGCAAGCTAGACCTTGACCATCTTGAAAGCCAGGTGGACGGCCGCACAAAAGTGGTTGCCATTGCGCAGGTGCCCTCATCCAGTGGGCAGGTGAACCCGGTTCATGAGGTTGGGCAGATAGCGAGGCGCAAAGGCGTGCTTTACCTGCTGGATGCCTGCCAGGCTGTGGGGCAGATGCGGGTTGATGTTGGCGAGACCGGCTGTGACATGTTGGCCGGCACATCGCGTAAGTTCCTGCGTGGGCCAAGGGGCGTAGGTTTTCTGTACGTACGGGAAGGGACGCTGGACCGGCTTGATCCCGTATTTCTTTCCAATCAGGCGGCGGCCTGGGTGGATGACCACGCGTATAATTTGCGGACAGATGCAGGTGTGTTCGAGGATTGGGAGCGCAGCGTGGTGAACCAGTTAGGGTTTGGCGCGGCTGTTGATTATCTGCACTCATTGGGACCGGAAAAATGTTTTGACCGGATTTCATCATCGGCGAGGAAGCTCAGGGATAGGCTTTATAGTCTTCCGGGAGTGACGGGCACATGCCCCGCTGATGCGTCTGCTGCAATCATCACTTTCAATAAAAAAGGTATGGCGGCTGCTGATGTGAAACAAAAGCTGGCGCAACAGGGCATCAATGTTCAGATCGCCAGTGTTGCACACACAAGGCTTGATCTCAGCGCCCGCGGGATTGATACGACAGTTCGGGTTTCGCCTCATTATTATAACAGCGAGGACGAGCTTGATCGTTTTCTGAACGCGGTGGAAGCTCTGGCGTAATGGCTGAACGCGACGCAAAAAAAGC
>JABXIV010000005.1 GCA_013372925.1 Alphaproteobacteria bacterium
ATGTTCAATCTGATGCTCGCTACGTCCATGATGCGCGAGGCCGCGTCGATCACCACGCAGATCAGCGGAGAGGTTATCCCGTCTGACAAGCCGGGTTTCCTGGCCATGGCAGTCCGCGAGCCGGTTGGGGTGATCCTGGGGATTGCCCCCTGGAATGCGCCGATCATTTTGGGTGTGCGGGCGGTTGCCACGGCCCTTGCCTGCGGCAATTCGGTTATCCTAAAGGCATCTGAAATTTGCCCACGTACCCACGGCTTGATCATTGAAGCGCTAGAGGCGGCAGGCTTCCCGGATGGCACAGTCAATGTTGTGACCAACGCGCCGGAAGACGCTGGTGACGTTGTTGGTGCTTTGATCGACCATCCTGCCGTGAAGCGTATCAATTTCACCGGCTCCACTGAGGTGGGCCGTATCATTGCCAAGCGTGCGGCCGAGCATCTGAAGCCCTGCCTGTTGGAGCTTGGCGGCAAAGCGCCGTTTCTGGTGCTTGAGGACGCAGACCTTGATGAGGCAGTTAAGGCCGCCGCCTTCGGTGCCTATATGAACCAGGGGCAGATTTGCATGTCCACGGAACGCATCATTGTTGTGGATGCGGTGGCTGATGCCTTTGCTGAAAAACTGGCGGCGAAAGTGAAATCCATGGCCACCGGCGACCCGCGCGAGGGCAACACGCCGCTTGGTGCTGTTGTAGACCAGAAAACAGTTTCTAAGGTGAATGCCCTTATTGATGATGCAGTGGGGCATGGGGCCAACCTGCTGGCTGGCGGCAAGGCCGACACGGTTCTGATGCCCGCTACGCTGGTTGATGGTGTGACGCCTGAGATGAAGTTGTACCGGGACGAAAGCTTCGGTCCGGTGGTGGCCATGATCCGCGCGAAAGACGAAGCTGACGCCATCCGTATCGCCAACGATAGCGAATATGGCCTGTCTGCAGCGGTCTTCACGCGCGATGCAGCGCGTGGCCTTAAGGTGGCGCGCCAGATCAAATCCGGTATCTGCCATGTGAATAGCCCGACCGTGCAGGATGAGGCGCAAATGCCGTTCGGCGGCGTGGGTGCTTCCGGGTACGGCAAGTTTGGCGGCAAGGCTGGTATCGACAGCTTCACCGAACTTCGCTGGATTACTGTGGCTTCTGAGCCCGGTCATTATCCAATTTAAGCTGCGGCCAAAATTAGAAAATAATTGAGTAACAAGGAAAGTAACCAAGATGACTGAGACAGAGCGCAAGGAAGAAGACACTGTCGCATACACTGTTGAAAACGGCATTGCGTGGGTGAAATTTAATCGTCCTGAAAAGCGAAACTGCATGAGCCCGAAGCTCAATCGTCAGATGATGCGTGTTCTGGATGAGCTTGAGTTCAGCGACGAGGTGGGTGTACTGGTTCTGACCGGCGAAGGGTCGGCCTGGTCTGCGGGTATGGACCTCAAGGAATACTTCCGCGAGACCGAGGCACAAGGCCTTGGTGCTGTGCGGAAATCCCAAAGCGAAGCTTATGGCTGGTGGCGCCGCCTGCGCTGGTACCAGAAACCGACGATTGCGATGGTGAACGGCTGGTGCTTTGGTGGTGGCTATGGCCCGCTGCACGCCTGTGACCTGGCATTTGCCGCCGATGAGGCCCAGTTCGGCCTGAGTGAAATCAACTGGGGTATCCTGCCGGGTGGTGGGGCGACCAAGGTTGCGACCAACCTCCTGAATATGCGCAATGCTATGTATCACGCCATGATGGGCGAAAATATCGACGGCAAGACCGCGGCCGATTGGGGCCTTGTGAACGAGTCCGTGCCGCTCGATAAGCTGAAAGACCGTGTCACGGAAGTAGCAAATGTGCTTCTTGAGAAAAATCCGGTGGCCCTGAAGGCAACCAAGGATGCCGTGCGCCGTGTGATGGAAATGACATACGACAATGCAGAAGACTTCCTGATCCGCGCACAGGAGGCAGCTAACTCCTTTGATAATGACGGGCGCAAGGAGGGTATCCGGCAGTTTATCGATGACAAGAGCTATAAGCCCGGGCTTGGGGCTTATGACAAATCGAAGCAATCGTAACGGAGTGTCCTGATGGACTATGTGCGTTTCCACGCGCAGCTTCACGGCGAGAAGCTGGCTGTCCATGATCTGGTCTCAAACCGGTCATGGACGTACGCGCAGTTCGATGGCTTTATTGCGGGCGTTACCGGTTACTTGGCTGCAAAAGACGTTGGGCAGGGCGACCGGGTTGCCTGCCTGTCAAAGAATTGCGCTGACATCATTGCGCTGCATCTTGCCTGTGCGCGACTGGGGGCGCTGTTTGTCCCCTTGAACTGGCGCCTGTCCAAAGCTGAAATCGCTGCCCTGATCGAAGACTGCGAACCCAGTGTCATTTTTGGCGACGAATTAGCCGAAGAACTGGGCGTGAACGCGGAAGATTTGGCTACGCTCGAACAGGAATGTGAAAAGGCTTCCCAAGATGCCGGATGTGTGGGGGCAGGGGATCTTCCTTCCTTGATGCTTTATACATCCGGCACCACTGGGCTGCCAAAAGGCGTGATGCTCAGCGAAAACAATCTCACTGAGACAGCGATCAATTTCTCGCTTCTCGGGGAAGTGGATGCAGATAGCAGCTTCCTGTGCGAATCTCCCATGTTCCATATCATCGGCATGGTTACATCGATCCGCCCGGCTTTCCTCATGGGTGGGACAGTGGTGGTGTCAGACCGGTTTATCCCTGAGAAGACGCTGGATAAACTTTCTGACCCTGACTTGAAAATTACCCATTATTTCTGCGTCCCGCAGATGGCAGTAGCGCTTCGGGGCGCGGACAATTTTAATCCGGACCGCTTGCGTAATATGAAGGCCATCTTCACGGGCGGTGCACCTCATCCTGAAGCACAGATCAGGGAATGGCTGGCGGACGATATCCCGATCGTGGACGGCTATGGTATGAGCGAGGCAGGTACCGTTTTCGGCATGCCGCTGGATATGACACTGATTGATGGCAAGGCGGGTTGCGTGGGTATTCCGACGCCGCGCCTGCAGACACGACTAGTGGACGCTGAGGGTAACCCTGTTGCCCCCGGCGAAGCGGGCGAACTGCAGCTTAAAGGGCCGAACATCACGTGCGGTTATTGGCGCCGGGAGGCTGATTTCAAGGCAGCGTTAACGGGCGATGGCTGGTTCCGGACCGGGGATATCCTGACGCAGGATGAAGACGGTTTCTACAAGGTTACGGACCGCAAGAAAGACATGTTTATCTCTGGCGGTGAGAATGTCTATCCGGCAGAGGTTGAGGCGCTGCTGATCAAGTATCCAGGCATTGCTGAGCTTGCCATTGCAGGCGTGCCAGATG
>JABXIV010000044.1 GCA_013372925.1 Alphaproteobacteria bacterium
CAGCTTTGGCGGGAGCGCGCTTGGGGCGGCACTTGGCGATCCTGCTACAGCCTACTTGTAGTTGCTGTCTGGTTATTCGTCATCCAGTTGAATGCTATCCATTTGATCGGTTTCAATTACATGAACTAGTGTGAATGGCAACAGAGCAGTCGCCCTAGTCTTTCAGGTTGGGGCATTGTTGATGTACTTGGGGTAGTGCTGGGACTAATTTTCTGCGAGCTGAGAAAAAACGAGAGCCGTTGGAGTATATGAAAAGGCAAAAACAAGAGCGAAGCTATAGTTCGTAACATGTTTGAGCCGGTGCCTATCTATGTATTGGGCACCTCAGATTGGTTGACCGTTAATCGAGTAACTGATTGGTTCGTTGACGTGCCCCACCGGAGTAGGGCACGCATGTCTTGGTTGATTTCCTAGAAATTATATTGGAAATTCGCGAACCATTGGCGTTTACGGGCGTAGGCGATTTCTGCATAGCCTGAGCCGGACCCCAGCGAAGAGTTACCCGCAATCGGATAAAGTTTGTTGGTCAGGTTGTTGATGCCAACAACAAACTTCCACTGTGCGTCATCTGGCTCAACCACGACAGAAGCATTCACCAATGTGCGGCCGTTTTGCTGGGCCACTTCTTCAGTATTGACCGCATCAAAGTATGTTTTGCTTTGATAATTCATATCGATGCGAGGCGTGATCGATAGATCGGAATCGTTTGGCGTGATGATGTAGCCAAAGCCAAGATTACCTTGCCATTTGGGTGCAAACGGCAGCCTGTTGCCTGCTTCAACGCCTGTAGCAGCGCCATCGAATGTAACAACTTCATCAATTGTGGCATCCAGATACCCAAGGCCAGCATCAACAATAAGGTTGTCGGTGGCAACCCATGTCATTTCCAGCTCAAAACCGTCGTTGGATGCCTTGCCCGCATTCAGGATGAAGGGTGCAACGCCAAAGCGGTAAACAAGCTGCAGGTCTGTGTAGTCGGTGGAGAAGATCGCACCATTCAGACGCACGGAGTTGTCTGCGAGATCCATTTTGAAGCCGACTTCATAGTTTTTGGCTGTTTCCTCGGCGAAGGCATGGATTTCCGCCAGCAATGCCAGTTGCTCCGGGGTTTCATTAAAGTTGGTGTTGAAATGGCTGTTCCAACCGCCGCTTTTGAACCCTTCAGAGTAGCTGGCATAGGTCATGACATTGTCGCTCCAGCGGTAACTGATGTTTGCTGAAACATTGAAGGCGTCAAAGTCCTGCGAATATTTCTGAACGTCGATATATTTGTCAGCAACATTCGCATAGTTGAACTGGTCTGGTGTGGACGCTTTGGTTTCGGAGGTGTAGCGACCGCCAAGTGTAAGGCTCAGTCGGTCAGTCACATCGTAAGTCCACTGAGAGAAGACCGCCCAGTTGCTGTTGTCTGTGATGTTGTTATCGCTGTCCAGCGCGCCTGTTGGGGCGGGTGGAGGTGACAACACGACCGTTACAATGTCGTCGATTTTTTCATCATAGAAATAGACGCCAGCGACCCCCGTAATCCGGTCGGAGCTATAAATCCCTTGGAATTCCTGGCTAAACTGTTTGCCATCACTTTTGTAATCTGTATGCAGGATCGGGAACGGCGTGTTGTCCGCGTCGCGTACGCCTGACCAATCAATGTTGCGGTAGGACGTGACAGATTTAAGTGTCAGCTTGTCAGAGGCATCATAGGTGACGTGGAAGGATGTACCCCAGTTCTCCAGCAGGCTTTCCAGAGGATTTGTGCCGTTGCTGGTGAAAGGTCCGTCGTTCCAGAAGTCGTTGGCGCAACGTGGGTCGTCGATCAATGGCACGTCTTGGCCCAGGTTTGTCATGCCGGGACAGCCGGCGTACAAGCTTACGGTCTTTTGGAAAATCGCGCTTTCGTTGCTGGCTGCGAACACAAGTGGAGAGCCATTTTCGTCTGCCTTTGTATAGTCGAACTGAAGCTTGAATTCCAGATTGTCAGATGGCGTGAATACGATCTTGCCAGTTGCTGTGTAGGAATTGGTGTCCCCCAGGTCTGTGCCGTCAACAACGCGCGTTACATAACCATCCTGATCACGGGAGCCGAATGTAAAGCGTGAATGCACTTTCTCGGAAAGTGGCACGTCCACTGCGAGGAAGAATTCACGTAGATTGTCAGTGCCTGCACCTGCTTTGAAGGTGCCGCCGAACTCGTCGCCGGGCTCCTGCGTGTTGATCAGGATTGCGCCGCCAATCGTGTTGCGCCCAAACAGTGTGCCCTGTGGCCCGCGGAGAACCTGAACGCCTGCGATGTCGCGGAAATCCATGGTGCCGCCGACGGATTGGCCCATGTATACGTCATCAATATAAATGCCCACGCCGGGATCAACCGTTGCGGTTGGATCGGTTTGGCCAATGCCTCGGATGAATACCTGTGAAGAAGAGTTGTTGCCCGCGAGAGGCGCGTTGTTGCTGAACTGCAGGTTCGGGGTCACATTGTCCAAGTCGTCAGTGCTGAAAATTTGGCGCCGTGCGAGGCCTTCGCCGCTGAAAGAGGAAATGGAAATTGGCGTTTCCTGAAGGTTTTCCTCAACCTTTCGGGCGGTTACTGTAATTTCTTCGAGAGAGTAGCTATTGCTGCTTTTATCGTTCTCAGCTGCAAAAGCAGGAGACGAAGATAGTGCAAAGTAGACCAATCCCATCGCAGTGCTGCACTTCAATGCATTTTTTCCGACAATCATATCATTGCTCCCTTATACGTTAATCGGTGAAGCTTGCTTGTCGGGAGTGCTATTGTTTGCTGTTAGTTCAACTGTGATTTTTATTGAAGTACTTTGGTTTAGTGTGGTTGCGATGGCGCAACGCACCGATCTGGCGCTGACTAACCCTTCCGTGAAACAATAATATCCCTGCCTTCCCAAGCACGCCAATGATAGTAGTGGTGGGATCGATGTCTAATTCGTTTTCCACAAAAGCTATTCCAAAAATAGAATTTATATGCAGATAATTTACGATTGTTGAAGCGGTTCTTACTTATTAAGTTAGGTTATGTTTAGCTGATTATGGTGATATCAGGTCTATTTCATCAGTCCAAAAAAGCGTTGCTCTGTTATGCTTAAATTGCAATGTTTTGTGTAGTGTTCTCTACTTCTCTCATTTATTTGTCTGTGTAAAGATTGAGACTTTCCAAAGAGTGCAACGTAAATAAAAACACCGAAGCCGCAGCCCTCGGGCGACTTCGGTGTTCGATGCTCGGGAAGTGAGCTGGTTCTTTACAGCGGTAGGCCGATGTAGTTTTCCGCGATGCTTGTCTGGGCGGCTTTAGACTGTGAAATATAGTCAAGCTCGGCCACCTGCATGCGGCGGTCAAACCCGCCTGCGTCCGGGAAGCGGTGCATCAACATGGTGAGCGACCAGGAAAAGCGTTCCGATTTCCATATACGGGCGAGGGCGGTTTCCGAATATGCATCAATGCCGCTGTCGTCGCCGTCCTTGAAGTGGCGGATAAGCGCATCTGAAAGATAGGCAACATCAGAAGATGCCAGGTTCAGGCCCTTCGCGCCCGTTGGAGGCACCACATGCGCGGCGTCGCCAGCAAGGAACAGGCTGCCGTACCGAAGTTGGTCAAACACGAAAGACCGAAGCGGAGCGATTGATTTCTCGATTGCCGGGCCACGTGTCATATTCGCTGCAGCCTCAGGGCCCAGTCTCAATGCCAGTTCGTCCCACAGCTTGTCGTCTGGCCAGTCTTCCAGTGTTTCGGAAAGCGGAATCTGGATATAATAGCGGCTGCGGGTCTTGGACCGCATGGAAGCAAGGGCAAAGCCATTCTCATGGCTGGCGTAGATCAGTTCGTCACTACAAGGCGGCACGTCCGCCAGAATGCCGAGCCAGCCGAAAGGGTAGACCTTTTCGTGCTCTTGCCCAAAGCCTTCCGGGAAGGCCTTGCGTGAAGGGCCGTGGAAGCCGTCACATCCTGCAATGAAGCGAGCGTCCAGGCGCTCTTCCTTGCCGTCGCGGGTGAAGGTGACATAGGGGCTGTCGCCTGCAACATCGTGAAGTTCGACACCTTCGGCTTCATAGATAACCTCAAGCCCGCGTTCGGGTGCTGCATCCATCAGGTCTTTTGTCAGTTCTGTTTGCCCGTAAACCATAACCGACGAGCCAGTCAGGCCTTTAAGGTCGATCCGGATATTGCGTTCGCCGTCCGCCAGATAGAAGCCATCATGCGGCAGGCCCTCAGCATGCATGCGCTCGCCCAGGCCCAATTCATCCATTAGCGAGACGGAAACCTGTTCAAGGATACCTGCGCGAATACGCGAGAGCACGCGTTCCGCGGATCGATGTTCAAGGATCATGGCATCAATGCCGGCTTTGCGAAGTTGGTGCCCGAGAAGGAGTCCCGCTGGCCCCGCACCAATGATGGCTACGTCTGTTTTCATTGTCTTCCCTTTGTTTGTATTGATTTGTCCCAGATGGTTCTTCAGGTTGCTTCCGGACTTTCCAGAAGCAGCACGCCTGCGCCGGTATTGGAAATGGGCGCGTGGTAATGTTTGTGCTTTACGGTGACGTGGTCTGGCAAGGCACCGCGCATCACCAACCACATGATCACTTCAATGCCTTCGGTGCCGGCTTTTTCGATAATTTCGCTGTGGCTTTGGCGCGCCAGCCAATCCGGATCACTGATGATGTGTTCCATGCACTCCAGGTCATAATCCACATCAATGATGCCCGCGCGTTCGCCCTGCAACTGGTGTGACAGGCCGCCGGTGCCAATGATCACCACCTTCTTGTCCTCTGGATAAGAGGCAATGGCTTTGCCTAACGCCTTCCCGAGGTCGAGGCAGCGTTTGGCTGACGGAAGCGGTTGGATGACCGTATTCACAGCCAGCGGAATAACTTTTACAGGCCAATGGCCCAAGTGCCGCCACATCAAGCCCATGGGCACCACGAGACCGTGGTCCACCAGCATTTCCTGGCAGGTGGTCATGTCGAATTCCTGCTCCACCAGCGAATTGGCCAGGTGCCAGGAAAATTCCTCATCGCCCTCGAAGTGGGTGGCGGAGGGCAAGCCCCAGCCTTCGTCGGCGTTTTCATATGTCTTGGCGCAGCCGAGGGCGAACGTTGGCACTTTATCAAGGAAGAAGTTCAGGCCGTGGTCGTTATAGACAACGATGGCGATGTCTGGTTGCTTCTCGGCGAGCCATGCCTTCACGGGTTCGTAGCCGTCGAAGAAGCGCTTCCAATAAGGGTCTTGTTCCAGCTTGCTTGCCATGGCATTGCCGATCGCGGGGATGTGCGATGTGGTGATGCCGCCGATCAGTTTAGCCATGCCAGTATCCTTCCCGGTCCTTGAGTTTCTTCTGGAAGTCTTCGCTTTGATCCAGCAGGTGCTGCTTGAAGTCGTCAGTGGGGATATTATGGAAGGCGGCGCCCACGTCCTGCACCGAGAAACCAGCCGGGATGGCGAGCTTGGCCATATAATAGATGTTGCCGCCCTGACGCAGCAGTTCCAGAAAGTCACCCTTCAGGAGCGCCTCTTTCTGGTCGGCAGGCAGGCCGTATTTGTCAGCATAGGTTGCAGGGTCGGCTTCATAGGCCTTGCGGTTTTCCTCACGGTTGAAGGAAAAAAGCATCTTGTTCAGCTTATAGGCGTTCGCCGACCGTTTGCCGTCGAACACATAGGTGCCGGGTATTTTGTGATAGGGCTTCTCTTCCCATGCCATGGTGGCGTCTCCCGCGTTTCCAATGAGCGGGAAGTGTAAGAGAGTGGATGGTGGGTGCGAAATTCACTATCGATCCGCAATCTTGTACTTTTGGGTCAATGTGAGTTATTTTTTGCATGTTTAGGCCGTTAAATTTGTACAATACGGCCAGGTCACTCGTTCTGAAACGTTTCCCTGTCATGGGATTCGCGGTATTGGCCGGGCGCCATGCCTGTGGCTTTTTTGAACGCGCGGGAGAAATAGGCCGGGTCTTTGAAGCCAAGAGTGTAGGCGACCTGATCGGCTGGCTGGCGGGTATAGATCAGCAGGCGTTTGGCCTCATTAATCAGCCGGGCCTGGATCAGCGCTTTGGCGCTTGAATGCAGGCCACCCCGGCACATGCGGTTCAGGGTGGATTTGGACGTATTCAGCTTTTCGGCGTAATCCGTGACCGTCCAGTGTTCCTGATAATGTTCGTCAACGAGCTGCTTGAAGCGCGCAAGGATGCGCGTGTCCGAATGGGTGCCTGTCGCCTCTAGGTGCTGGGTGTCCAGATGCCGGCGCAGGGTGAGGAGAAGTAGGCTAAACAAAAGCCTCAGGCTTTGTGCCCGTCCCCCGGCCGCGCCTTTGAATTCCTGGCGAATTTGCTGAATATAAAGTTTCAGGTCCGCCACACTCGTGTTGTCCTGGTTAAGCGATGTGATGATCGGTGTCTCGATGATCGGGCGCAAAAAGTGCAATGACTTTTCATATTCGCCGCCGCTTAGGGCGCTTTCTCTTATCGAGATGACAACCCCTTCGCTGCCGGGACCAAATTCAAACCCGTGAACCATGCCCACCGGCATGGTGATGATCGTGATCCCCTCACTGACATGCTGGTCTGTTTCCAGGTGAACAACTGTCTTCCCCTTGAAAATACATATGATTTGGAAAAGCTGTGTATGCCGGTGCGGTTTGATTAGCCAGCCGTCCTCGCGGCTTCTGTCTTCAATGAATTCCACATGGATGTCGTCCGCGCTTTCGGCGTCCGGCGTTTCGCCATAAAGGCTGTACCAGGGAATTTGGCTGACATTCATGGTCATCGGAAGTTGCCCAAAGTTGCGTGCATTGGCCTATAAGTACAATAATGCGAGATCGCGGTAAAGGCGCGCGCACAGGATTGCTATGGTGCAAAGATGCTATTAGGGTGTCCCTCAGAACCCCGGAGAAAGAAGACCATGGAACAATCCAGATCGCGCCAACAGGTAAAGGCCATCATGCGCCTGAGGGAGCTTGTGATCTCCGGCCATTTCAAGCCGGGCGAGCGCATTTCCGAACTGGCGATGGTGGATGTTCTGGGGATTTCCCGTACACCTGTACGCCTTGCGCTTGGCCAACTGGCCTATGAGGGCCTTTTGAAACCGCTGTCGCGTGGCGGGTTTGTGGTCAGCGACTTTTCCGTTGACGATATTTTTGACGCGATTGAGATCAGGGGCACGCTGGAAGGCACGGCCGCCCGCATGGCTGCTGAGCGTTTGGTCGACAAGTCAGAGGCAGAACCTTTGCGCAGGATTTACGCCCGGATCGAAGAGGTCGTCCGTCACGGGGGCGATGAAGACGAAATTTTTGAACAATATGTGGAGCTGAACGAACAGTTCCATGAAGAAATGCTGAAGCTAGCCAAGTGCCCTATGCTGGAACGCAGTCTGTCGCAGATCACGGCGCTGCCTTTTGCCTCACCGAACGCTTTTGTGAAGGTGCAGGTGGAGCGCGAGCGCAAGTTCGATATTCTTTTGAACGCCCAATACCAGCATGCGGCGCTGATCGAGGCGATCGAGCAGCGCGATGGCGGCAGGGCCTTCGCGATGGGACAGGAACATGCCCGCCTGGCTGCCGCGAACCTCAGGTCCGCGATGAAGCAGGAAGACCTGTTCGCGAAAATCCCGGGTGCCCAGCTGGTGCGCCGCGATTAGGGTTTTTAGTCTTCGAAAACGACGGTTTTGGAACCGTTCAGCAAAACCCTGTCTGTCAGGTAATAATGTACTGCGCGGGCAAG
>JABXIV010000032.1 GCA_013372925.1 Alphaproteobacteria bacterium
GAAGGTTATAAACAACGTCACCCGCGTTGCCGAGCAGGGCCGCCATCACGCCGCCGTGGATATCTGCCAGGTTACCAACACCCGGAATATTCAGGCCGTCATAGCCTTCAATCTCATGCGGGTCAGACCGCCAGAGCCATGTTTTCTTGTCGTAGGTATACCGCAGGCCCGCATTGATGTTGAAACGGTCGGTCATGGCGTAGGTGGCATCAAAGAAGGCCGCGAACGCCTTGAAGGTGCCTTCACCGTACATGCGTTCAGTCCACAAGCGGTCCTGCAGGCTGGTATAGGCAAGGTTGGAAATCTGCTCCATCGTCAGGTTTTCAATGGGTGTGCCCACAGCAGATGCATCAATACAGCCCATGGGTACATCGGTGGTGAGGCCAATAAAGCCGGACATGCTGTTAAGGAACAGGCTTTCGCAGGCATTGATGCCGTCAGAAGGTTCAAACCCGTTCGCCAGCAAAAGAAGCCCCGGTGTACCGCCAAGATTATAAAGTGCCGTATCGATGGACGCCATCGTGGCATGCACTTCGGTGGTTTGCTTGGCTTGTTCCCAATAATAGCTGCCGCCGAATGTCCAGGTCAGGTCGCCGCTTTGGCCGTTCAGCCGCAGTTCCTGGTAGAAGTGCTCGTTTTCCTCGATGTTGTCGCTATCGAAATAGAAGCTGTTGTCGGCTGTGCCATCTTCTTCTTCAAGGTTGTTCGAGGTGAAGCGCTTGAAAGCGGAAATAGAGGTCAGCGTCGCCCAATCGAAATCATGGGTTACTGTCAGCGTAATGCCGTCCAGGTCACGGTTTTCCTCACCGTTTTTCACATCGCTTGAAAAGGGCCCGAACGGGTCGGCACCACCGATGCTGTTGCCGTCGCGGAAGAAGCTCCAGTCGGCCGATGGGTCAGGCACATAGCCCGCCGGGGTGAAGTTGGCATAAAAAGCCTGTAGCGGAATGCTGGTGATCGTTGAGATCGGCAGCGATGCAAACTGTGCTTCTGTCAACCCCTGCGGGGCACCAATAACACCATAGAAGAAGGGGAAGTGCCCCGGCAAATCGCCAAGAGTGCTGGCGCCGGGTGCGAAATCAAGGCTGCCATCAGACACGCCTACCACTGGCTGGTCTTCATCCTGCTTGGTGTGGTCAAATTCATACGCCAGATTTACCGAGGTGCGGTCGCTCGGCTCCCACCGCAGTTGCAGGCGGCCGGTAACATTGTGTTCGCGGCCATAGTCATCGCCCGTCAGCGCGTCGGTGGCATAGCCTTCCTGATCGTTCACCAGAAGGTTGGCGCGCATGGCAAGCGTGTCCGTAAGCGGCGCATTCAGCATGGCATCAACCTGCTGCTTGTCGAACCGGCCATAGCGCAGGTTCACACGCGCAGCGAAAGCATCAAGGTCTGGCTTTTTGGTGATGATGGAGATTGCCCCGGCTGCCGTGTTGCGGCCAAAAAGCGTACCTTGCGGCCCCTTCAGTACCTCAACCCGCTCCACGTCCGAGAAGAAAACCACACCGGCGCCAGAACGCGAGGCATAAACGCCATCCACAAAAACACCCACGGCCGGGTCTGTGCCCACGCCGAAGTCATCGGTTTGCACGCCCCGGATCTGGAATCGGGGTTGGGTTACGCCGCTGACCTCAAGGCCGGGCGTATAGGCTGTGATATCGCGCAGGTCTTCCGCAGCAACGGTTTGCAGGAAATCACCCGAAAAGGCGTTCAGCGTAATGGGCACATCCTGCGCCGACTGTTCCCGTTTCTGTGCGGTGACTGTGATTTCTTCAAGCCCGGCATTTGCATCAGCATCCTGGGCTGTAACTATTGGTGCAATACACAGGCACGCGGCGACGCTAATGCCCGATTTCAGGGCATTTGACAGATTGAACCTAGACATGGGCTTCCCCTCCCCCTTGGTCATTTTCTGGCTCGAACCGGCACCGCTAACCCGGTTTGGGTTACTGGCATGGGTGCCTGTTCGCTGGGTGAGGCCGGCCTGTCATCTCTTCAAGCCAGTCTCTAAATCTTCAATGCTTGCCTTTCATATACACACGGCAAGCACATAATCTTCATTACATAGGCCTCTTTCTATTCAAGGCCATTAATCCAATCCTTCAGAAGCGCAAGCCCCTCTTCGTGCACTGTTGTGCGCCCCACTTCTGGCATCATCACGCCCGGGTCTGTTGAATTCAGGCGGTAGACTAGGATCGACTGGTCTGCCTTGCCCGGCTCGATATCATACATCAGCCCGCCAGACCCGCGGCCCGCAGCAACCGGGCGCTTCTTGTATCCCCATGCGGTTTTGCCGGTTTCCCACCATGTGAGGAACAGGCCGGATGTGGAACCGGGGCCTTCCGCACGGTGGCAGTGGGCGCAGTTCACATCAAGATAGGCGCGGGCGCGGGCATTCAAATCAGCCGCCGGGTCGTCATAGCGGGGCACGCTTGGTGCCTCCTCTGGCGCTGGCGCACCGGTGAGCAAACCATGGGCAGACCAATAGGCAAGCTGGTTCTCTGCGCCGCTGTCATACTCATAAGAAAAATTCAGGTTCCGCGCCTTGGGGCCAATGGGTGAGAAGGTGTGGCCTATCACATGGCAGCCTTTGCACTGGTTCCTGTTAGGCACCACATACTGGATCGCACGGGCCTCGCCCGTCTCGTCAATCCAGGATACAGGCAGGGTTTTACCGGCGACCTTGAGGTCAGCATCGGTCATGTCCTCGTTCCAGACATAGGCCCAGGCTTGCCAGCCCTTTTCCTGATGGATCAGAAGGCGGGTCTCAACCAGGCGGATATCTTTATCTGGCTCGCGGAAATCGGCCGGATAAGCGAAGGTTTTCACCAAGACGCTGCCAACGGGAAACTCAAACGATTCCCGTTCCGTATAGGCGGCTGGCTGACCCTCTGGCACATACATGAACCGGTATTTGTGGGCATAATCAGTGAACAGGGGGGTCGCCAGGTCATAAGGGTGCACGCCATCACTTGGCACCTGCGCCTTGCCGTCCCTGAACAGGTTATAGGTCGACAGTTTTCGGGCAGGGCGTGCTGCCAGGAGCGCAGCCTCGTTAACGGTCGTTGCAGACGGAGGGGCCGCCACAGCGACACTGGATGCCCCAAAGGGCAACACCAGCAAATACAGAATAATCGGCAACAAAGCGCGCACCTGGCAAACTCCTTAATTCGATGTCGCTGCCGCTTCCTGCGGCAAGGTAACGGCACCGCGGAAATCATAGCTGCCGGAATAGGCCTTGATGTCGAAATCCGGGCTGGCCCCCCAAGGCAGGATCGCATCCTTCACAAACTGTAGGTTGGCGAAAGTTGTGCCCTCGGCTTCCTTGATTTTGATGGTTTCTTCTTCATCAGGGCCGAAAAGCCCAGCCCAGATGCCGTCAACCACACCGTCCCACACAATTTGCGGTACAGGCGTGCCGGTGCGCGGCGCAATCAGATCCTTCACTGCTCCATCCGGGTCCCAACCAGCTTTGCCGTGCATGTTATCATGCACATAAACCCGGCGCGGTAGTGGGTTGTAGGTTGGATCGTTATATTCGCGGGGGTAGGCCACAAGAAGGATGTTCGACGATGCGTTGTTCGCAAGCTCATTGCCAAACACTTCCACCTCGCGGTTCGCCATCACCATGATGCCGGTGCCGCGCGGAACGGTAGCAACAATGTTGCCTGCGGGCGCAAAGTTCGCCGTGTCGTTATCAACAACCCTATTATTGTAAACACGCACCGAATGGCCGCCCATCTGCGGCAGGTTCGGCAGGTCAAACACCAGAATACCGCCCGTATTATGGGTGGAGGTATTCCCGTAGACATCCGCACGGTAGCTGTTTTCAATCTCGATCCCGGCCACGTTCAGCTCTGCCCGGTTGTTTCGAACGATAATGTCCTGGCTTTGGCCCACGTAGATGCCCGCATCAGACGCGCCCTTGACCACTGAGCCTTCGATCAGCACGTTTTTCGATTCCACCGGATACAGGCCGTATGCGCCATTTTCTGCGTTCGGGCCGCGGGTCCATTCCACACGTACGTTGCGGAAAGAGATTGTGTCCACGCCCTTGGCCTTGATGCCGTCACCCGGTGTGTCTTCAACCGCGAGGTCTTCGATGCTGACCCGGTTTGACGTGATCAAAAGCCCTTCGGACCCGCTGATCTGGCTCTTGAAAGACAGAATGGTTTTGTCCATGCCCGCACCGCGAACGGTGATGTCTGCCACATCAAGCGACAGCGCTGACGTGAATTCAAAGAAACCTTCCGGCAGTTCGATAGTGGTGCCCGGTTCGGCCAGGATCAGCGCTTCCTGAAGCGCTTCCTGAAAATCGCCGCCGGCCTCAATACGCATAACAGTATCCTGCGCCTGGACAATTGGTGCAGCCACAAAGGCGACAAGCGCCACAAGGACGTGTTTAAGCTTGGTCATTGCTTCCCCCTTTTCCACCGGTTCCCAACCCAATGGACAGATCAACTGATGATGCCACACTGCCGAAGCTTTGTCTTTTCGTCAAGGAAAAGTGAAACTGTTTCATTTTTAAGATAGCTGGACTAAACTGCGGTTTGGGGTAAAAGGGCTTCAGGGAGATGCCGGCACCGATGACAGATGTTTTGGACACGACAAAAAAACCGATACAGGCGCGCGCCAAAGCCCGGCGCGAAAAGATCATCGCCTGCACGGAAGCGATTGTTCGCCGCGACGGCATCGACGCTGTCAGCACCACATCGATCGCGCAGGAAGCTGGCATCCCTGTTGGGTCCATCTATCGTTATTTCAAAGACAAGAACGACATTCTTGTGCTGTTGCACCATGTGGCCTTCGATGAGGTGACCGGCGCTGTTGCCGAAACACTGGAAACCCTGACGCCCGGCCAAGGCTTCAGGAAAACCCACGAAGCGCTGTTCCGGGTTTTCTGGAAGGCCGCGAGGGAACACCCCACCTTCAGGGCGCTTACCCGGTGGGAAAACGCCCATGCAAGCCTTTGGGAAGTAACGCCGGGGCCAAATAGCCGGCTTGATGACCTTGTTCGAAAGTCGCTTGACGTTGCAGGCACCGAGCTTCCCCCAAAGCGGCGCGGCGCCATGCTGCGCACGGCTGTGACCGCGCTTTCCGTGTTGATCGACCAGGCCATAGAAGAAGACGATGAGGCCACCGCAGATGCCCTGATCGATGAGATCACCACCCTTCTGACCAATTATTTCGAATAAAAAAGCCGCCCCGAGATTGGAGGCGGCTTTTGTGTTCTGGTTTAACGCCTGTCCTATTCGGTCAGGTCGTCCCACAGGTCCTTGACCTTGGAGAAGAAGCCTTCAGACCGGGGCGAGATCGTGTCGCCGCCTTCTTTTGCGAACTCTTCCAGAAGCTCACGTTGCTTCTTGTTAAGGTTTGTCGGCGTTTCCACGTTCATCTCAACGATCATGTCACCCACAAAGCCACCATTCAGCTCAGGCATGCCCTTGCCCTTCAGGCGGAACTGGCGGCCAGACTGCGTCCCTTCAGGGATTTTGATCCGGGCGCGCTTGCCTTCAATGGTCGGCACTTCAATGGTGCCGCCAAGCGTGGCTTTGGTCATCGGGATCGGCACCTGACAATAAAGCATGTCACCATCTCGCTTGAAGATCGGGTGCGGCTTGATGGTCAGGAAAATATACAGGTCGCCAGACGGCCCGCCGCGGCTGCCCGCTTCGCCTTCGCCGGCAAGACGAATGCGCGTGCCTTCTTCAACCCCTTTCGGGATCTTGACCTGAAGCGTCTTCTCTTTCCTTACCCGGCCCGCACCATGGCAGGATTTACAAGGATTAAGGATGATCGAACCATTGCCCTGACATTTCGGGCACGTGCGTTCCACCATGAAGAACCCCTGGCTGGCGCGTACTTTACCGGCACCGCCGCAGGTGTCGCACACTTCCGGCTTCGACCCCGGTTCCGCGCCCGTGCCGCTGCAGGGTTCGCAGGCCACAGAGGTTGGCACCTTGATCTTGTCTTCCTTGCCGCGGAAGGCTTCCTCAAGCGAGATTTCCATGTTGAAGCGCAGGTCACTGCCGCGACCCGGCCCACCGCCACCGCGACGCCTGCGGCCACCGCCGCCACCCATGAAATCACCGAAGAATTCTTCGAACACGTCAGAGAAATCAAAGCCTGCACCGCCATGATGACCGCCCGCACCCGGCCCACCCATGCCGCCTTCAAAGGCTGCATGACCATACCGGTCATAGGCTGCGCGCTTTTCGGGGTCCTTCAGAACCTCGTAGGCTTCACCGATTTCCTTGAATTTCTTTTCGGCTTCTGCGTCATCCGGGTTGCGGTCCGGGTGATACTTCATCGCCGCTTTACGAAACGCACTCTTGAGCGCTTTTTCGTCAGCATCCTTGGGCACGCCAAGAAGCTCGTAATAATCTGCTTTAGACATAGGCGGTTCTCCGCTTTTGTCGCCGCGCCTTTAAACTCGGACGCCGCCTCCAGAAATCCAGAGGCGGCGCAAGAGACTGGTATGGCGTCAGGCGGCCACCTTATTTCTTGTCGTTATCGTCAACTTCTTCGAAGTCAACATCGACAACATCGTCACCGTCTTCGGCTGCTTTCGCGGCCTTGTCTGCGGCTTCGACTTCGCTTTCGTCACCGGCATGGGCCGCTTCTTCCTGGCTTGCCTTGTAGATTTGCTCGCCAAGTTTCATGGATGCCTGTGCCAGCGCTTCTGTCTTCGCCTTGATGGCTTCAACATCTTCGCCTTCAAGCGCAGTCTTCAGCTCAGCAACAGCGGCTTCGATCGCAGACTTGTCTTCGTCGGAAACCTTGTCCTTGTGCTCTTCGAGGTTTTTCTCGGAAGAGTGAACAAGCGCTTCAGCCTGGTTCTTGGCTTCCACAAGTTCCTTGCGGGTCTTGTCTGCTTCGGCGTTGGCTTCAGCATCCTTCACCATCTGCTCGATGTCTTCATCAGACAGACCGCCAGAAGCCTGGATACGGATTTGCTGTTCCTTACCTGTGCCTTTGTCTTTCGCGGACACATTCACGATGCCGTTGGCGTCGATATCGAAGGCCACTTCAATTTGTGGCACACCGCGTGGGGCCGGTGGGATACCCACCAGATCGAACTGGCCCAACAGCTTGTTGTCTGCAGCCATTTCGCGTTCACCCTGGAAGACGCGGATGGTAACGGCACCCTGGTTGTCTTCCGCAGTGGAGAAGACTTGCGCCTTCTTCGTCGGGATCGTGGTGTTGCGCTCGATCAAACGAGTGAACACACCGCCCAGCGTCTCGATGCCCAGCGACAGCGGGGTTACATCCAGAAGCAGAACGTCTTTCACGTCACCCTGCAGAACGCCTGCCTGAATGGCAGCACCCATGGCCACAACCTCATCCGGGTTCACACCCTTGTGTGGCTCACGACCGAAGAAGTCTTTCACAACTTCCTGGATCTTAGGCATACGGGTTTGACCACCCACCAGAACAACGTCGTCGATCTCGCCAGCCGCGAGGCCTGCGTCCTTGAGCGCTTTCTTACAAGGCTCAAGCGTGCGTTTGATCAGGTCTTCAACCAGGCTTTCAAGCTTGGCGCGGGTCAGTTTGATCTGAAGGTGTTTCGGGCCGGAAGCATCCGCCGTGATAAACGGCAGGTTCACTTCGGTCTGCGTAGAGCTGGAAAGCTCGATCTTCGCTTTTTCGGCAGCTTCCTTCAGGCGCTGAAGGGCCATTTTGTCCTTGCGCAGGTCGATGCCGTTTTCCTTGTTGAACTCGTCAGCAAGGTAATCAACAAGGCGCATGTCGAAGTCTTCACCACCAAGGAATGTGTCACCGTTCGTGGATTTCACTTCAAACACACCGTCACCGATTTCGAGAACGGATACGTCGAATGTACCGCCACCAAGGTCGAACACAGCGATTGTGTGGCCATCTTCTTTTTCAAGACCGTAAGCAAGTGCCGCAGCCGTTGGCTCGTTGATGATACGCAGAACTTCAAGGCCCGCGATCTTGCCGGCATCTTTCGTTGCCTGGCGCTGGGCGTCGTTGAAGTATGCAGGCACGGTAATCACGGCCTGGTCTACATTTTCACCAAGATAGCTTTCAGCGGTTTCCTTCATTTTCTGAAGGATCATCGCAGACACCTGGCTCGGGGAGTATTTCTCGCCCTTGGCTTCCACCCACGCATCACCGCTATCCGCTTTGATGATGTTGTAGGGAACCATGTCGATGTCTTTTTTGGTGGTAGGATCGTCGAACGTGCGGCCGATCAAGCGTTTGATAGCAAACAGTGTGTCGCCCGGATTGGTTACAGCCTGACGTTTCGCAGCCTGACCAACAAGACGCTCGCCCTCGTCGGTAAAACCAACGATCGACGGCGTTGTACGCGCGCCTTCGGAATTTTCAATTACTTTAGGTTTGGACCCGTCCATGATGGATACGCATGAGTTGGTCGTACCCAGGTCGATACCGATAACTTTACCCATTATATTACCTCTTCCCGTTGTAAGCCGACTGCCTGGGCCCAGATGGCACCCTATCACAGCCTCTTAGGGTTCGTGTTTTTGGTTCAATCAGCTGCTTTGCCAAAACATCCGGCAAACAGCCTGTTTCAAGGGCTATATAAGGTGCGCGCCGGCCTGTCGCAAGGGTAAGGCCAAATAAAATTTGTAAGTTTTTTCGCGGCGAAAAGCCTTTAAAGAAGATGGGCTTGACGATATTAAGCCGGGCATGGGGCCTTACCCCGGCCAAACAATGATTGAAAATAGGAAGGCAGCGGCTAAACTCGCCAGAAATACCGCGAGATATATCGCAGCTCAAAGAACGATAAAAACGACAGTATTCGGGCGGAAACATATGACCAATACAGCCAACCCTGCGACCAAGGGTGAAAAAAACGGCAAAGACCACAAGGATCAAAACGAAGCGCTGGTGCTTCTGAAGGATCTGGGCGGTATCATTCTTTTCTTCCTGATCTTCACGACTTTCGGCTGGTCCAGCTTCCATATTCCATCAGGCAGCATGGAACCAACGCTCGAGGTAGGCGACCGGATTTTCGTTTCAAAGCTTTCTTATGGTTATAGCCGTTATTCCGTGCCGTTCGATCCCGAATTCCTGCCGGAAGACCACCTGTTTGATGACGCGCCCGAGCGTGGCGACGTTGTTGTTTTCACGCTTCCCTACAAGGGCAGCAATGATTTCATCAAACGCGTTATCGGCCTGCCGGGCGATACGGTGCAAGTGACAAAAGGCCGCCTGTTTATCAACGGCAAGATCGTGCCGCGCACCTATATTCGCGATGTTGCCTATACCGATTATAAAGGCATGGAACGCCGCGTACGTGAATATGTGGAAGAACTGCCAAACGGCCTGAAACACCGCATTTACGAGCGCCACGACGATGGCCCGAAAATGCTGGATGACACCAGCCTCTATGTTGTGCCCGAAGGCCATTATTTCATGATGGGCGATAACCGTGATGGCAGCGCCGACAGCCGCTATCTGCACGACATGGGCTATGTGGCGCACAAGTATCTGGTGGGCCGCGCGCAGATCACCACTTTCAGCCTGTATGACTGTGATCAGGGCAAGGAAATCTTCTGCCCTGTTGGCATCCCGCTTGGTCGCTTCTTCAACGTGATCGACTAAAATCAAAAATGGTGAAATCCATGCGCCGCCTTATCTTTGATCTTACCTCAATCACCCTGTTCTTTCTGGCGTTCACCACGGCGGGATGGTCCAGTTTTCATATTCCTTCCAGCAGCATGGAACCGACACTTGAAGTAGGTGACCGCCTGTTTGTCGCCAAATTTTCATATGGCTATAACCGCTATAGCGTACCGTTCCAGCCCTCTTTCGTGCCGGAAGACCGGCTTTTTGCCGACACACCCGACCGCGGCGACGTTGTTGTTTTCAAGCCACCGCAGAAATCCCACATTATCAAACGAGTGATTGGCCTGCCCGGTGATACCGTGCAAATGACAAAAGGCCGACTGTTCATCAACGGAAAAATTGTGCCGCGCACCTATATCCGTGATGTTGCCTATACGGATTACCAAGGCGCCAGCCGCCGCGTGCGCGAATATGAAGAAACA
>JABXIV010000214.1 GCA_013372925.1 Alphaproteobacteria bacterium
CGGTGAACCTGAACTGCATCGATACGGCAACGATTGAAAGTGTGGATATCGGTGATTTTGACGGTGCAAACTGGGAAGCCAATATCGCCAGCCTGCGCGGCGAATAATCTGAGCGAATAATCTGGGCGGATAATCTGGGCGAATGACCAGGGCAACGAAACAGTCAGCCCCCCCAATAAAGTTGAGGCCCGTGCCAGAGTATTGACACAAGGCCTCGGGGAGCCCAGGGGCTCAGGGAGGTGGTAAAATTCTCTAATTCGCTGTCGCAACCGGAATTGCCACGAACTCCACCAAGAAGCCGCGCATGTTCTCGCTTGCTAAAAGCGATAGCCATAGCGCCTTCAGTTCGTCTTAGGGGGAAGCCTACGCACCTTCTGTGACAAATGTACGAAGGGGGCGGATTTGCGGAAACTAGAATTAATTTAGGTTAACTATTCGCCGAGCAGGCGGGTCAGCACGCCTTCATAGATGTCTGTCAGGGCCTGAATGTCAGCCACGGCGACATGCTCATCGATCTTGTGCATGGTGGCGCCTACAAGCCCGAATTCCACAACGGGGCACATATCCTTGATGAAGCGCGCGTCTGAAGTGCCGCCCGTGGTGGAAAGCTCAGGCTCTACACCCAGGCGTTCTTTGGCGGCATCCTGTACTGCATCAGAAAGCGGTCCGGCGGGTGTTAAGAAGCTGTCGCCTGACAGCCACCAGGTGATGTCATAATCAACACCGGCGCAGCCCATTCGGCGGGTCAGCTCGCTCTGGAGGGCTTCGGGCGTATATTCATTATTGAAGCGCACATTGAAGCGGGCCTTGGCCTCTGCCGGGATAACATTGTGGCTTTCATTGCCTACATCAATATTCACGATCTCAAGGTTCGAGGGCTGGAAACGGTCATTGCCTTTGTCTAGCGGGGCTTCAAGCGTGGCCAGCAGTTTTACAAGATCGGGGATAGGGTTTTTGGCCACATGCGGGTAGGCCACATGCCCCTGAATGCCGTGAACTGTGATAATGCCGTGCAGGCTGCCGCGGCGGCCGATCTTGATCATCTGGCCCATTTCCGTGGGGTTGGTGGGCTCACCCACCAGGCACATATCGATTTTTTCGTCCCGGTCGCGCATCCAGTCGAGCACCTTTTTGGTGCCATTGACAGCGTCACCCTCTTCATCGCCGGTGATAAGGAAGGAAATCGATCCTTTGCGCCCATCGCCCACTTTCTCAAGGAAGCGTTCAGTAGCCACCACGAAGGCTGCGATGGCGGATTTCATGTCGGATGCGCCGCGGCCGTATAGCTGGCCGTCTTTCACTTCGGCAGCGAACGGATTTACTGACCAGTGATCGCTCGCGCCCACCGGCACCACATCGGTATGGCCCGCAAAGCAGAAGTTGGGTTCCTCACTGCCCAATCGGGCATAGAGGTTGGGCACTGGCGCATGGCCTTCTTCTTCGAAAACCAGTTTTTCGCAGTTGAAGCCCAGTCCTTCAAGCACGCTTGCCAGATGATCAAGCGCATCGCCCTTGTCGGGGGTTACGCTTTCATGCCGGATCAGTTCCTGGCTAAGGGCAATGGGATCTAGGCTTGCCATTCAACTAGTCTCTCAGAAGTTCATTCACAGAGGTTTTTGACCGCGTGCGCTCATCCACCCGCTTCACAATAACCGCGCAGGCAAGGTTTGGTCCAGGGGTGCCGTCGGGCAGTGGCTTGCCCGGCAGTGTGCCCGGAACGACCACGCTATAGGCTGGTACGCGGCCCATGAACATTTCGCCTGTTTCGCGGTCAACAATCTTGGTGGAAGCGCCCAGGAAAACGCCCATGGAAAGAACCGCGCCTTCTTCCACAATCACACCTTCGGCCACTTCTGACCGGGCGCCAATGAAACAATTGTCTTCAATGATAACCGGGCCAGCCTGAAGTGGCTCCAGAACGCCGCCGATGCCGGCACCGCCTGAAATATGCACGTTCTTGCCGATCTGGGCACAGCTTCCAACTGTGGCCCATGTATCAACCATGGTCCCTTCATCCACATAGGCGCCCAAGTTCACAAAAGACGGCATAAGAACCGCACCCTTGCCAATAAAGGCCGACCGGCGAACGATGGCGCCCGGCACGGCGCGGAAGCCAGCATCACGGAACTGGGTGTCGCCCCAACCTTCAAATTTTGATGGAACTTTATCCCACCAGTTGGTGTTTTCGCCCGGTCCGCCAGCGATGGTTTCCATGTCGTTCAGGCGGAAAGACAGCAGTACCGCTTTCTTCAGCCACTGGTTCACCACCCATTCGCCATTTTCCTTGGAAGCCACGCGCGCTTCGCCGCTGTCGAGAAGGGTCAATGCGGTCTCGACAGCATCGCGGATTTCACCACTTGTGGCGGTGTTTACCTGATCGCGATTGTCGAAGGCTTCATTGATGATGGTTTCCAGTTGGCTCATGGCTCCGGTTCCTTGGCGCTAGACTTCATACAAAATTGGCATGAACAATAGCGCTAGCACCCGCCAAGTCAATGAAAGGCGGGGCGCTTGCGCCCTAGAATTCCTTACTTATCGATTCAAAAAAGCGTGCAGCCAGTCAGTCAGGTTATTGGTTTCTGCGTGCACGATTTCCGGATCATGGTCGGCCTGTCCCCACACGCTGCCCGTGTTGATCCAAACGGTGCCCATGCCCATGGCGTGCGCGGGGATCAGGTTTCGGGCCATGTCTTCGAACATGACAGCGCGGTTGGGATCAATGCCATATTTGGCAATGAACTGGTTGTATACGGTGGGTTTGGGTTTGGGCTCCAGTCGGGCTTCGTGAATATCGAAAATATCCTCGAACTGGTCTTCAATGCCCAGGCGCTTCAACACGTGCGAGGCATATTTGGCGTCAGCATTGGTGAATACCACTTTACGCCCTTGCAGCTTTTCAATGGCTTCCCGAAGGCGTTTGTCTTCCTGGATGGGGGAGAAGTCGATGTCATGCACGCTATCCAGATAATGGTAGGGGTCAACATCATGGTGTGCCATCAGGCCTTTCAGTGTGGTGCCATGTTCCAGCAGATACTGTTTCTGCACTTTACGGGCGTCACCGGCATCCAGCCCAAGAAGGGACTGCACATACTCGCCGATTTTCCGGTCTACCTGGCTGAACAGGTCGCATTCAGCGGCATAGAGCGTGTTGTCCAAGTCAAATACCCACACATCGCGTGGGGTGTCGAACAGGGAATGGAAGCTTTGTTTTTTGAATTCTGACATGGGTCTATGCATATGTCCAAAAGGCGATTAAATCTAGATTAACCATATGTTTGATTGTTTTTGTGACATTAGGTGTGTTTTCGGGCAATCTGATTTCAGGATGAACGCGGAAGGAGTAATGTGGTTTCGCTTAGGAAAAAGCTTGGATCAGCAAGTGGCTTGAGCCAGTCCAAATCCAGCGCATTCAGGGTTGATGCGCAGGGTAATGTTCTGGATCAAAGCCCGTCTGCGGAACCCCTTGTAAAGCTTTGGGAAGCCGACACAGGCCCCTTGCACCAGACCGTTGATGACGCCCTGTCTTCCGGCTTGCCAACAGATGCCCGGATCGAAGACAAGGGGTCAACATACTGGCTGGTTGCAGTGCCGCAGGGTGATGAGTGTGTGATTGTCACGCGGGATACGACCCTGCCGGATAAGGTGACAGACGCGCTATTGAAAAGCCGCACCATGCTGAAGGCATTGCTTGATGCCTCGGTTGATGTGGCGTTTGAACTGAATGAGCGGCAACGTTTTCGTTTTATCACGCCGCCTGAGGCATTCGGTCAGCAAACTGAGTTATGGCTGGGGCAAAACGCATCACGGATTTTCTGGCCCGATGGGGATGCACCTGTGCGAAACCCTTTTGCAGCCCGCCATGAGGCCCAGTTTGAAAATGTCGCGATCCAGTTTGCGGGCGACGAGCGCCGTTGGCTGCATTTCACTGTGCACCCCCAGCTTGACGCAGAAGGCCGACAGGTCGGCTTGCGCGGCACGTGCCGGGATATGTCAGAACGGTTTCTGGCCGCGCGCAAAACCAAGCAGGATGGCCTGAAATTCATGCTGCTGCAGCGGATAACAGGCATCCTGAACACGGCTGAAAGCGCGGAAGACCTGTTCGATAGCGCATCAGCGGCGCTTCAGGAAGTGTTGCGCGCTGATATGGTTTGGGCGGCTATGCATTATGCGGAAGGGCTGGTGCCCAGTTCCATCGTTGGGACCTATCATGAAATCCTGGATATGGACACGATCTGGGCAAAGCTGATTGCCGCCGATCAGGCAGTGATGCCGTTTGAGAGCGGTTCCGGAAGGCAACATCTGGCTTTGCGCATGCAACGCGGCGACACAGTGCTGGGGATGATGATTGTCGGCAGGGATACGAGCGTCAGCCCGTGGTCAGAGCTTGAAATCGAACTGCTCAGCGGTGTGGTGGATGTGTTGACGGCTGCCTTTGGCAAGGCGGAACTGATTGAAACGCTTTACCGCCTGTCCAGCAAGGATGAACTTACGGGCCTGATGAACCGCCGGGCAATTACCGAGGCGGTGGAACGACGCCTCCAGCACCAAAGCCGGACCGGCCTTTCCGGTTGCCTGATCTTTATCGATCTGGACCATTTCAAGGAAATTAACGATACGCTTGGGCACAAGGCGGGGGATACTGCGCTCAAGAAAGTGGCTGAACGGATGGAGGCGATGATCCGCCCTTGTGATTTCGCCGGACGCTACGGTGGTGATGAATTTATCCTCTGGCTCGAAGATATGACGGCAGAGGATGCAGCGAAGAAGGCACAGGCCCTTATTCAGGCAATGCCTGACGTGCGTAGCGAAATCGGCGCTACAGACCTGAAGCTGGGTGCTTCGATCGGTATTTGTCCTTCTGTCGCAGGCAGGGACCAAACTTTTGAACAGCTTGCAGAGAAAGCGGATGCAGTGCTTTATGATGTAAAGGAAGCGGGGCGTGGGGACGTCGCTATTGCGCAGCGCAAGGAAGTATCAGGCGAAGACCTGACGGCGAAGAAGGGGGCCGACGAATATGCTGGGTAAACTGAAATCTTTGCTTGGCGGCAAGTCGAACAAGGAAAAAAATCTTCCCGAGACACTGACCCAGGAAGATGAGCAGCGCATCCTGACAGAGGGCTCGCAGGGGCAGAAGCAAGCCTTGGCGCACCGAACGGACGCCCGGCCTGAAGTTCTATACTATCTGGCAGAAGATGCTTCGCCTGAAATTCGCAGGGCCATTGCCCAGAACCCCTCTACGCCCATTCAGGCAGCCGAAAAGCTGACCAGTGACGAAGATGAAGAAGTGCGATCTGAGCTGGCGCGTAAGATCGGGCGCCTTGTGCCGGGTCTTGATGCGGGTGAACAAAAAGCGCTGCGCGAAAAAGCCATCAAGGTGCTGGAGGCGCTGGCGGCAGACCAACTGCCAAAGGTGCGGGCTTATGTAGCGCAGGAGATCAAGAGCGCTGACAGTGTTCCGAAAGCGATCGTTGAAAAACTGGCGCGCGACGTGGAAGACATCGTTTGCGGCCCGATCCTGCAATATTCACCTTTGTTGAACGATGAAGACCTGCGCGAGATTATCGCCGCGGGCGCGTCGTCTGCCGCACTGGAATCCATCGCCAGCCGTGCGCTGGTTAGCGAAGATGTGTCGCAGGATATTGCCGCCACGCTTGATGTGCCTGCAATCTCTGCGCTGCTGACAAACGAGAATGCCCAGATCAGGGAAGATACGCTGGACCAGATCATCGATCAGGCCCAATCGGTGGAAGATCTGCATGAACCCGTTGCTCTTCGGCCGCAACTTTCCATGCGGGCGATGAAACGCATTGCAGGTTTTGTAGCTTCTGCCCTAGTTCATGCGATGATGGAACAGGCGGAACTGCCTGAAGAGCAGGCAGAGGAGCTGCTTGAACGGGTGCGTGACCGTTTGTTGAGCGAACGGGTCGGGGATGAGGAAGAACAAGCCATGGCGAAGCAGGCGATGGACTTCTTCGAACGGGGCCTCTTGAATGATGAGTTCATCCTGGAGCAGATAGAAGAAAACCGGCGGGAGCTGTTGCTGCAGTGCCTTGCCGTGATGGCCGATATTCCGGCCAAGACCGTACGCCAGATCATCCATTCGAAAAGCGGTCGTGCTGTTACAGCCCTTGCATGGCGGGCGCAGCTATCCATGCGCACAGCCTATGAGCTTCAGACCAAGTATGCCTTGGTGCCGACCGCACAGCTTCTGGCAGCTAAAAACGGTAAAGACTATCCGATCGATGAAAATGAGCTGGATTGGCACCTGAGCTATTTTGTCGAACAGGCTTAGCGGCGTTCACACACATATTTACCGGGATAACTGGGCCAATCCTTTAAAGGAAAATTGGCCCAGCAAGGCGAAAGAGTGCCTAGGGCCGGATCAGTGTACCCGCGCCGCTTTCGGTGAAGATTTCCAGCAGGATGGCGTGCGTTACGCGGCCATCAAGAATAACCGCACCGTTCACGC
Organism: Alphaproteobacteria bacterium; assembly: GCA_013372925.1. Taxonomy (GTDB): domain Bacteria; phylum Pseudomonadota; class Alphaproteobacteria; order Sphingomonadales; family Kordiimonadaceae; genus Kordiimonas. The sequence continues at coordinate 6,470 of JABXIV010000214.1, forward strand.
CCGCTTCAACGGCTTTCACGCATGTTTCCACTTTCGGGATCATGCCGCCGGTGATGGTGCCATCTTTCTTCAGGCGGTCGATATCTTCGTGGTCAAGCTCGGTCAGCATCTCGCCTTCCTTGCTCAGCACGCCGGGTACATCGGTCAGCAGGAAGAAGCGACGCGCGCCCATGGCGCTGGCAATGGCACCTGCCATGGTGTCGGCATTGATGTTGTAGGTGTTGCCGTCCTCACCCGGTGCAATCGGGGAGATAACCGGGATCAACCCGTTCTCTATGCTTTGCTTCAGGATGGTGGGGTCCACATGCGTGGGTTCGCCAACAAAGCCAAGGTCGATCACCTTTTCGATATTGCTATCTGGGTCTGGCTTCGTGCGCTCCATTTTCGTGGCGGTAACGAGGGAACTATCCTTGCCGGAAAGGCCAATGGCCCTGCCACCCGCGCGGTTAATATCGGCCACAATGGATTTGCAGATGGAGCCGCACAGCACCATTTCGGCAACATCCACGGTTGCCTTGCATGTAACGCGCAGACCATCAATGAATTCGGTCTGGATCGATAGCTTCTTCAGCATATCGCCAATTTGCGGGCCGCCGCCGTGGACAACAACCGGGTTGATGCCCACTTGTTTCAGAAGCGCGATGTCTTCAGCGAACTGGTGGGCCAGCTTTTCGTCGCCCATGGCGTGACCACCATATTTCACGACGAAGGTTTCGCCGGTATATTTGCGCATGTAAGGCAACGCCTCAACAAGCGTCGCTGCTTTTTTCTGTAGCTTCTTTTTGTCCCGATCCACGGTGATCATGACCTTTGTTCCATAATGGGGGGTGGGAGTCCGATTTAAGGCGAAGGGGCGCCTTAGTCAAATCGATATCCGCCGAAATTGGTTGGTCGGTCGTCTGTCAGCATGACACCCATGGTCATCATCAGTTCGGATGCATAATAGGTGACCCAAACGAAATAGCCCATATATTCCGGTACACTTGGGATGAACTGGCGTGCGCCCAAGGCAGCGTCTGATGCAATGAAAAGCACTGCACCGATGCCCGTAAGCCGGAGCGGAAATTTGCTGAGAAGGGCGGCGGTTGCCATGGCGGTCAATACAGCAGTGTAGGTAAAGACATACATGCGCATATCGCCAAGCATGTCATTCAGTGCAAAACCTGAAACGAAGGCAAATACCCATAAAAGCGATGCGAGCCGGATCGGCACGGTGCCAATCTCTTTCATTGGGCGCCGGTTCGTAACATACAGAACGATGAAGATCACATGGGCGACCATAAAGCCCAGAAGCCCCCGCATAAAGGCCTGCTCGTGTGGCATGGCGATCAGCACATCGCCGGAAACCGATGCAAGCAGCGCCAGAAATAGCAGCGCGTGGCCAAAGGTACGGATATTTACGGCCACAAAAAGGGCAAGGAATGTAACGGCGCTGGCCTTGGTCAGAAGCTGCCACAACAGCCCTTCTGGGTACCAGCCACCACCGTAAAGCACAGCACCAACGACCGACAGAAATATGAAAATCTGTCCCATTGCCTCAAGGACCGGGCGTTTGCGGCGGCTGAAGATGCGTGTCACTTATTTGTCCTCCTTGCGCCACTATTGCAGGCGAAGGGCTTTCTCACAACCCTTTGATTCAAATGTATCAATTTTGGCTGTGGCTGCAAAGCGCTGAGTATCAGTCGGCTGTGGCAAGCCGTGTTTTCAGGCTGGATGCCGCAGGCAGGATCAGACCGTTTGCAAGGGCGTAAAGCACAAGGATTTGTGCGGTGCTCAGGCCAGTCGCAATCAGCCCTGCTGCAATGATGGTGCCGCCCGCCATGAACGCGCTGTTGAAAATGTTATTCGCGGCAATCATTCGGGATCGTTCAGCCCGCGGTGTGTGGGCCTGCAGGATCGCATAAAGTGGTACGATCACCATGCCTGCAGTGATGGCAACGCCGATCAGCGCTGTCACAATCAGCCAGTTCACCGGATGGGAAAGAAACGCCCCCAGTGACAGCAGGTTTTCTGGCGCGATCGCGGCGGCCGACGTATCTGGCAGGGCAAGGCAGAAGACGAGGCTGACAACAGCGAGCGCCAGCAGTGCTGGTTTGGCCAGGTTCGCGGATACATGGCCTTTCAAAATTTTGCTGCACAGAAGCGAGCCTACACCGATGCCGATTGAGAAACCGGCGATGATCAGTGTGACCACTGTTTCATCACCACCCAGCCGGTTCTTCACGATATCGGGGATCTGGGTGATGTAGATCGACCCATAAAGCCATATCCAGCTAATGCCGATGATGGCGGGGCGGGCAATAGGGCTGTTCCATGCGCTTTTAAGCTGCTGGCCAGTTGCGCGGAAGATATTGAAATCAAGCTCAAGGTCAGGGGCGGCGCGGCCTGTTTTCGGCACCATGCGGCCCGAAAGCGTACCGATAATGGCAAGTCCGATCATCAGGGCGGATACCATAAGGCCACCATTTTCGCCCTGCACCACCATCAAGCCGCCGATGATGATACCGATCAGGATGGCAATGAAGGTGCCTGCCTCCACAAGCGCATTGGCGCTTAGAAGCTCATCGTCTTTCATCAGGTCTGGCAGGATGCCGTATTTGATTGGGCCAAAGAAGGTGCTTTGCAGCCCAAGGCCCGAAAGCACAGCAATCAGTAGTGGCAGGCTGGAGGTGTAGAAAGCGAAAGCGCCAACCACCATCAGGCCAATTTCCCAAATCTTGATCCATACGATCTGTCGCGATTTTTCAAACTTGTCGGCCAGTTGGCCCGCAAGCGCTGAAAACAGGAAATAGGGCAGGATGAAAAGGCCGATGGCCAGGTTGTTCAACACTGCCGGGTGGGTGCCTACCTCCGCTGCAAGCCGGAAGGTGATCAGCATGATCAGTGCCTGCCTGAACAGGTTGTCGTTCAACGCGCCAAGGAACTGGGTGATAAAAAGCGGCAGGAAGCGTTTAGTGCCAAACAAGGTCCATTGTGTGCGCCCCACCTAACCAGCCCCTGCTATTCTGCTGCCGCTGTGCGGTGATGGGCAAGCTCATGCGCGGCTTGCCGGATGATGGTGATGGACCCCGAAAGGAAAAGCGTTGCCATGATGCCGGCCACAATCACATCCGGCCAGCCGGTGCCTGTGGCCCACACGCCTGAGGCGGCAACCATCACCATAATGTTGCCGATGGCATCGTTGCGGCTGCACAGCCAAACGGAACGGACATTTGCGTCACCATCCTTGAAGCGCATCAGCAACAGCACGCTTGCGACGTTCGCGGCAAGCGCCGCCGCGCCCACAGATCCCATGATGAAGGCCGTCGGCTGGTTGAGGTAAAAAACTGTATAGATGGTGGACCCCAGCACCCAAAGGCCCATAGCAGAAAGGCTGAGCCCTTTGAATAGGGCGGCTTTGGCCCGCATTGTGCCCGATTTTCCAATCACATAAAGCGACAGCGCGTAGGTGAATGTATCGCCAAGGAAATCAAGGGCATCGGCTTTCAGGGCTTGGCTCGCGCCCACAAAACCCATGGGCATTTCAATGATGAACATGAGCGCATTGATGAAAATGACCACAACAAGCGCGCGTTTATAGCGCGGGTCCATCCCCTCGAACTTCACCTCATGACAGCAGTGTGCGCCCATAATGCTTTCCTTGTTTATGATCCCAGTTTGGCCCGATAATCCCCTGATGTGCAAGGCAAATTTCTGGATGATATTCCATTACATTTCTGGATGATATTGCATTACATATTTGCAATATGGCCCTGTCTGTTGCGATGATGGCGCCTGCAAGGTGAAACAGGCAGCATTGGCAGAAGAAAGGAATGCACAGCGATGAGATTTCTCCGCCTCCTGATGGTTCTGGTTTGTGCCGCCTTTGCGGGCACTGGTGCAGGTTCGTTTGCTGATGAAGCCGCTGCGCCTGCAAATGGCATTCAGGATACGGGCGACCGGGTGGAAGGCCTTCCGGTTATCACCAGCCTTGCTGTCGAAAACCTGCCGACGGGCCGTCATGATTACTATTTCCGGGCCGGGTGGCGCAACACAGGTGCGCCAATCCATGTGCCGGTGGCCGTGGTGAAGGGCGCGGCTGAGGGCACGCGGCTGATGCTAACGGCTGCTGTGCATGGGGATGAACTGAACGGCATCGGTGTGCTGCACAAGCTGCTGGCGTCGCTGGATGCTGCCACGCTTAAAGGAACTGTGATTGCTGTGCCGGGTGTGAACCCGCCGGGCATTATGGCAAATAACAGGCGCTTCCCGGTATCAACGGGCGGCGGGTCGCTGGTGGACCTGAACCGTAATTTTCCGGGCCGTGGTGGTGATGAAGGCTCAATCGCCGGGCGCTATGTGGGCGCGCTGTGGGAAGGGTTGATCAAGCCCAATGCGGACATCGCAGTTGATTTGCACACCCAGACACGCGGATCAGCTTACCCGCTGTTTGTGTTCGCAGATTTCGGCAACTATCAGGCCAAGGCAGCGGCGTTCGCGCTTGGGCCTGATATGATCAAGAATGATTCCGGGCAGGAAGGCACGGTGGAAACAAGCCTGGTGAAAGAGGGCATCCCGGCCGTGACGTTTGAGGTGGGCGCGCCAAAGGTTTTCCAGCGGGACTTGATCGACCGTGCCGTATGGGGCCTGAGGAACCTGATGCGCAGCCACCATATGCTGGCGGGCAAAGTGGAAGAACCGCCCGTGAAGCCCATCGTTGGCTCGGCCTATACGAATGTTTTTGCGGGCCGGGGCGGCATCGCAGTGTTGCATGTGGGCCTGAAGGAACGTGTGGCGCGCGGCCAAGTGGTGGCAACGCTTTATGATGCGTTTGGGCGCGAGCTTGAAAAATACACCGCCCCGCACGACGGTTGGGTGCTGGCGGTGGCGACAGACCCGATGCGCGAAGCGGGCAGCATGCTGGTGCGTATTCTGCGCTAATATTCCACCGATTTTAGAAATCATAATTTTTCGTGAGCCAACAGGCCGCTTTTGTCGTAGGAAGGGCCTGAGAGATGCGAACAACCAACTGAACGACCACGGCGTATGAGCAGCGAGAAACCATCAGATCACCCGAAAGTGGCCCATGGCAAACTTGGCATTTTGTTGCTGTCCCTGGGTACGCCAGATGCCCCAACCTATGGGGCCGTGCGGCGTTACCTGGCTGAGTTTCTTTCAGACCCACGGGTGATTGAAACGCCGCGGCCAATCTGGTTGCCGATTCTTTATGGCCCGATCCTGACCTTCAGGCCTGCCAAATCAGCCAGGGCCTATGCTAAAATATGGGATTATGACCGGGGTGAATCGCCCCTGCGTACCTGTGCGAGAAGCCAGGCTGAAAAACTTCAGGCTGCGTTCGGGGAGGCGGCAGAAGTGGAATGGTCTTTCCGCTATGGCAGTCCTTCGGTGAAAGACGGGCTGACCGCCCTTTGGGATAAGGGGTGTGACCGCATCCTCCTGTTCGCCCTGTATCCGCAATATAGCGCCACCACTACGGCGACAGCCTATGAAAAGGCGTTTGATGTAATGCGGGAGATGCGCTGGATGCCGTCGGTGCGCACGGTGCCGCATTATTGCGATACGCTTGAATATCCTTCAGCCCTTGCGGCCAGTATTAAAGACAGCCTTGGCACGCTTGACTGGCAGCCGGAGAAAATCCTGGCATCATACCATTCCATCCCGAAAGCCTATTGGGACAAGGGCGACCCTTATCCCTGCCACTGTTTCAAAACCAGCAGGCTGCTCAGGGAAGCGTTGGGCAAGGGGGAGGATGAGCTGATCACAAGCTTCCAATCCCGCGTGGGGCCAACCGAATGGGTGCAGCCCTATACGGACAAGACGGTGGAAAAGCTGGCAAAAGAAGGTGTGAAAAAGCTGGCTGTTCTGGCCCCGGCCTTTTCACAGGATTGCCTGGAGACGCTGGAAGAGATCAACATGGAACTGCGGGAAACCTTCCTTGAGAACGGTGGCACTCACTTCCATTATATTCCGTGCCTGAATGACACGGATCAAGGCATGTGGGTGCTGGAATCTGTTGCCCGCAACGAGCTTAAAGGCTGGTTGAAATAGAGCCTACTTCGGGCCCATCATGCCGGTAACTTCCACAATCACCTGCACGTCGCCTGCCTTTTTGAAAGTGAGGGTCAGCGGGAATACTTCGCCTTTTTCAAGGGGTGCTTTCAGGCCAATCATCATCACGTGATAACCGCCCGGCTTAAACTCAAAGCTTTCGCCCGGTTTGATCGGCACGCTCATCACATGATCCATGCGCATCATGCCGCCTTCTTCATAGGACCGGTGGATCATCGTATTTTCCGCTGCGTCCGTGTGCGCTGCGACCAGTTCGTCCATTTGGTGGCTGTCGTTCCTGATCGTGAGATATACCGCAGCAGAGACCATGCGGCTGGTTTTGCGGGCCCAAACGCCATCAATCACCATGCCACCTTCGTGGTCATCACCGTGGGCAAAGGTCGGTGTGGCAAGCATCAATGCCATCAGTAGGGTCATCAGAAACTTCATCGGTAATCTCCTTCTTGCTGCCCGAATAGCCTGCATTGAGGGGACTTCGCAAGAGACAAAGCGCCGCATCAGCTAGTGCGTATCCGGTCAGGCTGCGTCGGTGGCGCAGATCAGTTCATGCTGGATGGCGGGTTCGAACGCCGAGTGGCCGGCAACGGGTACGATCTTCAGCGTTGCCCACGGCATTTCCTGCGCCAGTTCCCACGCGCTTGTTGGCGGGCATATGGCATCATATCGGCCTTGCACGATTGTGGTTGGAATGCCGCGCAGCTTGTGGGCGTCGTCCAGGATCTGGTTGTCGTGCTTCAGGAAGCCACCATTCTTGAAGTAGTGTGCCTCAATGCGGGCGAAGGCCAGTGCGAACACAGGGTCCACCGAATGGGCGCGTTGTTCTTCATCCGGTACAAGCGTCACGGTGCTGCCTTCCCACAGGCTCCATTCCTTGGCGAAGGCAAGGCGTTCCTCTTCATAGAGTGGATCGGTCAGGCGCTTATAGTAGGCCGTTACCAGATCATGCTGCTCGTCTTCCGGGATCATTTTTGCGAACCGCGCCCAAGCTTCGGGGAATACTGACCGGGTACCATGCTGGTAGAACCAGTCAAGCTCGCGCTGGCGGGAAAGGAAAATGCCGCGCAGGATCAAGCCGCGCACATGCGCCGGATGGGCTTCCGCATACAGAAGCGACAGCGTGCTGCCCCATGAACCGCCGAACAAAATCCATTTATCGACGCTCAGGGTCTTGCGGATCACTTCCATGTCGTCGATCAGGTCCTGGCTTGTATTGCGGTCAAGCGAGGCATGGGGCCTGCTCCGGCCACAGCCACGCTGATCAAAGAGGATAATGCGATATTTAGACGGGTTGAAAAAACGGCGCTGGATCGGACTGGTGCCGCCACCCGGGCCACCATGGACAAAAAGAATGGGTATGCCCGATGGATTGCCAGACTGCTCCACGTAAATCTCGTGCCCACCGGAAACGGCGATCCGTTCGCTGGCATAGGGTTCAATCGATGGATACAGAGAGCGGAAGGTGGTTTTTGTGTCTGCGCGCACTTTTTCTTTCCCCACGTTTTCTTGATCGGCAGCTATGCTGCCAGATTACCTGTGACAGCTTAACAAAAAAAGAACGTGCGGGAGAAGGCTATGATCAGCCCTTGTCGCCTTCGCGTTCCTTGAGGTGGGCCTCGATGAAATTGAAGGATGGCATGTCGTCGGCATCAATCGGGGCATCGGCAAACGGCATCTCGATGGCCTGTGCATTGATCTTGAATACCTTGCTTGCCTGTTTCGCCAGCCCTTCAAGGGTGACAAGGCCATAGCGGTACAGGAAGAAAGACCAAAGCCCCACCACTGGGATCAGGGCCTTTTTCTTCTTGTTGTTGCCGAATTGGCCGCCACCACGGAACATTTCTACTGTCAACTTCGCATCGGGGCTGCAGATCGCATAAATGTTGCAGTTGCTCCAGATGCCGTCGCGCAGCTTGTGGCGGCCGGTGATCTTGCCCGTGCCCGGGTAAGTTCTCTGGATCAGTTCATCGCGTGCCATCGCCCACGCTGCATCAGCGCCGGTTTTGGTAACACCCTGCAGGAAGAAGCTGACAATTTCGTCTGTGTGGAAGCAATTATCTGCGGCTGTGATGAAGAACGGCATGGCGTCGTTGCCTGCCTGATCCATTGCAGCTGCAAGACTGTCGGCTAGCGTTCTTTCGCTTTGTGCAAAGCTGAGGGTACCGGCATCCTCAAGCGCCTTAACATAAGGCAGCTTCAGGGCGATCTCAGGGTCTTCTATGGACACAATAATGTTACCAACCTCTGGTGCTTTTACCAGATTTTCCAGCACCCGCTCAAGCATGGGGCGGCCATTGATTGGCACAAGGCATTTATGGCTTTGACCAAAGGTTTCTGCCACCTGATTCGTAACGCCGGGCCGCTGGGCCGCGAGCACGATGGCAGTGTAAACTCTCTCAGTCATATTCTTTGGCCCGCTTTTCGGAAGTTTAGGACTTTGGTTCCGGCTTTCCTAAGGCTTGACAGGCCCCTTTGCAAGAATTATCCCCGTCAAACGCTTGTACAAGCTCGGCTATTGGTGCAAAAATGCCGAAGTATCCATTACATCGCCAGAGCATAAATATTTAAAGGGACAATGCCGTGTCTGGAATCACACTTGACCACCTTCTCTATGACGAAGGGTCACCGCTTCGCATAAAGGATACAGACCGGGAGCGTCTTCGCGTCCTCTTTTTGGCCAAACATGCTCTTGCTGGCGGTTCGTTTGACAAAAATGATGGTACACACGCGATCTATCACAATGAAATCAAGGAATGCCTTGAAGGGCTGGGTGTGGAACTGGACGTTTCGAACACTTATGAAGCCCTTTTTGAGCGCATCCCACAGAACTTCATTTTCACGCTGTTCAACCGCGGTGGCTTCCGCAACAGCGAAATCCTGGCCTCTTGCCTTGGTGAATATCTGTCCGTGCCATACTTGGGCGCACCACCAAGCATGCGCGGTTTTGCGGACGACAAACACCTGACCAAGGTGATGTACAGCCAGCTTGGTATTCCGACGCCAGATTGGCAGATTTACCGCACATCCGATATTTCTGCGCCCAAGCCTGACTTTGAGGCAGAGCGCTATGTGGTGAAGCCGAACAACAGTTCCGCCTCCTGGGGTATTGCCCATTCAACCGATTGGGATGAGCTGCGCCCTCATGTGAAACGCCTGCTGGAAGACAATCATGATGTAATCGTGGAAGCCTTCGTGCCGGGTGTAGACGTAACCCTGCCTGTGGTGGGGGCTGGCAAGCCATGGATTCTTTATCCAATGCTGAACCCGGCTGCAGATGGCCTGAATATCGTAACCTATGAACAGAAGCGCGGTTTCAAGGGTGGTTCTTCGATCGAATTGTTTGCTGACAAGGATAAGTTCCCAGAGCTGATCGATTACACCAAGCAAGTAAACAGCTATATTTGGCCTTATGATTATGGCCGGTTCGATTACCGTATCGAGCCAAACGGCAAGGTGTGGGCGCTTGAGTTCAACCTGAGCTGTAACCTGGGTTCTAGCCGGGCGATTGTTCAATCTGCCAAGGCGCTTGGTTATACCCAGCAGGACATCGTTGAATCCGTGATGGCCAACAGCCTTGAGCGCCAGCGCGTGATGTTTGAAGCCGTTTGTGCGGGCAAGCAAATCCGCTGGGAAATGTAAGGGCCGGGCTTCCGCCGTTATCCTTCGGGAATGATCAAAGCAGAGCGGTCAGGGTGCGGGCATCCTGGTTGCTTTTCATGTTCGACAGGATTTGCCGCAGGGCTTCCTGTTGCTCGTGGTCCAGAAAACGGCCGGTGCAGTTTTCGAACTTGTCCCACAACTGTTCATCAGAAAGCGGTGCTGCGATGGTGCCTTTGGCCATGGCCACAGAG